>CAUZJY010000039.1:0-15235 GCA_963580305.1 Gemmatimonadales bacterium UBA6960
CGGAATCTGTCTGTGTCGAGGGGTGTGAGCCTCGGGTATCGGATCGCGTGGGGTGATGGGTGGGCGCTTGCACGGGCTGGCTTCCCATCGAGGAGGGACGGATTGGATGGACGATCCAGTGTACCCTGGCCGTGCCGGAGGTCAAAACGGGCGTGCCGGCTCGCCGCTTCCGGCGGCGGACGCACCGGTCCTTCTACAATTCCTCGGTTCCGCTATCTTTAGGGGCGGGATTCCTTCCTCGAGCTCCCGACTCCGGGAGCTACCCTTCCCGAAAGACACGCTTCAGCCCACGCGCCGAACCCTTCGGCCGGTGCGCTGTTCACATCAAAGGACATCGTCTTGCCTTTCTCGAATCTGGCTCTGCACCCGACCCTCGTACGCGGGGTTCGGGATCTCGGCTTCGTCCGTCCCACGCCCATCCAGGTCGACGCTATTCCGCCCGCGTTAGCCGGCCGCGATCTGCTTGCCTGCGCCTCCACGGGCAGCGGCAAGACCGCGGCCTTCCTGCTGCCCCTGCTGCACCGGCTCGTCGACCGGCCTCGCGGGAGCACCCGTGCCCTCGTGCTCGCCCCCACGCGCGAGCTGGCCGCGCAGATCCTCTCCGATCTCGAAGAGCTGGCCAGGCACACCCGGGTGACCGGCGCGGTCATCCACGGCGGTGTCTCGATGGTCCCGCAGGAGCGCGCGTTCAGGCGCGGCGTCGACGTCCTGGTCGCGACGCCGGGCCGGCTGCTCGATCACTTTCAGCATCCGTACGCGAAGCTGCCGGCGCTCGAGTACCTCGTGCTCGACGAAGCCGACCGGATGCTCGACATCGGCTTTCTGCCCGCGATCCGTCAGGTGCTGAGGCGCATCCCGAAACCGAAGCAGACGCTCTTCTTCAGCGCGACCATCCCGCCGGCCGTCCAGGAGCTCTCCCGGGAGATGCTCGGCTCCCCGGTGAAGATCGCCGTGGAGCGCCGAGTGGCACCTGCCGCCGGAATCACGCAGACCGTGTACCCGGTGGCGCAGGAGCTCAAATCCGCGCTGCTGTTGGCGCTGCTCGTGTCCCGCAGGATCGACGAGGCGTTGGTCTTCACGCGCACCAAGCATCGCGCCGACCGGCTGGCGAGATACCTGGTGCGGGCGGGGCTCTCGGCGGAGCGGATCCATGGCAACCGCTCGCAGGGGCAGCGCACCAAGGCGCTCGCCGGCTTCAAGAATGGTCAGTTTCGCGTGCTGGTAGCGACCGACATCGCGGCGCGCGGGATCGACATCGAGGCGCTCGGGCACGTCGTGAACTTCGACGTGCCGACCGTGCCGGAGGACTACATCCACCGGGTCGGCCGGACCGGTCGCGCCTCCGCGACCGGGGAAGCGTTCACCTTCGTGTCGCGGGAGGAGTCCGGCGAACTCGTCCAGATCGAGCGCGCGGTAGGAGCCAAGCTTCCGCACGCCACGCTGGAAGGGTTCGACTACGGCGCGCGGCCCGAGAGCGCGCTCGAGGTGCCGCGCGGCGAGCGGATCTCCGTGATCCGGGCGCGGAAGGCCGAGGACCGCGCACGTGCACAGGCCAAGGCGAGCCGGCGTCCCGGGCGACGCACGGATGACGGCACAGTGTCCCCAGCCGCCACCGACGATCCGCCTACGCGGCGCCAGCCGAGCTCGGGAAGCGTCCGGCACCGGTCGGGAGCGCGCCGGCGGCCGTAGCCCGCGCCTGGAGTTCGGGGGTGGCTGAGCACCGGTCGGCCGCAGCTCGAGCCCTACGTCTAGCTTTCTCCTGACCACGCGGCCTCTCGTGGACGTCCCACGGGAGGCCGTTCTCGTTCCGTGGTCCGCAGCGAACTGCTCTGCGCGCCGCTTCATCATCGCGTGATCTGCGTTCGGCCGGGTCAGTTCCAGCCGGCCGGATCCTCGGGAGAGGGGGACGCTGCCTGGCGCCGCTCGGCGGGCGCGCGCCCAAGTCTGCGACCCGGGCCGCGGAGGACACCCCATCGCGGGGATGCGCGTGCGTGCTGTGCGTGGCGGACGCCATCAGTTCTGGAAGTGCGGGCGGCGCGAGCGCACGAGGCTCCTTCTCGCCGGATGAACAAGTTCCGTGCCGCCCGTGCGCTGGCCCCGATCGGCGAGCGACGTATAGTGTTGGGCCAACCGGGGCCGTGCGACCACGGAGCCGCCGTGGCGTCCGCGCGGCCCACGACCGGGGAGGTTGCGGTGATACGGTGGATGGTGACGGGTCTCGGGTGCGCGCTCGCCCTCGCGGGCGCGGGGTGTGGTCGAGCTGGTGACGCTCAGCCCGAGGCGCGGATTGCACCGGCAGACACGGCGTCTCCGCGGACGCTCCTGCTGAATCCGCGGCTAGCGACGGACACCGCTCCGCCCACCTATCGGGCCCGCTTCGAGACGACCGCCGGGCCGTTCGTCATCGAGGTCCATCGCGACTGGTCACCGCGGGGTGCAGACCGTTTCTGGTACCTGATCCGGGCTGGATACTACGACAGCGTCTACATCCACCGAGTGACGCTGGGAATCGCGCAGTTCGGCTTCCACTCCGATCCCCTCATCAACAACCTCTGGCTCGGCCGCTACATCGGCGACGACCCCGTGGTCGAGTCCAACACCCGCGGGCGGATCAGCTTCGCGCATGCGGGGATGAACACCCGCTCCACGCAGCTCTTCATCAACCGGCTGGACAACCTGCAGTACGACGAGGAGCGCTTCACCCCCTTTGGTGAGGTGGTGGTGGGGATGGAGAGTGTGGACGCGTTCCATGGCGGCTACGGAGAGGTGGCCCCCGACGGAGGGGGGCCCTCCAACAGCCAGGCGGCGTTTCGCGGCAACGAGTACCTCCGCGGGGAGTTTCCGGAGCTCACCCAGATCCTTTCGGTGACCATCTTAGGACGGGGAGGCTCCGTAGGGGCGCCCGGTCCTTGAGGATCCGCGCCGCGGACGGGCTGGAGCTCGCGGTCTCCGTGCGCGACCCGGCCGGGGGCCCGGCCACAGGCGAGGGGCCGCCGCTGCTGCTCCTCCACGGGTTCGGTGGGTCGGCGGGTGCCTGGGGTGAAGCCGCGCTCGCGGGGCTCGCGGGATGGCGGATCCTGGCCGTGGATCTGCCGGGGCATGGCGCCAGTGACGACCCGGCAGGTCCGGGGCGGGTCGCGCTCGAGCGCGTGCTCGACGATCTCGAGCGCGTGCTGGACCGGGCCGGTGCGTCCGCCTGCCCCTGGATCGGCTACTCGATGGGCGGGCGGATCGCGCTCGCGGCGGCCGTGCTCCGCCCCGGCCGCGTCAGTCGCGTGATCCTCGAGAGCGCGTCGCCGGGGATCGACGATCCCGTCGCGCGGGCCGAGCGCCGGGCGCGCGATGAAGCGCTCGCCGCGCGCATCGAGCGCGAGGGGGTGGCGGCCTGGGTGGAGGAGTGGGAGCGGCAGCCGCTCCTCTCCAGCCGCGGCGGGCTGCCCGCGGCGGAACGGGAGGCGTTTCTCGAGCTGCGCCGCGCGAACCGCCCGGCCTCCCTCACGGCGTGGCTGCGCGGGCTGGGCACCGGGGTGCAGCCGTCCTTCTGGCCGCGCCTTCCCGAGGTGCACGCGCCTGCCCTCGTCCTAACCGGGGAGCGCGACGTCAAGTTCACGGAGATCGGAGCGCGGATGGCCTCCGCATTCCGAGAGGCCGAGCCCGTCGTCGTGCCGCATGCCGGACATACGGTTCACCGCGAGGCGCCGCGCGCGTGGGCCGCGGCGGTCACGCCCTTCCTGGTGGGATGAGTTCAGCGGGTGGCCGGCCTCCGCACCGGTGGAGTCGCCCGCTCGCCGCCTCCACCCGACCGGGGCGCGCGGGCAGGTGCTGCCTCGCCCCGCGAAGGCCGTCGCGCGGCCGGTGGGCTCCCGCGGGTCGGCCGCGTGCGCGACGTCCCGGCCGCCGGGTGGCCTGATTCCGGGCGGGCTCGCTCGTGCGCCGCTCGTGCGCTCGGGGCGCTCCCGTTCGGCGGCTCCGGACGGGCGCTCGCCCGCCGCCCCGCGCTCCGGCCCGACCGAGGGTCGGTCCGCTCCCCGCGGGGCGCGCGCGTCGCCGCGCAGCCGATCGGTGGGCCGGTCCAGGGGGGCCGGGCGCTCGCCGCGCGCGGAGTCCCCGCGACGGGCGGGTGCCGCAGGAGCGGGGCGTGCCGCAGGAGATCCACGCCCGGTGTCGACAGCCGCCGCGGCGGGCGTGGGCTGGACGCGCGGAACTGCCCGTCGCACCCCGCCGTCCGTCGCGAGCACGCGCGGATCTTCCTTGAAGCGCGTCGGCGCGAGCGGGGAAGGCCGTCCCGCGTCAACCGTGCGCACCCCACCGGAACCGTACGGCCGTCCGTAACTGACCCGCGTAGATCACGCCGCCCCCGCGTGCCCACCAGCGGCCGTCGCGCCAGCCGTCCCAGTACCGCCCCCACGGATCGTACGCCCAGTATGGACCCCAGGGACGCCAGAACGGATCGCGCACGTAGATGCTCACGAAGACCCCGCTCCCCCGGGGGCGGTGGATGCGGTAGGCCTGGCGCGCGTGCCAGCGCCAGCGGTCATGTGCGTGGGCGAGCCCGCCGCTCAGGCAATCGTGATAGAAGTCGAGGTGATCGTACCGCCAGCCGCCGGGCCAGCCGGAATAGTGGTGGCCCCAGCGCAGGTCCCAGGCCTCGTCCCAGCACCAGTCAGCCCGCGCGCGCCGCCCGTAGCCGCGCGCGTAGCGGCTGCGGCCGAGATCGGAGTAGACGCCATAGGCGGTCGCGCCCGACTGTCCGGTCGCGACCGAGACTCCGAACGCCGCTGCCACACCGTACGAGCCCACGTGTGCGGCGTGGGCCATCCCGAGCCCGATGCCGTCGAAAACAGCCCGTAGGAGAGATCCAGGGAGAGCTGCGTGTACGACTGAGCGCCCGTGGGTGCCGGCGGGGCCGAGAGCGCCAGCAGGAGGGCGCCGAGGAGCGCACGGGTACGCACAAGTACCTCTCCAAGCAGAGATTCGCTCGCATGGATGCGCAGGAGTACGTGACGTGCCAGCGGCCATCTCGAGAAAATGGCGTAGTTCAGCCATTATCGTCATATGTAGAAGAATGGGGAGGTCCGCCCTGTCTCGCCTGCAGGACAGCGGAACGTGGAGCGGTGGGACAGCGCGGTGGACGCGGGGCGCGTAGTCCGACTTGCCGGATCGGCGCTTCCGTGAGATGTTGAAAGCGTTCGCCCGGGCGGGGTTCGCTGGCATCCGCCGGCCCCGACCCTTGGGTGATCCACTCTCCGGTGGTCCAGGAGAGATCCCCCGGCAGCTCCCGCGGAGGGGTTTGCCCGGGGGTGGACGAGCGATTTCGGTGCTCGTCGCCGCCAGCCGTAGCAAGACCGCGTCCCCAGCGCGGCCACTGCGCCTGGCACCTGAATTGCCCAAGGGGAGGAGACTTTGCGGTCCCTCGGCCGAGCCGGCTCCCGAGATGACAACGGACCGGGCATCCGCCCGCGTCCATCACTGCACCAGAGCCACGACGAAAGAAGAGTGAGCACGCAGGAATCGCTTGGGATCCTCGAGGTCCTCGGGAGCAGGTCCGGCTTCATTCGCATACGCGACGCCGATTACATCCCGAGCAACGACGATATCTACGTCGGCGGGCGGGTCATCCAGAAGTTCGGGCTGCGCACCGGCGACGAGCTGGCGGGCGAGGTCGGCAAGCGCCCCAAGAACGGGAAGAGTCCCCCGCTCCTCCATCTGGCTCTCGTCAACGGGAAGGATCCGGAGGAGGCGCTCCGCCGCCCCGACTTCAATCGCCTCTCGGCGATGCACCCGGACGAGCAGCTGCGCCTTGAGTGCGGCCGCACCATACGTGGGCACCCCGACTACACGAACCGCGTGATCGACCTGTTCTGTCCGCTGGGCAAGGGGCAGCGCGCGATGATCGTGGCGCCCGCCAAGGGCGGGAAGACGATGGTGCTCCAGGCGATCGCCGAAGGGATCGTCACGAACCATCCCGAGTGCACGCTCTACATCCTCCTGGTGGACGAGCGCCCGGAGGAGGTGACCGAGATGGAGGCGTGCGGGTTCGGCGAGGTGATCGCCTCGACCTTCGACCGCTCCGCCGACCGGCACACCGCCGTCGCTGAGATGACGCTCGAGCGCGCGCGCCGGCAGGTGGAGTCGGGGCAGAACGTGGTGATCATCCTGGACTCGATCACCCGGCTGGCGCGCGCCTACAACACGGTGGAGGAAGGGAGCGGGCGCACCATGTCGGGTGGCCTCGACGCCAACTCGCTGGAGAAGCCGAAGCGCTTCCTGGGCAGCGCGCGCAAGATTGACCCACGCCAAGAGGGCGGCTCGCTCACCATCGTGGCCACCGCCCTGGTGGACACCGGGTCACGCATGGACCAGGTGATCTTCGAGGAGTTCAAGGGGACGGGGAACAGCGAGCTCGTGCTGTCGCGCGAGCTGGCGGACAAGCGCATCTGGCCGGCCATCGACCTCACCGCTTCCGCGACCCGCAAGGAGGAGCTGCTCCTGAGCGACGACGCGCTCGCGCTCGCGCGCGCGATGCGGCGCCAGCTCTCCGACATCCCGGCCGACGCGGCCATGACCGAGCTGCTGGGCGTGATGAAGCGGATGCCGACGAACAAGGAGCTGCTGGAGTACTACAAGGCTCGGGTGTAGCTCGAGCCGCGGCGGGGGCCAGGGCCGCTCGGGGCCGCGAGCGTCATCGCAAGACCAACTCCCCCAGCCTCTGCAGCGCGTTCTCCATCTGGTTACCCTGCAGCCGGTCCATTCCGAGCGCCGTATAGCCCATCAGCGGATTGGGACCGAAGTCGCCCTGCTCGGTCCAGGTCACGCGCGTCCCGCCCCCTTCCGGCTCGAGGCGGAGCGTGCCCTCGGTGATGAGCGCTCCCTCCTGCACCTCGACCCGGTAGCGCACCTCGCGGTTCGGCATGGCGGCCACGATCCGGAACGTGCCGTCGCCCATTTCCGGGTGATGCCAGGAGCGGGTGGCCCCGGGGCCGCGCGGCGGGCCCGAGAAGGTACTTTCGACGTCCCCGAGCGGGGCCCACCGGTCCCAGCGGCGCGGATCGTCGAGCCAGCCGTAGACGGCCTGGGGCGGCGCGGCGAACAGCACGCTCCGCTCGACCTCCCAACGCCCCGGGAGCAGGAGCCCGACCGCCAGCGCGAGGATCAAGAGTGCAGCGGCGGCGGCGAGCACCTTGAGGGGGAGACTGAAGCGGAACTCGGTTGAGCGTGGATCCGGCGGGGGCTCGCTCACGGCCGCGGCGCGAGCTCGCGGAGCACCGGCTCGAGAACCGGCCATACGGTGCGCGCCATGCGTGCGTGTCCCTCGGCGGTCGGGTGGATTCCGTCGTCCTGGTTCAACTCGTCTACCCCGCCCACTCCCTTGAGCAGGAAGGGGACGAGCGCGGCGGAGCGGGAACGCGCGACGCGCGGGAAGACGTCGCGGAACGCCCGCGCATAACGGGTGCCCAGGTTGGGCGGCGCCTCCATCCCCACCAGGACGATCTGTGCGTCGGGCCAGCGCGTGCGCGTCGAGTCGATGATCGCCTCGAGATTGGTCGCGAGCGCGTCCGGGTCGAGCCCGCGCAGTCCGTCGTTCGCGCCCAGCTCGAGGACGAGGACATCTACCGTGTCTCCGAGCACCCAGGGGATCCTGCGCCGCCCTCCCGCGCTGGTCTCGCCGCTCACCCCGGCGTTCACCATGCGTGCCGGAAGGCCGGCGGAGTCCGCCAGCTCCTGGAGCCGCGCCGTGTACGAGTCCTCGGGCGAGAGCAGGCCGAAACCGGCGGTGAGGCTGGTGCCCATGAAGACCACGCGCGGACCGGCGGCCGGTCGGGGGGAGGCGGGTGCCCTCTCCCTGTTACTTTCTTCCGGTCGACTGACTTCCGGTCGACTTGCGGCCTCTGTCGATGCGCCGGCATCATCGGCCGGATCGCACCCCGGAGCGGCCAGCAGGGCCATGACCAGGACGAGGGAGCGGACGCGCATATGATCGTGGCCGAAGGGCTGGGGAAGACGTATTCGAGCGGCGGCCGCCCGCTGCCCGTCCTGCGGGACGTCGATCTCCGCATCCCCGCGGAGGCCTTCGTCGCGATCCTGGGCCCTTCGGGCAGCGGCAAGACGACGCTGCTCGGGCTGCTGGCCGGCCTCGACGAGCCCACCACGGGGCGCGTGCGGCTCGACGGAGTGGACCACACCGCTCTTACCGAGGACGAGCGCGCCGAGTTTCGTGCGCAGAACGTCGGCTTCGTCTTCCAGACCTTTCATCTGCTGCCCACGCTCACCGCGCTCGAGAACGTGCTCGTGCCGCTCGAGCTCCTCGGCGACCGCCCCCCGCGCGAGCTGCGCGAGCGCGCGGCCGGGCTGCTGGACCGGGTCGGGCTGGCCGGTCGGCTCGACCACTACCCCTCCCAGCTCTCGGGCGGCGAGCAGCAGCGGGTCGCGCTCGCGCGCGCCTTCGCCAACCGGCCGCGCATCCTTTTCGCGGACGAGCCAACCGGCAACCTGGATCAGGAGACCGGGGCGCGCGTGATCGAGCTGATGGAGGACCTGAACCGCGAGGCGCGCACCACCCTTGTGCTCGTCACGCACGACCTCGCGCTCGCCAGCCGCGCACATCGGATCGTCACATTGGCCGACGGCCGGGTTGTGGCCGACGACGACGTTGCGGGCGCCGGCGCGCCGCAGGTCGGAGCGCGACGCGTCGACCACGGCTCCGCCGTGGTGCCCTCGCGCGAGGCCGGGTGAGCGGGGGCCACCAGTGAGCCGCTTCGCGCTGACCCTGGCCCGGCGCGAGCTGCGCGCCTCCGCCCGGCAGATCGGGGTCTACATGACCTCGATCGCGCTCGGCGTCGCGGGGCTCGTCGCCATCCGCGGCTTCACCGGGGACGTCTCGCGCTCCGTGCAGGACGAGGCCGAGGTGCTGCTCGGCGCGAACGCGCGGCTCGCGTCGAGCCGGCCGTTCCCGGAGCCGATCGTCGCGCTGGTTGACTCCCTCGAAGGAGCGGGACACCGCTCGGCACGGCTGACCAGCGTGGTCTCGATGGTGCTCGCGCCGCGCACGAACGTGAGCCGCCTGCTCCAGGTGCGCGGGGTGGACCCGGGCTATCCCTTTTATGGACGCGTGCGCACCGTGCCCGCGGGGGCGTGGCCGCCGCGGGCAGGGGAGGTGCTCGTCGATCCGGCGGTGCTCAGTATGCTCGACGCGCGCCCCGGCGACGAGCTGATGGTGGGCGAGGTGACCGTGCGGATCGCCGGCACGGTCGAGGATCTGCTCGGTGATTTCGCGCTCCAGACCGCGGTGGGGCCGCGCGTCTGGATCGCGCACGCCTCGCTCGACGCCGCGGGGCTGCTCGCCTTCGGAAGCCTCGCGCGGTACGAGCACTACGTCGTGATCCCGAGCCGGGGCGAGCGGGTCGACGTCGAGGAAGGCTACCGGGCGACCTTCGACGAGGCGCAGGTGCGCTGGACCACCGCGGAATCGCAGGCGCGTCGGCTCACCAACTCGGTCGAATATCTCGGCCGCTACCTCGGTCTGGTGGGGCTCGCGGCCCTCCTCCTGGGTGGGGTGGGAGTGGGGAGCGCGGTACACGTCTTCGTGCGCGAGCGGAGGACCACGGTCGCGGTGCTCCGCTGCCTCGGAGCCCACCAGCGGAGCGTGTTCATCGCGTACCTGCTCCAGGCGGCGGTGCTCGGGCTCGCGGGCGCCGCCGCGGGTGCCGTGCTCGGGGTCGCGGCGCAGGGCCTCCTTCCGGTAGCGCTGGCCGAAGTACTCCCGGTGCAGGTCACCACCCGCTTCAGCCTGGCGCCTGTGGCGGCGGGGCTCGCGATGGGGGTGTGGGTCGCGCTGCTCTTCGCGTGGCTGCCACTGCTCGCAGTGCGCGACGTGCCTCCGCTCCGCGCGCTGCGCGAGGACACGGGTCCGAACCGGCGCCGCTGGGATCCCGCGCGCGCGCTCGCGTGGACAGCGATCGGCGCCAGCATCGTGGGGCTCAGCGTCCTCCAGGCCCCCGAGCAGGACGAGGGAGTGGGCTTCGCGATCGGGATCGGGCTGGGCGTCAGCATCGCCGTGCTGTGGGGCACCGGATGGATGCTCGTGCGACTCACGCGCCGGTTCGTCCCGCGCGGTGCGCCCTATCCGGTCCGACAGGGCGTCGCGAACCTCTTCCGCCCCCAGAATCAGACGGTCGCCATCACCCTGGTTTTGGGCTTCGGGGTGTTCGCGGTGGCCACCGTGCTCCAGGTCGAGTCCGCGCTCATCGCCGGGCTCGGCCTCGAGGAGCAGAGCGGGCGGCCGAATCTGGTGCTCTTCGACGTCCAGCCCGACCAGGAGGGCAGGGTGCTCCAGGCGCTTCCCCCCGAGGCCCGCGCGGATGTGGTGACCGCGCCGCTCGTACCCGCGCGCATCGCGGCGATCAATGGGCTTGGGCCCGCGGAGCTCGCCGAGCTGCCCCGCCCCCGCCGCCCGGAGCGCTGGGCGATCCGCCGCGAATACCGCAACACCTGGCGCGACACCCTCACCGCGGCCGAGACGCTGGTCGCGGGGCGGTGGTGGGAGGGGGAGGAGCGCGCCCTGCCCCCCGAGGGGGTGACTGCGCTCGCGCGCGTCTCGCTCGAGGCCGAGCTGGCCGACGACCTCGAGGTGGGGCTCGGTGACCGCATCACCTGGGACTTCGGCGGACGCGCGGTCGAGAGCGTCGTCACCAGCCTACGGACGGTGGACTGGGCGCGCTTCGAGCCGAACTTCTTCGTTGTGTTCGAGCCCGGCACGATCGAGGAAGCGCCCCACACCTCGGTCATGATCGCGCGCGTGGACGATCCGATGGAGCGGGGGCGGATCCGGACGAACATGGTGCGGGCCTACCCGAACGTCTCGTCCCTCGACCTCACCCGCGTGCAGGACGCGATCGAGCGCGTGCTGGCGCGCGTGAACACGGCGCTCCATTTTCTCGGCCTGTTCACCGCGGTCACCGGGCTGATCGTGCTCGCGGGAGCGCTGTCGGCCTCCCGCTTCCAGCGCATGCGCGAGAGCGCGCTCCTGCGGACGCTGGGCGCGCGCCGCGGCCAGGTGCGCGTGGTGTTGCTCACCGAGTATCTCGTGCTCGGAACCCTGGCATCGCTCACCGGAATCATGCTGGCGGTGGCCGCCGCTTGGGCGCTGGCGCGTGGGGTGTTCGAGGTGGCGTACCTCCCGAGCGCAGCGTCTTTGCTGGTGCTCTGGCTGCTCGTAACCGCGCTGACCGTGACCGTGGGGCTAGGGGGGAGCGCGGGACTGCTTGCGCGCCCCCCCCTTCCTGTGCTCCGGCGGGCGGCGGAATGAGCCTGGCGCCGAGCGCGCCGGCGGCGTCGGGACAGGAGAAACAGGCCGCGCTCCCCCGGGAGCTCTCGGAGCTGCTGATCGAGCTGTCCATCGGCGTGCACCGCTTTGCGATGTATCCCCCGGGGCATCCCTCCCTCTCTATCGGTGTCGCGCATCGGCAGCTGATCATCGAAGGCGTGGCCACCGATTCGCGCCCTCCGGTCCTCTCGGACCTCGCCCGCCGCCTGCACGGCCACCAACTGGGCACGCTCTCCTTCGCAAAGGGAACCAACGCCCGCGAGGTGGAGGGGATGCTCACGCTGCTCGGGCGCGCGAGCGAGCGGGGAGGCGAGCCCGCCGGGCTCCTCCCGCGCGACCAGATTCCGAGCTGGGAGTTCGCGCGCGTCCATCCGGTGGGCTACGACCAGCTGGAGATGAAGGGCGAGCGCGGAGAGGAACCCGAGCAGCTCGACCGGGCCGCCCAGCTCTGGCTGTGATCGTCGGCTACATGCTCCAGCTCACGGACGAGCTCGCGTTGACCGAGACCGGGGAATCCGACAAGGTGCGCCGTCGCCTTTCGCTCCTGGTGAACGAGCTGGGAGGGGCGGTGAGGCCCCTCGCGGCAGGCCGGCTCGGGGTGCGGCGCCGCGCCCTTACCCCCCCGCCGCGGCGAACCTGAGCAGGCGCTCCCCGGTCTCGTGGAGGGTCTCGATTCGCTTGCAGAAGGCGAAGCGCACCAGCGTGCGTCTGGCGTCCGGAGCACCGAAGAAGCTCGACCCCGGTACTGGAGCCACCCCGGCCAGGCGGGCGAGGTCGCGGGCGAACCTTTGGTCGTCCGCACGCGAGAGCGCGGAGAAGTCGGTGAGCACGTAGTACGCGCCTTCGGGTGGCGCGCAGGCAAACCCCGCACGCTGGAGCGCGGGAATCAGCAGGTCGCGCCGCTCGCGATACTCGGAGGCGAGCGTCCGGTAGTACTCTTCGCCCAGCACCTCGAGCGCTGCGGCGACTCCCTCCTGGAGCGGCGCCGGGGCCCCCACCGTGAGGAAGTCGTGCACCTTCCGGATCGCATCGGTCAGGTCCGGAGGCGCCACCACCCAGCCGACCCGTCATCCGGTCACGCTGAAGGACTTGGATGCGCCGCTCACCAGGATCGTACGCTCTCGCATCCCGTCGAGCGTCGCGAGCGGGATGTGCTCGCCCGAGAAATGGATGTGCTCGTAGATCTCGTCCGTGACCGCCAGCAGATCGTGCTCGCGGCACACCGACGCGATCGCCTCCAGCTTGGCGCGGTCGAGCACGCGCCCGGTCGGGTTGTTGGGCGTGTTGACGACGATGGCTCGGGTCCGCCAAGTCACGAGCGCGCGGAGCCGGTCGAGCTCCAGGCGGAAGTCCGGCGGATCCAGCCTCAAGAAGACCGGACGCGCGCCGCACAGCACGGAGTCGGGGCCGTAGTTCTCGTAGAACGGCTCCAAGACGATCACCTCCTCGTCCGGGTCGACGAGGGCGAGTAGCACGGAGGCCATGGCCTCGGTCGCGCCGCACGTCACGGTGATCTCGCGATCCAGGTCCACCTCCATGCCGTACCAACTCCGGCACTTCGCGACCAGCGCCGCGCGCAGCCGCGGCGCTCCCCACGTGATCGCGTATTGGTTGACGTCTGCGCTGACCGCGGCGCGGGCCGCCTCCTTGAGCACGTCCGGGCATGCAAAGTCCGGGAAGCCCTGGGCGAGGTTCACTGCGCCGTGCTCCCGCGCGACGCGGGTCATCTCGCGGATCACCGACTCGGTGAACCGGTGGGTGCGCCGCGCGGTCCGGCGCGCGGCCGATCGGAGTTGGGGTAAAATCATCCCGTACGGTCGGGCGCTCCGCCCACGGCGCGCAACCTGGCGCGGTCGGCGGCTCGGGCTCCTGGGACCTGCGTGCAGAGCCGGGGTACGGTGCGTCGTGAATCCACTCCGCCTCGCGCTCGCCGCGTTCGCCGGGCTCGCCGTCGCGCCCGTGGCCTCCGGACAGGACGCTCCCCTCGCGATCGAGGCGCGCGGCGGCGCGGTGCTGCCAGTGGCGGCGTTCCGGACGGGACCGGACGCGGGGGGCGAGATTACGCGCGCACCCTCCTTCGGAGCGCACTTCATCTACCGCGGCCCGAGCGGCTGGGGCCCCTACATGGGGTTCAGTCAGCACCGCTTCGATTGCGTCGCCGACGGCTGCCCCGGCGAGAAGTACGTCGCCACGACCTGGGATATCGGCATGGAGCGCATCCTGGCAGGGCACGCGTGGGCGCGCGCTGGAGTGCTGTTCGGGCGGCTCGAACGAGACTTCCACGGGACCGGAGCGGACTCGGGCAGACTGCTGCACCGGGCCTCGTCGCTGAGCCTGGGCGCGGAGGTGGGGATTGGGCTCCGCGTGGACCTGCGGGGCCGCATGGGGCTCTCGCCGGGGCTGTGTTACGGCTGGCTCAACACGCGCTTCCGGGACGACGGCCTGGTGCGGATGCGCTGGGTCGCCGGGGATCTCGGGATCGCCTTAGGCTTCTGAGCCAGGCGGCTCACACGGGCGAGCGCGCCTGCTCCTCCCAATACCTCGCGGAGCTCGCGCTCCGTGCGCTCCAGCGCCGCCACCACCCCCGGGTCGAACTGGCTCCCGGCGAGCACGCGCATCTACTGGAGCGCCTCTTCCCACGCGCGGGCGGGACGATAGGCGCGGTCGCTGGTCATCGCGTCGAGCGCGTCCGCCACCACGCGCGCCGCGAGCGGGATCGTGTCTCCCGCGAGCCCGTCCGGGTAGCCGGCCCCGTCCCAGCGCTCGTGGTGCCAGGCCACCACCGCCAACACCGTCGCGTGCTCCAGCAGCGGCTCGAGGATGCGGCTTCCCGTGCGCGGGTGCTTACGAACCTGGCTGAACTCGGCGGTGGTGAGCCGCCCCACCTTGTTCAGGATCGCGTCGGGCACGCCGATCTTGCCGACGTCGTGGAGCTCGCATGCCAGCTTGAGCGCATCCGGGTCGAGCAGCTCCGCGCTCTCGTCCAGTGCGGCCGCGAGGATGCGGGCGTAGCGTGCGACCCGCTCGGAGTGCTCGCGCGTGTACGGGTCGCGCACCTCGACGGCGCGGACGAGCGCGCGCGCCCCCTTGAGCACCGCCTCGCGCGCCTGCTCGGCACGAGCCCTCGCTTCGGTCGTCAGCAGGTGCTTCTCCGTGCGCTCGGCCATGATCCGGTCCCGTCGCCCCAGAGCGTCTACCAGGTGTGCGTGCAGCTCGGGCATCCCGAAGGGCTTGAACAGGTAGCGGTCCGCTCCGGCGTTCAGCGCCTCGGTGGCTACCTGTGTATCCTGGAGCCCGGTGATCACGATCACCTGCGTCGCCGGCCAGCGCGCCTTGATTGCGCCCACCAACTCGTTGCCGCTCGCGTCGGGAAGCCGGATGTCGGTGACCACCACGTCGAACTCGTCCTTCAGCCACTTGATTCCATCGGCCACGGATCCGGCCTCCATCGTGGTGAAGCCGTCGCGGCTGAGGTAGTTCGCGATCACGCTCCGCACCTGGGGCTCGTCCTCTACGAGCAGTGCGCGGCGGCTGACGCCGAAGGAGGTGATCGGGGGGGGAGACGAGCGCGGTCCGGTCGATCTCCTCGGGGGGGCGCGCCGGTGCCGTGGCCCGTTCTGCCGCGGCCGGCGCCGCCGCCGTCTCGTCCTACTTGAGCCCCGCGTGCCCGAAGAGCCGGACACAGTTCCGCCCCTCGTGCTTCGCCTGGTAGAGGGCGTGGTCCGCCGCAGCGACCAGCTCGTCGGGCGAGCGCATCCCGGGGTGGAAGACGGCGACCCCGGCGCTCACGGTGAGCGTGGCGCCCCCGAAGCTCCGCGCCTGTAGCGCGGTGCGCACCCGGTCGGCGAAGACCATCGTTCCGTCGGCGTCCGATCCGGCCAGCACCGACAGAAACTCCTCCCCCCCGAAGCG
>CAUZJY010000040.1:0-15152 GCA_963580305.1 Gemmatimonadales bacterium UBA6960
AGCACCTCGAGCCCACGCCGGCCCGGCATCTGCTCGTCGAGCAGCACCAAGTCGTACGGATTCCCCCGCAGCAGCGCGACCGCGTCGTCCCCGTTCAAGATCGCGTCCACCTGGTAGCCGCGCTGCTGGAGGAAGAGCACGTGCGGGCGCAGCAGCTCGATCTCGTCGTCCACCCAGAGGATCCGCCTGGACGGCATCGTACCGGCCGGCTGCGAGCTCCCCGAGGCGCGCATGAGCGAGATGATGATCACGCTGGTCCGGGTGCGCTGTGACGAGGTGACGGACGACTTCCTCGAGGGGCTCAGCGACGAGTTCGGCTGGCGCCTGACCGTCTACGATCTGAACGGCAAGTCCACCATGACGGAGGAAGTGCCGATGGTCGGGATGGAGGCCGTCAAGGCGGGCGCGGGGAGTACATGCTCGATCGCGATCTCGGGCGGATCGGGCCCGAGGGCTACGAAGCCTGGCTCGAGTTCTGGGAGCGGGACACGTTCAGCGAGGACGATCTGCTCGGCCGGCTCGAGATCCGGCGCGACGGCACCGGCGCGGTGACGGTGAGCCCAAGCCTGTCCACGACCGAGCACGGGGACGGCTGCTACCGCCTCACGGGGCACCACGGCGACTACACGGTCTGGTTGAAGTTCGAGACGCACTGAGCCGCCCGGGCGAGGCTCGCTGGCACCGATCCTGCTAGTCTTGGCTGATTTCCGTGGCAGAAATCAGGACGGTCGGGCAGCACCGGGAAGTGACGTGGGACCCGTCCTCCCCGGCACGGACCCCCGGACCCGGGCTGCCCCGTCTGGTCGAGGGACGCAAGAACAGGTCCCGGAGGTTGACCGCTCAGGGGAGGGGCGGGCGCCGGAGGTGCCAGCCGGTGGCCACCTGGTAGGCATGCGCCAGCCGGAGCACCGCCAAGTCGTCCCCCGGAGCGCCGGTGAGCTGCATTCCGACCGGAAGGCCCGCGGCCGTGAAGCCGCAGGGAATCGACACGGTCGGGAGCCCGAGCGCGTTGAAGGGTCGGGTGTTGCGGAGAGTGAGGAGCTCGCGCTCGCGTAGATTGGCTGTGGCTTCCGGGGGATTCGCAACCGGAAAGGGGGGGACCGCGACGGTGGGCGTGACCACGAGGTCCACCTCCTCGAATGGCTCGCGGGCCCGGCGGCGCAGCTCGGCGAGCTGCCGGCGAGCCTCCCCCACGGCGGCGGGACCGACGTCGGCACCCACCCGCAACCGCCTGAGCGTCTCGGGCTGGAGGAGGGCGGGGGTCCGGAGCGCACGCTCGCGGTGTTCCGCCCACGCCTCGGCACGGAGGAGCGTGGTGTCCGTGTATGCCGGCACCGCGACCTCGCGCACCTCGGCGGTGAGTGTCCGGAGCACGGCGATCGCCTCTTCGAGGGCGATGGTGATCTCCGGATCGAGCTCGGAGAAGAAGTGCGCGCGCGCGATGCCGATCCGGAGAGCGGCGACCCTCTCCACGGATTCGACCAGCGCCGTGCCATAGTCGGCCACCGGCTCGGGGCCGGCCATGACGCCCAGGAGCAGCGCCGCGTCCTCGGCCGAGCGCGCCAGGGGACCGACGTGGTCGTACGACGGGGCGAGGGGCATCACCCCGCGCACGCTCACCCGACCGTAGCTGGGCTTGAGCCCCGTGATCCCGCAGAAGGCGGCGGGCTGGCGGATGGAGCCCCCCGTGTCGGTGCCGACCGCCCCGGGGCAGAACCCGCACGCCACCGCGACGGCCGCTCCCGAGGACGAGCCGCCAGCCGTACGGCCCGGGTCCCAGGGGTTGCGCACCGCGCCGAAGTACCCGATGACCGAGCTCGCGCCGTACCCCAGCTCGTGGAGGTTGAGCTTGCCGATGATCACCGCCCCCGCCGCGCGCAGCCTGCGCACGACCTCGGCGTCACGCTCCGGGATCCGATCGGCGAAGGCCGCGCTGGCCGCGGTCGTGCGCACCCCGCCGGTCTCGACGAGATCCTTGAGCGCGACCGGAATGCCCTGCAGGGGTCCGCGCGAGCGGCCACGCGCGAGCTCGGCTTCTGCGGCGCGCGCCTCGGCCAGCGCCGCCTCCGCCGTGACCGTAATGAAGACGTTCAGCCGGCGGTCGAGCCGCTCGATCCGCTCCAGGCAGGCGCGGACGAGCTCGACCGGGGAGAGTCGCCGGGCATGGAGCAGACGCGCGGCCTCGGCGACGCCGAGCGCCGCAGGATCCGCCGGCGGGGATGCGCCGCTCACGCGGGGCGATCCTTGCCCACGGGCTCCCGGGCAAGCGCCCAGCGCTTGCCCGGGGTGGCGGCTTCCGGCGAAGATTCGGGCATGAGCGACACCGCCCAGAAGAACGTGCCCCGGGGCGTCCGCCCGGGGCTGCCCAAGCGGCCGGAGCTGGAAGAGGACACCTGGACGCGCATCCAGCGCGAGCAGGAGAAGATGAAGGAGCGCGAGTTCGTGCGCTTCGCGATCCTCGGGGTCGATCCGGGCTGGCGCCGACTCCCGCGGGCCGAGCGGGAGGCGCACAAGCGCGAGCTCGAGACGCTGGTGGGGGAGTGGGGGCGCCGGATGATGATCTACTCTTACTCGCTCGTGGGCACCCGCGGGGACGCCGACCTGCTGCTCTGGCAGGCCAGCCGCTCGCTGGAGGAGCTGCACGCCTTCGCGACCGCCGTGAACCACACTGCGATGGGCGGCTGGCTCTCGCTCGCGCACTCCTACTTCGCGATGACGAAGCGGTCAATCTACGTGAACCGCTACGAAGAGGACTACATCAAGAAGTACGGAGGGGGCGAGCAGCTCGACCACGCGCGGATCGCGCTCAACCCACAGGGCTCAAAATACCTCTTCGTGTACCCGATGGCCAAGACGCGGGCCTGGTACGAGCTGCCCCAAGAGGACCGGCAGAGGATGATGGACGAGCACATCCGGGTCGGCCACGAGTGGCCGGACGTGAAGCTGAACACCACGTACAGCTACGGCCTCGACGACCAGGAGTTCGTGGTCGCCTTCGAGTCCGACCACCCCGGCCGGTTCCTGGACCTGCTGATGACGCTGCGCTTGACCGAAGCCTCTTCATACACGCTGTTCGACACGCCCGCCTTCACCGGGCTGGCGCTCCCCATGGGCGAGGCGCTCGACGCGCTCGGGTAGTCGAGGAGAGCGCATCGGCAAAACAGTGGTGGTCCCGGACGAGCGGCCGCGGACGGCTCCCTACGAAACGGCGGAGGCCGCCGAGCGTCAGGCTGAGCGCGCGTCCGCCCGGGGGACGTTCGCGCTGGCCTCATCCTACTACGAGCTGACCAAACCGGGGATCGCCGGGTTCGTGACGATCCTGGCAGGTGTGAGCTTCTACGTCGGCGCGCGCGGGCGTCCGGACGTGCTCCCGATCCTCCACACCCTGCTCGGCACCGTGCTCGCGACCGCCGGGGCACTCGCGCTCAATCAGTACGCGGAGCGTGAGGTCGACGCGCGCATGGCGCGCACCCGCACGCGCCCGCTCCCCTCCGGCCGCATGGAGCCGCGGGAGGCGCTCGCCTTCGGCGCTCTCATGCTCGCCGGGGGCGTAAGCTACCTGGCGGGGACGGTCGGCTGGCTGCCGGCGTCGCTCACCGCGCTCTCGGCCGCCGCCTACCTGCTGGCGTACACTCCCCTCAAGTCGCGCACCTATCTGGCCACGTTAGTAGGCGCGTTCCCAGGGGCGTTTCCGGCGCTGATCGGCTGGACGGCCGCGACCGGACGGATCGAGCTGGGCGCGCTCGTGCTGTTCGGGATCGCGTTTCTCTGGCAGCTCCCGCATGTACTCGGGCTGGCGTGGCTGCTGCGCGAGGACTATGCCCGGGTGGGCTTCTTCCTCACCCCGCCGACCGACCCGAGCGGCGCGCGCATCGGCCGCCACATGGTCTACCACAGCGTCTCCCTGCTCGCCCTCTCGACCTTCCCCTCCCTGCTCGGGCTCACCGGCGCACTCTACCTGGCCGGCGCGATGGCGCTCGGGCTCGCCATGCTCGGGCTCACGAGCGTGGCCGCCGCGCGCATGACCGCGGCGCGCGCGCGGCGGGTCTTCCTATTCTCGCTCCTGTATCAGCCCTGCCTGATGGCCCTGCTGCTGCTCGACACGGTGCGCGCGTGACGGCGTGCGCCAGGTCAGCCGCGCTCCGCCTCGCCCTAGCCGGCGCTCTCGCGGGCGTGCTCGGCGCCGCTCCCGGTCCGGCGCGCGCTCAGGAGCCGGGCGCGGGGACGGACACCGTCCGCTTCCGCTTCGATTGGCCGGACGGAACCGAGGCAACGGTCGGGTACACGCGCGTGATCGAGCGCGAGGAGGGCACGCCCGCGAGCCGGATCGAGATCGAGGGTGAATACACCATGCACGTGCACGGCCACCCCTCCGGGCTGGTCGTCGAGCACCTGGATCCGCTCGCGACGCGCTTCCGGTCTGCGCCCGCGCTCCCCCCCGACGACCCGCGCCGCATCGTGTACTCCACCCTGGGGATGCTCGACGCGCACTGGGTGGTGTCGGGAGACGGCGAACTGCTGGGTCTCGCGGCGGTGGAGGCGCTGGCCGGATCGGTGGTGGACGCGCTCCGCCCCCTCGGGCTGGACGAGGCCAGCCTCGAGGCCGTGGTGGCGGAGGTGACAAGCGAGACGCAGCTGATGGGCAACGCCCGCGACCTCTGGCGCGCGATGGTCGGTGCCTGGGCCGACCTCGACGTCGCCGTGGGCGAGACCTTCACGACGCAGGGCGAGGAGGCGAACCCGATCGTGCCCTCGGTCGTGCTCCCCTACCTGCACGAGTACCGCCTGGTCGGGATGGAGCCCTGCGCCGCGCCGGGAGGACGCTGCGCGCACCTCGAGCTGGTCTCCTTTCCCGATCCGCACGAGCTGACCCGGGTGATGAGCGACGCGCTCCAGCAGATGGGGCTGCCGCAGATGTCCTTCGAGCGGCTCGTCCAGCTCAGCCAGGTGACGCTGCTCACCGACCCGGCGACCCTCCTCCCCCGCGAGGTCGTGGTGAGCAAGCGAGTGGACGGATTCCTGTTGGACGGAGGCGAGCGCAAGATCTTCCGGCGGGGCGACTCCACGCGGCTTTCCTTCACCTACTGACGTTCGCGAGTGCACCTTCCGTCGCACTGCAATCCACGCTCCACCTTCATGATGGATCTGCTTCCCACGCTGCCGCACGGCCGCCTCGACTTCGTCCGTTCGTTGCAGGTGCCGGTCGGACCCGCGGACCGGATCCGCATGTCCGGTCCTGTGATGCTGGTGATCTGCGCGGATCTCGAGTGCCCCGACTGCCAGGCGTTCCACCGCGCCTTCCAGCAGATCGCCGAAGACACCCGGATGCGCGGCGCCGCGCGGACCGGATCTGGGCCCACGCGCACGGGGGCCGAGAGAGCGGCGTGCACGCAACACCCTCGCTCTTTCTCCAGGGCTTCTTCTACCAGTCGGTGGTCACGCCCGAGGCGATCGAAGCGGATCTACGCGCCTTGATCGCGGCGCCGGGGTGAGCCGAGCGTACCGGGTCGCCGTCCTCCGGGATCACTCCCGCGCCTGACCCGGAAGCGGACCCAACCCCACGCCTCGAGCAAGACCATCGCGTTGCGCGTCGTCGACAGCCCCGGCCGCAGTCGATAGTCGAAGCTCAGCGCCGCTCCATGCTCGCCCGGGGTCACCGATTCGCGGAAGTGGAAGGCACGAGTCCGCACCTCCAGGTCGGGAGCCTGGTGAAGGGTGAGATCGTGGGTGGTCACGGCGCCGACGGCCCCGGCGTCGAGCAGGTGGCGGAGCACCGCGCGGGCGCGCAGCGGGACCGTGCGAGTCCCCTGCCCGTTCGCAGTCGCTCCTTCCTCGGGGAAGACCCAGCGGGACTCGTCGTGCGCCAAGGTGGACAGCCCGGACAGCGCCTCGACCTCTCCCAGCGCGTCCAACCAGGCGCGCCCGCGCGTCCCGTGCCGTGTCTTCCACGCCTCCAGCGCACGCTGCAGGTGCACGTCCAGCAGGAGCAGCGCGTTGAGCGAACCGTAGGCCAGGTTGGCCCGGCTGTCGGCGACATCGAGCAGCCGGGCGAGCTTCCGGAGCGGCCCCGCTGCCGCCTCTGGCCGCCACCCGTACCGCCTCGACCACCACCGCCGCGCCCGGCACCGAGGCAAGCCATCCGAGCTGGGCGGCTTAGCGGAGAAGGGCGGGCGCCGCGGAGGAAACCGCGCTGGACTCGTCCGCGACCCGCTTGCGGATCCTCCGCAGCACCAGCAGCTGGAGCAGCAGCGGAACGAGCCAGAGCGCTCCGGTGACTCCGACGAAGTGGAGCGCCCCGAGCCCGATCGTGAGCGGCGGCAGCACGTGCGCGGGGATCCAGGCCCAGGTGCCGGCGAGCGAACCCGGAGCTTCGGCCCACGCGAGCAGCCGCGTCAGCGCCCCCGCGGAGAGTCTGGCACGCGCGCCCGGCCACGGGCCGCCAGCTCCATGCGCCACTCCGGATGCGCGGCGAGCGCGCGCACGGCCTCGCGGCGTGCCCCTGAGACCGCCGCGGGCGCCAACAGCCACCCCGCGAGCCGCTCCCGCACCATAGGCGTCGTGATCGGCCCGCACAGTCAGAAGAGCGACGCGCGGCCGAAGAGCGCCAGATCCCGGGCATAGGGGTGCCCGGCCGGGGATTCGGGCTCCTCGGTCGTCTCCGGAGCGCGGGCCAGCGCGTTCCATTCGCGGGCCACGCGGGCCTGCCCTTCGCGCGCCAGCGCCGCCAGCGTTCCCTCGCGGAGCGCCTCGCGGCGGATACGGCGCTGCATCGCCACGAGCGCCGCGAAGGCCGCCGCGGCGCCCGCCAGGGGGGTCGGTAAGAAGAAAGAGCGTGGCGGAGGCGAGCGCCGCCCCCGACCCGAAACGGGACCACGCGCTCGTGCCGCGCCTCCAGAGCAGCCACGGCCCGGGCGTGGGCTGCCCCGCCCGCGCCGCGTACCAGGGGGCGGTCCCGGCCCCGCCTCCGCCGTCGGCATTTCGCTCCCGGCCCGCTCCCGGCCCGCCGGCGCGCGCGGAGCCTCGCCCCTCACCGACACAGGGAAGTGCGAAGACCCCCCGATCGCCAGCAGCCCGCCCACGATGCCGCGCCCGGCGAGCCGCTCCTGGCCGTGCAGCACCGCGAGCGCGAGGTAGAGATGAACGCATACGCGAGCCCGAAGCCGAGCAGCCCGTAGAGCGCCGCCCCCGAGGCCGCCCGTCCACGGGGGAGCGGGACCCCGCGCACCCGTGCGATCCGGAACAGGATCACGGCCGCGGCCCCGAACCGGAGGGGGGCGCCGAAGAGCGGAGGCAACTTCTCGTTGCTGAACCTCACCGCGACGAAGTTGCCGCCACCGACCACCACGGCGCCGATGAATGCCAGGAGCGTCGCTCGCTCGGGTCTTCCGTGTGTCAGCGCGCCTCCTAGCCCTCGGATCGCGGTCCCCGCCAGAGCCGCGCCCAAGGTGGTGGCCGCCCGTAGCATACGCTAATCGTGCGCCAACGCGCCCGACGGCAGAGGCCGGACCGGGCGAGCTCAGCCCAGCCGCACCACCCGCGCGTCGGTGATCTCGGGCAGCTCGCTGAGCTTGCCAAGCACCTTCTGATCCACGGTGCCGTCCACCGAGACCGCGGCCAGCGCCTCGCCACCCGCAGCCAGCCGGGCCTGGTGGTACTCGGCGATGTTGAGCTTCAAGTCGCCGAGCAGCGTCCCCACCTTCCCGATGACACCGGGCACGTCGCGATTGCGGAGCACCAGCAGGCTGCCCTGCGGCACGATGTCGACGTGGTAGTCCCCGATGCGCACCACGCGCGGGTACTGCTCCCCGAGCAGCACGCCGGCGATCCGCATCTCGCCCTCGTCGCCGAACACCTTGATCTCGACGAACGACGTATAGTCGTGGCGGCGCGCCAGCTTGTGCGTGGAAACCCCGATCCCGCGCGTCTCCGCCAGGTGCGGCGCGTTCACGAAATTGACCTGGTCATCGCCCACGATCGCGCCCAGCAGCCCCATCAGGACGTAAGACGTGAGCGGGCGTGGTGCCTCCGTCGTGTCTCCGGCGTAGCGCACCTCCACCCCCTTGATCCCCCCCTGCGCGAGCCCCGCGCCCAGCCGGCCCAGCTTCTGACCGAGCCGGAAGAGCGGGAGGAGCTTCTGGAGCGTTTCGCCGCCGATGGCGGGAGCGTTGAGGGCGCGCGACAGGTCGCCCTCGGCGAGCGCCGCGCGCACGGCCTCCGCGATCTCCTCTGCCACCAGCTCCTGCGCCTCGCTGGTGGAGGCGCCCAGGTGCGGAGTGAGCACGATGTTCTTGGCCGTCCGCAGCGGGCTGTCCGGCTGGAGCGGCTCATGGTCGAACACATCGAGCGCGGCACCCCCGAGGTGTCCATCCTCCAGCACCCTGACCAGCGCGTTTTCGTCCACGACCCCGCCACGCGCGACGTTCACCAGGAATGCGCCCTTCTTGAGCTGCCGGAGCTCGGCCTCGCCGAACATCCCCTTGGTCTGGTCGTTAAGCGGCACGTGCAGCGAGATCACGTCCGCCCGCTTCTTGAGCTCGTCCAGCTCCACGCGCTCGACGCCCAGATCGAGCGCGCGCTCCTCGGTCAGATACGGATCGCTCGCGACCACGTGCATCTCGAACGCCTTGCATCGCTTCGCGACCTCGCCGCCGATCCGGCCTGCCCCCACGAGTCCCACCGTGCGGCCGCGCAGCTCGATCCCGCCTAACTTGTTGCGCTTCCACTCCCCCGCTCGCACCGACCGATCCGCCTCCGCGACCTTGCGGGCCGCCGCCAGCAGCAGCGCCATGGTGAGCTCCGCCGCGGCCACCGTATTGCCCGCGGGCGCATTCATCACGGCCGCACCCTTCTCGGTCGCGGCCTGCTGGTCGATGTTGTCGACGCCCACGCCAGCGCGGCCGATCACCCGGATATTGCTAGCCTTGCCCAACAGGTCGCGCGTCACCTTGGTCGCGCTCCGCACGATCAGCGCGTGTGCGGTGGGGAGCGCCGCGTCGAGCTGCTCCTTGTCGTTGACGACGACGACGTTGAAGCGCTTGTCGTTCAACAGCGGCCGCAGTCCCGACTCCGAGATCCCGTCCGCGACGACGACGGTGAACTTGCCGCCGTTGCCGGCGGTCCCGGTCTGTGCGCTCACGCGGTCAACACTTCCTCGAGCACCTCCAGGACGGTCTCCAGTCCGGCAACCGTGTGGTCGCCCATGTGGCCGATCCGGAAGGTCGGCTCCTTGAGCTTGCCGTAGCCTCCGCCGAGCACGATCCCCCGATCCTTCATGGCCGCCACAACGGGGGGCGACGTCTTGCCCGCCGGCATGTTCAAGGTCGTGACCGTGGGCGAGCGGAACCCCTCGCGCGCGCGCACGCTCACGTCGACGCCCCTCTCCCCGCGCATCTGGTCGACCCACTCGACGGTCGCATCGCGCATGGCGGCGTGCCGCTGCCAGCGGCCCTCCATGGTTTCTTTGGCGATCCGCTGCAGCTGCACCTCGAGCGCGTACATGGTGGAGAGCGCCGGGGTGGCCGGGGTCATGTTGTCCGCCTGTGTCTTGGCGAACTCCATCAGGTCGAAGTACTGGCCCTTCCCCTTGGCCGCCTTGGAGCGATCCATCATGCGCTCCGACGCGACGCCGAACGCGAGGCCCGGCGGGAGCGCGAGCGCCTTCTGCGAGCCGGTGAGCACGAAGTCCAGCTGCCAGCGGTCGCTCCACAGCTCGGCGCCGGCTACGCCGCTGACCGAGTCCACCAGGATCACTACGTCGTCGGCCTCGTTCGCGACCTGGGCGATGTCCTGGATGGGATTGAGCGCGCCGGTGGACGTCTCGGAATGCACCACCGTGATCGCGTCGATCCCGCCCTTCTTGAGCCGGTCACGGATGGCCTGGGGATCGTGCACCTGGCCCCACGGGACCTCCATCACCTCGACCTCGAGGCCGCACGACGTGACCAGCTCGCCGAAGCGCTCGCTGAACGCGCCGTTCACGAGGGCGAGCGCCTTCCTGCGCACGCCGTTCCGGACCGCGGCTTCCATGAAGCCGGTGGCCGACGAGGTCGACAGGAACACCGTCCGCTCGGTGCGGAAGACGTCCTCGAGCCCGATCTGCAACTTCTCCATGAGTGCCTTGATGTCCGCGCCCCGGTGCCCGATCATCGGCTTGAGCTGGGCCTCGAGCAGCTCGGGCAGCACCTCGGTCGGTCCGGGCAGGAAGAACCGGCCGAAGCCCTTGCTCACCGGCGCATTCGCGCCGGCCCCGGCAGCCTTCATCTCCATGTATCCCTCCAGCGAGTGTAGTGCACGACGGTCACGCCCCCCTGCTTCAACACGCTGATCCCTTCCGGATTTCGATACGCTTCACGATAGAACAGATAGCTCACGTTCGCCTGAATCATCAGCTTGGCACACGTGACACAGGGGCTCACCGTCACGAAGGCCACCTTGCCCCGCAGATGGCCCGGCGCCTTCACCAGCGCGTTCTGCTCTGAGTGGATGCAGCCGCACGCGCCGGGAATGGCGGTGTCGCAGCAGTTCGGAAAACCGCGCGCGTTCCCGTTGTATCCGATCGCGACCACGTTCTCGAGCTCGGCGTCGGTCAGCACCGTGCCGACCTGCAGTCGGTCGCATGTGCTGCGCTTCGCCAGCTCCTCGGCCATGCGCATGTAGACCTCGTACAGCGGCGGCCGCGTCACCTCGGGTACGGACTCCGCCGGACCGTCGACCAGGTTCAGCGGGTGGGTGTTCTCCGGCACCCCGTCGCGGGGGCGGACCGGCATGTCAAGCTCCCGGTCGGCTGCGGGGCCGATAGGAGCGCGGGTGCGGGCGCTCGTCCCGCGGCCGCTCAGCGCCAAGCCAACCCCTCCCAGAACACCTTCGCCTGGAGGTATTCCACTGGGGCGTGCGCGTCGATGAGCAGCCGCCCCGCCGGTCCCCACCCCACTTCCGGCCACGCCACCCGCGGCAGCGCGCCCGCGCTGGCCGCAGCGACCAGCAGCACGTTGCGCGTAGCCCCCGGCGCGACATCGGTCTCCACCGGATACGCGCGCACAACCGGAAACACCTACTGGGCCGTCGCCAGGAAGCGCTGGAGGAAACCCACTCCCGAGCCGTCCAGCGGCGTCAACACGTTCACGATCACGAAGCCGGCCGGCGCGAGCCGCTCGCGTATCGCGGTGAGCGCCTCTACCGTGACCATCGTCCAGGGCACCGTGAGCAGGTGGTCGAACACGTCCACCAGGACGACGTCGTAGCGTCCCTCGTTGCACCGCAGGAAGACGCGCGCGTCCTCGTGCGTCACCCGAATGGCCGGCCACTCGGCGCGCAAGCCATAGGCTAACCAGGCACGCGCCAGCCGCGTCACCGCCGGGTCGAGCTCGACCACGTCCACGGACGCTCGGGGCGGCTGCGGGCAAGCGCCACGGGCAGCGTGAGCGCGGCGCCCCCGAGCACGAGCACCGAATCCACCCGCTCGACCACCGACTGGAGGAGGGCCTCGATCGCGGTCGCGTAGGGGTGCGCCGGCTCGCCCGTGTCCACCTCCTCGGCGGACGATGAGCCCCCGTTCTGCCACAGCTCGCGCACTCGCCGTTCGTCCGTCCACTCGCGCTCCGTCACACGGACCGACGCATAGAGCGTCTCCTCCCGGTGCAGCAGCGCCGGATCCTCCGGCCAGCCGCCCGCACCGAAAGCCACGGACGCGGCGCACACCAGCACGAGCAACTCGCTCGCGGGACGGGCACCACGTCTGCGTTCGTCGCGATCCAGGACGACGCCTGCAAGCGCGGCGAGTCCCAGGAACCCGGCCGCCGTGAGACCCACCAGGAGGGGGAGCGGAAACGCCGGTAGCAACACGAACCCCGTTGCGAACGTGCCCGCGATCGAGCCCACGGTTGCCGCGGCGCCGACGTCCCCCGCGCGACGGCCGACCGAGGTCACCACCACGGTGTCGGCGCGCACGAGCGCCGGCGTCACGGTGCCCAGGAAGAACAGTGCGGGCGCGAACAGCACAGCCGCGGTAGCGAGCGCCTCGGGGATGAACCCGAGCTGCTCGACGGCCCAGAATGGCACTCTGGCACCGATCACCGGAAGGAGCGCCACCACCCCCGCCCCATCGAGCAGCCAGGCGACGCTTGGCCGGCCCAGGTCCGCCAGCCGGCCCCCGACCCAGTTGCCGAGGGCGAGCGCGCCCAGGATGACCCCGATCACGGCGGTCCAGGGCACCGCAGAGAGCCCGAACGCAGGGGCCATCAGGCGGGGGCCGGCGATCTCCACCACCATGACCCCGAAGCCGGTGCCCAGCGCGAGCGCGAGCAGCCCGGCCCCTCCACGACGCGATCCGGTGGACGTCCGGCGGGAGGGCGGCCGGACCCGCACCTCCGGACGCCGCCGGGGCGTCAGAAGACTCGGCCACGGCGACGTCCTCGGGTGCGGTCACGTGTTACTGGGCTGCGAGCAACAGAGAGCGGGAAGATCGCGGCATGCTAACGAGGGTGCAATCGGCGGGACAGGCGGGCACTGGTACATAGTAACTGTACCACTACCGACTGGCGGGGGCAGACAGGTGGTGGGTCAGGTCGCCGCCAGCCGCTGCTTCTCGGCCTTCCGCCGCTGGTTGGCCTCCAGGATCCGCTTGCGCAGGCGGATCGCGTCGGGGGCGACCTCGATCAGCTCGTCCTCCTCGATGAACACGAGCGCCAGCTCGAGCGTGACTTGCCGCGGCGGCTCGAGCTTGACGTTCTCGTCCGACGCGGTGGTGCGCATGTTGGTGAGCTTCTTCTCCTTGGTGACGTTCACATCCATATCGTCGGAGCGGGCGCTCTCGCCCACGATCATCCCCGCGTAGACCGGCTCGCCCGGCTTCACGAACATGGTCCCGCGCTCCTGCAGGTTGCCGAGGGAGTACGCCACCACCTCTCCCTGCCGGTCCGCGACCAGCACCCCGCGCTTGCGGCCCTGGAGCGCGCCCGCCCACGGGCCATACTCCGAGAACTGGTGGTGCAAGATGCCCTCACCCCGGGTGTCGGTCATGAAGTCGGAGCGATAGCCGAACAGTCCCCGCGCCGGGACCTTGAAGCGGAGCCGGGTCGCGCCCGAGTCCATCGGCCGCATCTCGAGCAGCTCAGCCTTGCGCGGCCCCAGCCGCTCGATCACGGTGCCCACCAGCGTGGACGGCACCTCGACCACGGCCTCCTCGAGCGGCTCGAGCAGCTGGCCGCTCTCATCCTTGCGGGTGATCACGCGGGGGCGCGACACCTGGAACTCGTAACCCTCGCGCCGCATGGTCTCCATGAGGATCGAGAGGTGGAGCTCGCCCCGGCCGCTGACCTGGAACACGTCGGGCTGGTCCGTCTCCTCCACCCGGAGGGCGACGTTTTTCTCAAGCTCCTTCAAGAGCCGCTCCCGGAGCTGCCTGGTGGTGACGAACTTCCCCGACTGCCCCGCGAAGGGGGAGTTGTTGACGTTGAAGTCCACCGAGAGCGTGGGCTCCTCCACCTTGATCCCGAGCAGCCGCTCGTGGTGCTCCGGATCGGTGAGCGTCATGCCGATCTCCACCCCATCGAACCCGGCCAGCGCGATGATGTCGCCGGCGGGCGCGGTCGCGACGTCGAGCCGCTCGACGCCGAGGAAGGTGAAGAGCTTTATTGCCTTCGCGTTCTCGGCCGCCGCGTCCGACACCATCCCGGGCTCGCCGTGCGGGAGCAGCGCGATCGGCTGCCCGACCGAGACGCTGCCACGCTCGATGCGGCCGATCGCGATCCGCCCCACGTAGGGCGAATGGTCGAGCGTCGACACGAGCATCTGGAACGGTCCGTCCGGGTCGACGGTGGGCTCCGAGAAATGCCGCACGATGATCTCGAAGAGTGGAACCAGATCCGCTCCCCGTTCGCCTTCTTTGCGGCTGGCCCATCCCTCGCGGCCGGACGCGTACAGGAACGGGGCGTCGAGCTGCGGATCGGTGGCCTCGAGCTCCATCAGGAGCGCCAGCACCTCGTCATGCACCTCAATGGCGCGAGCATCGGCCCGGTCCACCTTGTTGATCAAGATCACCGGCAGGAGCCCCAGCTCGAGCGCCTTGCGGGTGACGAAGCGGGTCTGCGGCATCGGCCCCTCGGCCGCGTCCACTAGCAGCACCACTCCGTCCACCATGCGCAAGATGCGCTCGACCTCCCCCCCGAAGTCCGAGTGACCCGGGGTGTCGACGATGTTGATCTTGACGTTGCCCCAGTGGACCGCGGTGTTCTTGGAGAGGATGGTGATCCCCCGCTCGCGCTCGAGTGGGTTCGAGTCCATCACGCGCTCCTCCACGTGCTGGTTCTCGCGGAAGATCCCCGCCTGACGGAGCATCTTGTCGACCAGCGTGGTCTTGCCGTGGTCGACGTGGGCGATGATGGCGATGTTGCGGATGGACATGGATCGGAGGCCTCGAAACGCGCCCGGTAGAGCCCCCGAAGGGCCCGGCAGGCTCTACCTGCTTCAGTTCCGGAACAGCCAAAAAAATAGCGATCTGCGACCGTGGGTTCTACCCCTGGGAGCGGCCATCGGACGCGGCCTTTCGGCGATGGCCCGGTGGCGCCCAATCTGGTCGATGCCGCGTCTCGCGCCGCCGGGGCGGCATCCCCTTCCCCGAGCGTCCGTGGAAAACTGGCTGTTCAGGCTGGTCGACAACCGAAACCCGCGCTCGCTCGCCGCACGGATGCGCCGACGACGGCTCGCGTGGCTCATGGAGCTGCTGCGCGATCTGCCCCGGCCCGTGCGAATCCCGGACGTACGCGGGACCGAGCTCTTCTGGAGGAAGAGCCGGGCTGGCGCGCGACCCCGACTACCGGATCACGCCGCTCGATCGGACACCGCAGCCGGTCACCTGCCCGAACATGACCTCGAGGGTAGGGGACGCACGCACCTGCCGGAGCATCAGGAGCGGGTCCGGCACGTGCTCGAGGACCTGGCTCACCAGCGCGGTCGTGTTCGGCTCGTCCTGGGAGTGATCCTGATCGGCACGCTCTGGATGGAGCTCCGTCCGATCCCATGGCGCGTCGCTTCGGCCGGCTTGATCGTGACCCTGCTCGCGAGCTGGCTGGTGCCGACCGATCTGCTGCTCTCCAGGAACGGGCCGGTCCGGCTCGCGCTCTCCGCCGCCTACGTCGGCGCGCCCATCTTCTTCG
>CAUZJY010000041.1:0-15066 GCA_963580305.1 Gemmatimonadales bacterium UBA6960
GAGTTCATGGCGTGCGACGAGTTCGAGGCCGTCGCCCGGCGCGGCGGCTTTGCCGAGTGGGCGGAGGTGCACGGCAATCTCTACGGCACGCCCCGCCGCACTCTAGAGGAGGCGACCGTGCGCGGACAGTTCGTCGTGCTGGACATCGACGTGCAGGGCGCGCGGCAGATCCGCGCGAACTTCCCGGATGCACTGCTCGTGTTTGTGATTCCGCCCTCGGCCGAGGTGCTGGTGTCCCGCCTGACCAAGCGCGGGACCGAGGCGGACGAGGAGGTGGTACGGCGCCTGCGCAATGCGCGCAGGGAGCTCGCGCGCGCGGCCGAGTTCGACCACGCCGTAGTGAACGACGATCTGGAGCGGGCGGTCGAGGAGGTGCGCATGGTCGCCCGCACGGGCGGTACCCGGAAGGACGGGGACGTCGCGGCGCGGATCGCGGCACTGACCTCCGAGATCGACCGGGTCCTGGAGGAGCGGTATCAGAACGTGGGCGCCTAGCGACCTGCTAAGGCTTGGCGCCGCGCGTCATCACCAAGGGTTCCATCACCGAAAAACAAGAGAGAGAAGGAAGAACTCCATGCGAGTATTCACTCCCGACGATGTCGCCGCCTCGACCGGCAGCAAGTATCTGGGCGTGCTGGTCACCGCAAAGTACACCCGCGAGCTCAACTCGCTCCCGCGCGAAACCCTCCCCCTGGGCGAGGAGAAGAAGCTCACCACCCGCTCGCTCGAGGCGCTCACCTCGGGTCAGATCGAGTTCCGGTTGGTCAAGCGGCGGCGGCGAGAAGAGCTGGCGCTCTGACGGATGCGGGCCAAACGGGCTAGCGTGCACGGTTGACCGCCCCCATCCTCTCCCCGCGCCGCCCTTGGCAGGGCCGGCGCGTCGTCCTGGGGGTCAGCGGGGGAATCGCCGCCTACAAGGCGGTTCAGATTGCGCGTGATCTCACCCGGCTGGGCGCGCAGGTCGACACCATTCTCACCGCAGCCGCGGAGCGCTTCGTGGGCCGTGTCTCCTTCGAGGGGATGACGGGTCGCCCCGCGCTCGGCGATCTCTTCAGTGTGGAGGGCGCGGCCCTGCACCTGCGTCTGGGCCGCGAGGCCGACGTGATCGTCATCGCTCCGGCGAGCGGCGACCTGCTCGCGCGCGCCGCGCAGGGACGCGCGGACGACCTGCTCACCACCACCCTGCTCGCGACCCGGGCACCGGTGGTGCTCTGTCCCGCCATGAACGACCAGATGTTCGCGCACCCGCAGGTGCAGCAGAACCTGGCGCACTGCCGCGACCGGCTCGGCTACCGGATCGCGGGCCCGGCCACGGGGCCGCTGGCGGTCGGGGAAGGGGAAGGTCCCGGGCGCATGATCGAGCCGGAGGAGATCATCCAGCACGTCGGGCGTGCCCTCGGCGACCGCCCTCCGCTTCGCGGGTGCCACGTGCTCGTGACCTCGGGACCCACGCGCGAGGCGCTCGACCCGGTCCGCTTCGTGGGCAACCGCTCTTCGGGCAAGATGGGGCGCGCGCTGGCCGAGGCGGCGTGGCGCCGGGGGGCGCGGGTGACCGTGGTGAGCGGGCCGGTCGCGCTGCCGCGCCCGGTGGGCGCCGAGGTGGTCTCCGTCGAGAGCGCCCGCGATATGCTCGCCGCGGTGGCCGAGCGCATCGGAGAGGCGGACGTGGTGGTCTTCGCCGCTGCGGTGGCCGACTTCCGGCCCGCCGGCGAGCAGGCCGCGAAGGTGAAGCGGGAAGGGCGGGCGGAGGTAGATCTCCAGCTCGTCGTGAACCCGGACATCGCCGCGGAGACGCGCGCGGCCCGCAAGCCGGGGGCGGTCGCCGTGGGCTTCGCCCTGGAGACCGAGGGGTTGGTCGAGAACGCGGGCAAGAAGATGGCGGCCAAAGGCTTCGACCTGGTGGTGGCGAACCCGGCCAGCGAGGCGGATGCCGGCTTCGAGGCGGACACCAACCGGGTGACCCTGGTGGGGCGGGACGGGCGCGCGGAGGCGCTCGCGCTCATGGACAAGGACACGGTCGCGGAGGTGGTGCTCGACCGCGTCGAGGCGCTACTGAGCGGGTCGTGAGCGACGTGCCGGAGAATGGGCCGCGCGCGCTCCTCGCCCGGCTGCTCCGGCAGCGGGCGGAGCTCGGAGCGCCCCCGCTCTTCCTCCAGGGGCTCGCGCGCGACGAGGCACTTCGCCTGGTGGGCCGGAAGGCGGCCGCGCCGCGATCCGCGGGCGCGTCGCGCCCACCCGACCCCTCCGCGGTCCCCTCCCGCCCCCTAGGTCCGCCGGCGCCCGCACCGGCCCTCGCGTCCGGAGCCGAGATCCCTGTGCTCCCCGCCGAGCACGACGCGCTCAAGGAGCTGGTGAGCGGCTGCCTGCGCTGCGGGCTCTCGCGCAGTCGCACGCAGGTCGTCTTCAACGACGGGGTCCCCAGGGCGCGGCTGATGGTGGTGGGAGAGGCGCCTGGGAAGCACGAGGACGAGACCGGGCTCCCGTTCGTGGGTGCGGCCGGGAAGCTTCTCGACCTGCTGCTGATGACGATCGACCTCTCGCGCCGGGAGTCGGTCTATATCTGCAACGTGCTCAAGTGTCGGGCGCCGGGGAATCGGAACCCGCTCCCGGACGAGATCGAGGCCTGCCGGCCGATTCTGGAGCGCCAGATCGAGATCGTGGCGCCGGAGGTGATCCTCGCCGTCGGCAGCTTCGCCGGGCAGTGGCTCACCGAGACCCAGAAGCCTCTTGGTAAGCTCCGCGGCGCGGTGTACAGTTACCGTGGAGTCCCCCTGGTGTGCACCTACCATCCGGCCGCTTTGCTGCGCAACGCGGGCTGGACGCACGCCACCTGGGACGACCTGCAGCTGCTTCGCCAGGTACTCGACCGCGGAAGGTGACCGCGGCGCTCCCGACGGCACACCCGGATCCGACTCGGTTGAACCCTCTCGAGACGCTCGCGGCTACCTCCCCGATTGGGGAGGCGGGCTACGATCGGCGGCCTCCCGCGTCCGCCGAGGCCGAGATCTCGGTGCTGGGCGGCATGCTGATCGATCGCGACGCAGTCGCCCGCGCCGTCGAGCACGTCAACGACGCGATGTTCTTCCGCGAAGGCCACCGCCGAATGTTCCGGGCGATGGCTCGGCTGTTCGAGCGCGGCGACGTGATCGACGTCATCACGGTCAGCGAGGAACTCAAGAAGACCGGTGAGCTGGACGGAATCGGCGGGCTCGAGTACCTGGCGCGGCTGCTGGATGCGGTCCCCACCGCGGCCAACATCGAGTACCACGCGCGCATCGTGCGCGAGAAGGCGCTGCTCAGGCGCCTGATCGACGCCTCTTCCCAGATTATCCGCGACGCCTACGACCAGGGCGAGCGCGATGTCGACGAGATCCTCGATCAGGCCGAGTCGCGCATCTTCCAGGTGGCGCAGACGCACGACCGCGAGGGCTTCGTCTGGATCAAGGAGATCCTGTGGTCCGCTTTCGAGCGCATCGAAAAGCTCCAGGAATCGCCGAGCGGCCTCACCGGCGTGGGGAGCGGCTTTCCGGACCTGGATCACGTCACCTCCGGCTTTCAGCGCGGCGACCTGATCGTCGTGGCGGCGCGGCCGTCGATGGGCAAGACCTCGTTCGTTCTGAACGTGGCTCAGAACGCGGCCATCCGGGGCAAGGCACGCGTCGCGGTCTTCTCCCTCGAGATGTCGAAGGATCAGCTCGTCGAACGGTTCCTCTGCGCGGAGGGGCGGATCGACCTCCAGCGCCTTCGCAAGGGGCGGCTGAGCTCCGAGGAGTACCAGCGCCTCGCGACTGCCGCCGGGCACCTCAATCCAGCGGGCATCTGGATCGACGACAGCCCGGGATCGACCGTAGTCGAAATGCGTGCGAAGGCCCGTCGCCTCAAGAGCGAGACCGACCTCAGCCTCATCGTGATCGACTACATGCAGTTGATGGGGAGCACCGGACGCGCCGAGAACCGGGTCCAGGAGGTGAGCCAGATCTCACGCGGGCTGAAAGCTCTCGCACGTGAGCTGGAGGTGCCGGTGATCGCCCTCTCGCAGTTGAGTCGGGCGACCGAGCAGCGGACCGGCAATCGGCCCCAGCTTTCGGACCTGCGCGAGAGCGGCGCGATCGAGCAGGACGCGGACCTCGTGATGTTTCTGTACCGTGAAGACTACTACTTGATGCAGCAGGGCAAGCTCGACGAGGCTGCCGCGGTGGAGGGCAACACCGACCTGATCGTCGCGAAGCATCGCAACGGCCCTACCGGTCTGGTGCAGCTCCAGTTCCAGAAGGCGTATACGCGCTTCGATTCCATGGCGCGCGCGAGCACGGAGGCTCAGGCTGCGGGTGCGATGACACGTTGACCAGTCAGCCGCGATCCGTTTCGGTCGGCGTGCTGATCCCGGCCGCCGGGTCGGGAGAGCGCATGGGGGGCGTGAAGAAGCCCTTCCTCAGCCTGTGCGGCGAACCCCTCCTCCTGCATACGCTACGCCCGTTTCTCGCGCATGCGGACGTCACCGCGGTGCGGGTCGCGCTCGGCGCCGAGGATGCCGCCGCTCCACCGGCCTGGCTCTGCGATCTGGACGCGCGCCTCGCCTGCGTCGCCGGGGGCGCCACCCGCACCGCCTCGGTGCGCGCCGCTCTCGCCGCGCTCCCGCCGGCCGTCGAGATCGTGGTGGTGCACGACGCCGCGCGTCCGCTGGTCACGGGCGCGATCCTCGACCGGTGCATCGCGGCCGTGGCCCTGGCCGGAGCGGGGGTGGTGGCGGGCTGGCCGGCGACCGACACGCTCAAGGAGGTGGACGGCACGGGGCGAGTGCTGGGAACCCCTGACCGGCACCGCTTCTGGCACGCGCAGACCCCACAGGCGTTTCCGCGCGCGCTCCTCGACCGCGCGTACCAGGCCAGGGACGGAAGCGAGGCCACCGACGACGCGGCGCTGGTGGAGCGCGTGGGAGGGCGCGTGGTGATGGTCGAGGGGGCCGCCACGAACCTGAAGGTGACGCGACCGGAAGACGTCGCCGTGGCCGAGGCCCTGCTGGGCATGGCCGCGCCCGGCTCGTGAGCGGAGCGTAGGGTCGCGTGGGTGCGCCGCGCGTGCTCGACCTGAGGGCGCCGCCGTACGGGGAGCGCGAGCTCGCCGCCGCCGCCACGCACGTGCTGGCCGGCGGGCTGATCGCACATCCGACCGAGACCGTCTACGGGTTCGGCGGGCTCGCCACGGACGAGGCGATCGCCGCCCTCCGGCGGCTCAAGCCGGAGCGCGCCCACCCCTTCCTGCTGCTCGTGCCCTCGCCAGCGGCGGTCGCGGGGCTGGCGTGGACGTCCGCGGCGCGCGAGCTGGCGTCCGTGTTCTGGCCGGGCGCGCTCACCCTGGTGCTGGCCGATCCGTCGGGTAGTTTTCCCGCCGTCGTGCGGGGGGAGAGCGCCGGTGTCGCCGTACGCGTGACATCGCATCCGGTCACACGGCTGCTGATGGAGCGGCTGCGACGTCCTCTCACCTCGACGAGCGCGAACCTGCCGGGGAAGCCGCCGGCGGCGTCGGCGGAGGCTGCGCTCGTCACGGCTCGTGCGGCCGGCGCCGGGGAAGAGCTATGGGTGCTCGACGCGGGACCGCTCCCTCCCTCGCAACCGTCGACCGTGGTGGACTGCAGCCAGCCCGTTCCGCGCGTGGTGCGAGCGGGCGCCACGCCCGTGCACCGCTTGCGTTGCGTCATTCCGGAGATCGATGGAGAACGATAGCCGACCCGAGAGCTTCCGGCTGCTATTCGTGTGCAGCGGAAACACGTGCCGCAGCCCGCTCGCGCGGGCGCTCGCGGAGTGCGAGGTGGAGGCACGCGGGTGGCAGGTAAAGGTGCGTTCGGCGGGGGTGAGCGCGCTGAGCGGTGGCCCGGCGAGCGAAGGCTCGCTGCGCGTGGCCGCGCGCCACGGGCTGGACCTGGGCGGGCACCGCAGCCGGCCGGTGGACGAGGAGCTGGTGCGCTGGGCGGATCTGATCCTGGTGATGTCGCCGACGCACCTTCTGCGCCTGGCCGAGCTGGGCGCGGCGGGCAAGGCCGCGCTCCTCGATGCCTTCGCGCGCGGCGAGGAGGGCGGACAGGAGGAGCCGGGAGCGGGGGTGCCGGATCCCTTCGGGGGCGATGACCAGGAGTACGAGGAAACCTACCTGACTCTCGAGGACCTCATCCCGAAGGCGCTACGGCGGCTGGAGCTGATCCTGGCCCCATGAGCCGACTGATCAGCTCGAGCACGCGCGTGGTCGCCCTGCTGGGCGATCCGGTGTCACACTCCCTCTCTCCGATCATCCAGAACGCCGCCTTCACGGCGGCCGGCGTGGACGGCGTCTATGTGACGCTGCGCTGCGACCGCGAGCGGCTCCCCGCGCTCATGGAGGTGATCGCGCACGGCGGAGGGTGCGGCAACGTCACGCTGCCGCACAAGGAGCGCGCGGCCGCGGTCGTGAAGCTTCCCTCCGAGGCCGTCCGGCGCACCGGCGCGTGCAACACGTTCTGGGGAGAGCGCGGACAGACCCGCGGCGACAACACGGACGTAGAGGGCTTCCGGCGCGCGCTCGAGCGTTTTCTCGGCCGCTCGCCGCGCGAGCGCCGGGTGCTGGTGCTGGGAGCAGGCGGTGCCGCGCGCGCCGTGCTGCTCGCACTGATCGACGAGGGGGTGCGCGAGATCACGCTCTACAACCGCACCGTGGACCGTGCGCGCGCGGTGAGCCGGCGCATCGGGGGCGAGCGCGTGCGCGTCGCGCACCCGGTGGAGGAGCTGAACGGGGGTCAGTTCGACCTGGTGGTAAACGCCACGCGGCTAGGGCTCGAGCCGGGCGATCCGCTCCCGCTGGAGCTGTCCTGTCTGGAGCGGGTGGGCGCCGTGTTGGATCTGATCTACGGGGACAGCGAGACCCCCTTCGTGCGCGCGGCGCGCGAGTTCGGCGTGCCGGCGGCCGACGGCGGTGAGATGCTCGTGCAGCAGGGCGCCGCTTCATTCGAGCGCTGGTGGGGGCGCGAGGCCCCGGTGGACGTGATGCGAGCCGCGCTGGAGGCGCGGCGGCGGCCGTGAGGTCCCTGGCTCCTCTGGCCGAACTCTTCCACTTCCTCCTTCCCGCCCGCTGCCTCGGATGCGCGTCCCCTCTCCCCATGGATGCGCCCACCGCCGTGCAGCGCACGCTGGTATGCGCTGCGTGCCTGTCCGCGCTGCGAGAGGCGCCCTGGCCGCGCTGTGCCCGCTGCCACTTCCCGCGCGGCACCGGACGGGTTCCCGACTCCGGATGCCTGGAGTGCGCCGGCTGGCCGGGCTGCCTCGCCGCCGCGCGTGCGAGCGCCGTGCTCGAACCTCCCGCCGACGCGCTCGTGCACGCGCTCAAGTACGGGGGGTGGCGCGGCCTCGCCGACCCCCTGCCGCGCGCATGGCCCGCCTCTGTCCACTGCCCGCGCGCGACGCCCTGGTCGTTCCGGTCGCCACGACGCGCGGGCGGGCGCGGAGGCGCGGCTACAACCAGGCAGAGCTGCTCGCGCGGGCGTACGCGGCGCGTACGTCCGCGCCGGTGCTCGACGCCCTGACCAGGGAAGGCGAGGGACCCAGCCAGGTGGAGCTCGTCCCCGACCAGCGGCGCCGCAACGTCCGGGATTCCTTCGCCGTCCGCCCGAGCGCGCGCGCCGCGGTGCGGGGTCGCGCAGTCGCGCTCATCGACGACGTGCTCACGACCGGAGCTACGGCGGCCGCCGCGGCCGAGACGCTGGAACGGACGGGCGCGCGCGGGGTTACGGTGATCGCGGTCGCGATCGCGCTGCCGGGTCGGGACGGATTGTCCTGACAGCGCGCCGTTAAAGGTTCGTTCTTCCGTCCAGACCGTAAGGAGCAACGCTGCATGTCCGCCCGTGTCGCGATCAATGGATTCGGCCGCATCGGCCGGCATGTCCTACGCTATGCGAAGCAGTCTGCCCAGGATCTGGATTTCGTGGCGGTCAACGACCTCACCGACAACGAGACCCTGGCGCACCTGCTGCGCTACGACTCCGTGCACCGGCGCTATCCCGGCGACGTCGAGGCGGTAGCCGGGGGGATTCGGGTGGACGGCGACGAGATCAAGGTGCTCGCCGAAAAAGATCCGGCCAAGCTCCCCTGGCGTGAGCTCGAGGTGGACATCGTGGTTGAGTCGACCGGCCTGTTCACCCAGCGGGACAAGGCGGCGAAGCACCTGGAAGCGGGCGCACGCAAGGTCGTCATCACCGCGCCGGCCAAGCAGGAGGACGTCACGATCGTGCTCGGAGTCAACCAGGACATGTACGACCCGGAGCGTCACGACGTGGTCTCCAACGCCAGCTGCACGACCAACTGCCTGGCGCCGGTTGCGAAGGTAATCATGGATCGCTTCGGGATGCGCCACGGCTTCATGACCACGGTGCACTCGTACACGAACGACCAGAAGATCCTCGATCTGCCGCACAAGGATCTCCGGCGCGCGCGCGCCGCGGGGCTATCCATCATTCCGACCACCACGGGGGCCGCGCGCGCGACTGCGCTGGTGATCCCGGAGCTGAAGGGCAAGCTGGACGGGATGGCGATGCGGGTCCCGACACCCGACGTCTCGATCGTGGACCTGGTGTGCGAGGTCGAGCGGGAGACCACGGTGGAGGAGGTTAACGACGCCTTCCGGACGGCGGCGGCCGGCGCCATGAAGGGGATCTTGGGAGTCGCCGAGGAGGAGCTGGTATCGGTCGACTTCATCGGCGACAGCCGCAGTTCGATCGTGGACGCGTTGAGTACCGGTGTCATTAACGGACGGCTGGTCAAGGTGCTTTCATGGTACGACAACGAGTGGGGGTACTCGGCCCGCGTGGTCGACCTCGTCCGTTACGTCAGCGAGCGCTTGCCCACTCACGCGCGCCGGTAGCAGACTCCGGATCCCCGGCCGGGCACCGGGATCGCATGGAGTGCCCGATGCGGCGAGCCCGGCCGGAATCCGCCGCCACGCGCGCCGTTGGCATTGGGAGGTGAGCATGGACGGAACGAATCCCGCTGAGGTCGCTGCCACGGGTTGGCGCTCCTACCGCTGTCCCGTCTGCAGTCACACGGATGGCGTACTGCTCGCGGGTGCCGACGCGGTGCTGATCCGCTGCAGCCATTGCGACACGCCCCTCGAGGTGAGCGCCAGGGGCGGCGGCCAGACCGCGGCGGCCAAGGTCGCGCCGCTCCGGCGGCCGGCGCGCGAGCGCGCCTGATTCCGGACTCCCGTTAGACCGCGGGCCGCGGCCTGAGCGAACTGCCTCCGCACCTCTAGTGCGCCTCCCCCGGCGCGGTAAGAGGACGGCGCGCGCCCGCGTACTCCAGGGCGATGCGCATGGACATTCATCCGGCACCCGAGCCTCTGCGGCCCCTTCCACGGGCGACGCCTGCCGAAGGGCCGGGAGGTGGGCAGGCGGACGAGCGGCGCAGGCTGCTTCCGGACGGCTTCGAGCGCTGGTATCGCGACCACCGCGCCTCCGTCTACCGGTACGTCCGCTTCCGGGTGGCGCCCGCGAGGCGGGCGAGGACGTCACCTCCGAAGTCTTCCTGAAAGCGTTGCGCTCGTTCGCGCGCTACGATGCGTCGCGGGCGTCGCCGCGCACGTGGTTGCTGCGAATCCCGCGCAACGCGGTCACGGACCACCTGCGCGCGCTGCGCAGGCGAGGCTTGCTGCACGTGACCCTGGACCGGGTGCCCGATCTGGTCGCGGACATTCCGAGCCAGGAGGAGCGGGTGCTGCGCGAGGAACGGATCCAGACGCTGCTCAACGGGAACCATACCCTGCGTGCGGCAGACCAGGAAATCCTGACGCTACGTTACAGTGCCGGACTCGACAACGGGGAGATCGTGGATAGCCTGGGGATCAGCCACAACGCCGTCGCGGTCCGCATGCATCGCACGCTCAAGCAGCTGAAGCTGGCCGTGGACGCGCAGAGACACGACGTGTCGATCCGATAATGGATGCCAACCGGGATCCCGTCCGCGGACTGCCGCCCGAGCTTGCCGAGCTCGACGCCGAGCTGGCCGCGATCCGGATCGAGGAGCGCGCCTCCTTCGGTCCCGAGCTCGAGGCCGAGCTGAGGGCCGAGGCCGCGCGCGTGGAGGCGGAGCCTCCGCATTCGTTGCGCCGCATCGCGATCGCGGCATCAGTCGCGCTCGCATTCGCGGTGGGCGCGGCCTTTCCCGCGCGCGCCGCGCTGGTCGCGCTCATGCAGCGGCTCAATCCACCGCCGGTTCCGAGCACGCCCGCTCCGGTCGCTTTCCCTTATCCCCCCGCCGTCGCCGTCGCGCCGGATACATCGGTGCCCCGGGGCGCGCTGCTCACACTGCCGCCGCCCATGGTCGAACCCGTACGCACGATTCCGCCGCGCGTGCTCGACCGGGCGGACCAGCAGCGCATGATTCACCGCTACTATCCTCCGCGGTTCCAGCAGCGGCGGATCGGCGCGATCGTCAACGTGCTCGCGTGGGTGGATTCGACCGGCAGGGTCGGAGATGTGGAGGTCCGGGAGAGCTCGGGATATCCGGAGATCGGCCGTGCGGCCCTCGCGGCGGCTCCTCGGCTCACCTTCCGCCCGGCCATGCGCGAGGGACGTCCAGTTGCGGCGTGAGTGCAGTTCGACCTCGTGTTCGCGCCGGACGAGGACGTGCTGCCGATGCGGCTGCTCGACCCGGACCAGCTAGCTCACGCGGGGACTCTGGAAGTGCCGCCCGAGTGGACCGGCGTCTCGACGCTTCCCGCTCCGACGCTCCAGGAGGCGAGTGCGCTCCTCCGGCGCGCGCTCGCCGACGAGGCGCTGGTAGCGCGGCTGGGAACGCCGGACGGGATCATCGGGGGCGAGTCCCCCGCGGGCGTCGATCCAATCACCTGGCGAGAGGAGGCGACCGCCGCTCTCGAGGCCGCGGTCGAGCGCGCACCCGAGAATCCCGCTCCCTTCCTCGCGCTCGCGCGGGTCCTACGCAAGCAGGGGCTGCACGACGACGCTCTCGAGTTCCTTGAGGAAGGCATCGAGCGCGCCCAGAGGAGCGGGGGCACGGTGTCCCCTCGGCTCACCGCCGATCTGCATTACGAGCTCGGCACCACCGCGCTGGTGCGCTGGCGCGCACGTGCCAACCTGGGACGCCTTCCCGCCGCCGCGCTCGCGGATAGCTACTGTCCGCGCGCACCGCGTGGGCCGACGGCCCCCGGAGACCCGGCGCCTGTCGAGACCCTGATCGCGTGGAACTATCTGTGTTCCGGCGAGCTATCGCGCATCCTCGCCACGCGCTTCGAGCCGGATCCGTCCGCGTAGGCCGAGCACAACGCGACGCAGAGCTCCTTCCAGGCCGCGGTCGCCGCCGACCCGGGCCACGTGGGTGCCAACGTGGAGCTACTGCTCGACATGGCGGAGAGCGGAGATCCACGACGGATGCTTGCGACCGCGCGCAGATTCGCGTACGCATCGCGCGGTCATCCATATGCGCGCCTGCTCTCGGGCCTCGCGCTGCAGCGGATCGGGCGCAGCGAGGACGCGCTCCAGGAGCTGGAGGCCGGACTCGCGGGGCTCTCGGTCGAAGAGGCCGATCGGATCCGCGATATCCGGCCGTTGCTCGACACGGACGTGGCGGAGCGGTTGGCCGAGCTGAACGGTGAGGCGCGCGCGCGTGCTGAAGCGCGCTTCTGGGCGTCGCTCGACCCGCTCGTCTCCACCCCCCTGAACGAGCGCATGGTCGTGCACCTGGCGCGCTCGGTCTACTCCCAGCTCCGGCTGGGCGGTCCCGCGACGGACGCGGGGGATCTCTGGATCCGCTACGGGGAGCCGCTCGCGATCCGGGTGGGGGGGGAGGGGACCGAGCTGCGCACGGAGTTGTGGGACTATGGGCATGGGCCGGCCGTCACCCTCCGCCGTGCGGCCAGCACGAACACCCTCGAGCTCACCCCTGAGGGGCGCGCGTACCTCGAGGATCTGCGGACGACGCGCCCGCACGTGTACGTTCCCGGAGGGAGGAGCATGGAGACGCTGGCGGCCCGAGTCGAGCAGTTACCCGGGGAATCGGGCGCGCTCGAGTTCGAGGTCGCGACCCGGATGCCCGACGCGCTGGTGTCCGGCGCCGACACCCTGGTGCTCGCGCTGGTGCAGCTGGACGCGGCGGGGGAGCGCGTGGCTCAGCGCCGGGTGGGGATCCCGCCGGGAGGCGATGAAATGACGGTGCGCATCGTGGCCGACGAGGACGTGCGCCCGCCGGCGATCGAGATCTTCAATTCCTCGCTGGCGTGCGCCGCGGTCACCCGCGTCTCCATCCTGCCGGAGGATGCCGGGGCGGCGGACATCACCGTTCGCTGAGGCTGTCCGGACGGCTGGTACGCGAGTTGTCGGGCCCGGGGGGCGCCCATACAATGAGGTTCCCATGACCAAGGCCTCGCTTCGGGACGTTCCGACCGCCGAGCTGCGCGGCCGCCCCGCCCTGCTCCGCGCCGATCTCAACGTTCCCCTGGAAGACGGGCGCATCACCGACGACACGCGCATCCGTGAGACCCTGCCAACGCTGCGACTGCTGGTCGAGGCGGGCGCGCGCGTGGTGGTGCTCTCGCATCTGGGTAGACCAAAGGGTCGACCGGACCCTGGCTGCTCCCTCCGGCCAGTGGCCGAGCGCCTGGGCGAGCTGCTCGCGGCCCGGGTCCACTTTCATCCGGAGCTCACCGGTCCAGGAACGCGCTCTGCCGTCGACGCGCTCGCGCCCGGCGAGATCCTGGTTCTCGAGAACACGCGCTTCGATCCCGGTGAGGAGAAGAACGACACGTCGCTCGCCGGCGCACTCGCGGAGCTCGCCGATCTCTTTGTGAACGACGCGTTCGGTGCCGCGCACCGCGCGCACGCCTCCACGGCCGCGCTGCCCGAGCGGGTACGCGCGCGCGGCGGGCGGGCGGTCGCGGGGCTGCTCATGGAGAAGGAGCTCGAGCTGCTGGGCCGCCTCCTCGCCGAGCCGGAGCGCCCCTTCGTCGCGATCCTTGGCGGTGCCAAGATCTCCGGGAAGATCGATATCGTGCAGAGCCTCCTCCCGCGCGTGGACCGCCTCCTGATCGGCGGCGCAATGGCGAACACGTTCTTCCGCGCGCTCGGGCTCGATGTGGGTGCCTCGCTCGTCGAGGAAGACCGGACCGAGCTCGCCCGCGCGACGCTCGAGCAGGCGGGCGATAGGCTGGTGCTGCCGGTGGACTGCGTGGTGGCCGACCGCATCGAGGGCGGAGCTGCGACCCGCATCGTCCCGCGCGATTCCGTGCAGCCGGGAGAGCGGATCGGCGACATCGGCCCCGCCTCACGTGCGTTGTTCGAGACCGTCCTCCGCCCGGCCCGCACGGTCCTGTGGAACGGGCCCATGGGGGTCTTCGAGCAGCCGCCCTTCGACGAGGGGACCGTCGCGGTGGCACGCGCGGTTGCCGGCGCCACCGAGCGAGGCGCGCTCACGGTTGCAGGGGGCGGGGATTCGGCCGCGGCCGCGCAGGCCGCGGGAGTGACGGACCGGCTGAGCCACGTCTCGACCGGGGGCGGCGCCTCGCTCGAGTTTCTGGCGGGGGATCCGTTGCCGGGCGTGGCCGCGCTGAGCGACCGCTGAGTTGCCCGTGAGCCACCCGTGAGCGCGCCCCGCCCCCCCGTCGTGGTTGCGGCCAACTGGAAGATGCACAAGGGGCCGGACGAGGCCCGTGCCTTCTTCCGCGCGCTGGCGCTCCGGAGGGAGCGCGGGCATCCCGAGGTGCTCGTCTTTCCACCGGCCGTCTCGCTCGCCGCCGCGCGCGAGGCCAGCCCACAGCACGTCGGCCTCGGTCTCCAGAACATCCACCGGGAGGACGCGGGGGCGTTCACGGGCGAGCTGTCGGCGCCGCTCGCGCGCGCGGCGGGTGCCACGCACGTGCTGGTGGGGCACTCCGAGCGGCGCCAGCTGTTCGGTGAGACCGACGCCGAGGTGGCGCGCAAGGCCGCGGCCGCGCTCCGCCACAGTCTGGTCCCGCTCGTCTGCGTGGGGGAAACGCTGCCGGAGCGGAAGGCAGGACGGGTCGACGAGGTGATCCTGAAGCAGCTCGACGCCGCGCTCCGAGGATTGGGAAGCGCGGGATCGGATTTCCTGATCGCGTACGAGCCGGTGTGGGCGATCGGGACCGGCGAGACCGCCACACCCGCGGACGCCAGCGCCGCGCACGCCGTCCTGCGGGGGCTCCTCCGCGAGTGGCTCGGCGGTGAGGGCTCCCGCGTGTCCATCCTGTACGGGGGGAGCGTCAAGCCCGACAACGCCCGGGAGCTCATGGCAGCTCCGGAGGTGGACGGGGTGCTGGTCGGCGGGGCGAGCCTCGACGCGGACCAGTTCGCCGCGATCGTGGACGCCGCCCCCGAACGTTGACGGCTCTGCCGCCTCCGGCGACGTTTCGGCTCTTCGTTCGCCACCAGAACCCCGATCCCTCCGATGTACGGACTGCTGCTCACACTCCTGGTCTTGGACGGCTTCTTCTTGGCCGTCGTGATCCTGCTCCAGGCCGGGAAGGGTGGGGGGCTTGCCGCCATGGGCGGGGGTGCGGCGGCCAGCGAAGGGATCCTGGCGGGAAGGCAGGCCACCACCGTGCTGACCCGTGCGACCTGGGCGGGTGGGACTCTCTTCATGGTGCTCGCGCTCGTGCTCTCGATCCTGTCCTCGCGGGCGCAGGCTCCAGCCTCGATCCTCCAGCAGGACTTCCAGCCGTCGGCCTCGGCCACGGCTCCCGAGCCCGTCCTCCCGAGGCTCGAGGGCGGCGCGCCCGTGCCGGAGGGCGCCGCGCCGGCCCCCGAGGCGCGCTGATCCGGCGCTCTGCCGCTCCCGCTGTCCCCTCGTCCGGAATCCCACGCGACGCGCGCAGCGTAGTCCGGATCCGCCGCGCAGGAGGCGGGTAGCCGCACACGGCTTACCCGCGGGTTGCGGCGACCACGGAGAACGACAAGTTCGCAGACACTAGCGGAGGAAGCGTGGCCAGGATCGAGGTCCCGATGCCTCAGATGGGAGAGTCCATCGCCGAGGGCACGGTATCGAAGTGGCTCAAGGCGGTCGGCCAGCCGGTCGAGCGCGA
>CAUZJY010000042.1:0-14705 GCA_963580305.1 Gemmatimonadales bacterium UBA6960
CAGAGCCTACGCGTTCAATCAGGACATCGGTTCGTGGGACGTCAGCAACGTCACGGACATGTACTACATGTTCTACAACGCCACCGTGTTCAATCAGAATTTGAGCGGCTGGTGTGTCTCTCTCATCACCACCGAGCCCACTAGTTTCGATACTGGGGCAACCTCCTGGGTTCTGGCTCGCCCGGTATGGGGAACGTGTCCCTAGCCAACTCCGTCCCGGTCAAGGTCGGCGGGAACTGGTAGCCTGACACCGATGCGTGTGGGCTAGCACCAGTAGCTGTCCCGCTCAGACCCGCAACTCAGGACGCGCAGAACTCTGTCGGTAGGTGCGCTAGGAGGGTGTTAGCACGGTGCTAGCATGACTCCAGCACGACTTCGGCAACTTCGGTGGAGCTCGGCCCGTCAGCAAACACGCTGGACAGTCTGAAAACAGCAGTGATCCAGAGTCCTTACCTAACGGCTTCAGTTTGTCTCGCCGGACGGCAACCTCCCCCGTCAGGGGCACCTCATGATTCGGGAAGACTACGGCGGACCGGGCGCGCCTTTTGACGGCAAGGAGAATGTAATCGAGGGGATCTTCAGAAAGTTGGAGGCGATCAATTCACAGTTGATCGCGAACGTAGGCTGAAAGCAGACGCCGGAGGATCTACTGAGTGCCGCAGTTCGTTCTAATCTCGGACAGGCCCCTGGACCTGGCTTGGGCTCAGGCTAGGGCCGTGGTAGCCTTCTCCGAGCCGCCCCCAAACAGTGTCAGAAACAGTGCCAAACCCTACGGTATGCTGGCGGTTGCTGACGGTTGAAGGAAAACCGAAAGCCCAATGAAATGGCGGGTTTCTGTTGCTGGCGGTTGGTCGTCCACCGCCTGGCGAACATGAGCCACGAGTTGCGCACCCCGCTCAATTCGATCATCGGCTTCGCGAACGTCGTCCTCAAGAACAAGAAGCAGCACCTCGATCAGCAGGAGATGGGCTTCCTCAACCGGATCGTGGTGAACGGGCGCCACCTGCTGTCCCTGATCAACGAGATCCTGGACCTGGCCAAGATCGAGGCCGGTCGCATAGAGCTCGAGATCGTGGCAATGGACATCGGCGCGCTGGTGCGCGAGACCATCCAGCAGCTCGATGGTCAGATACGCGACAAGGACGTCAAGCTGGTGGCGGAGGCTCCCGACATGAACCGCCCGGTCGAGACCGACCCGCACAAGCTCAAGCAGGTGATTATCAATCTGGTCGGCAACGCGCTCAAGTTCACCGAGCACGGGTCCGTGACCGCGCGCGTCGACGCGGAATCGGACGGAACACCCTTCGCGATCCGCGTGATCGACACCGGGATCGGGATCCCGAAGGACCGGCTGGAGGCGATCTTCGAGGCCTTTCAGCAGGCTGACGGCAGCACCACCCGCCGATTCGGCGGTACCGGCCTCAGGCTCACGATCTCGCGATCGATGTGCCAGCTCATGGGATACAACCTGCACGTGGACTCCGAGGTCGGCCAGGGATCGGTGTTCAGCATCGTGATGGCTCCGCAGCGCCACGAGGGGAAGGGCGAGCAGCCGCCCCCGCACGAGGTCGCGCGGCCGGCTGCGCAGGTGGCCGCCGCGGGCGCGCTGCGTGCCTTCCGCGTGCTGGTGATGGACGACGAGGCGGACTCGCGCGTGCTCATGTCCCACTACTTGGAGGGAGTTCGGCTGCTCGGTGCTGACCGCCCCGGGGGCCATCGAGGGGATGGAGATTGCGCGCCGCGAGCACCCGGACCTGATCACCCTCGACCTCATGATGCCCGGCATAAACGGCTGGGACGCGCTGAAGGCCTTCAAGAAGGATCCCGAGCTGCGCGACATTCCGGTCGTGGTCGTGAGTGTCCTCGCGGGCGAGGGACGGGGCCGGCTGCTCGGCGCGGTCGATTTGGTGACCAAGCCAGTGGAGCGCGAGGATCTGCTGCGCGTGCTCTGGCGCAACCTGGTGCGCCGGCAGGGTGCGCGCGTGCTGGTGGTGGACGACGACCCGTCGGCGCGGGAGATGCTCACGCATCACCTCGAGAATGCGGGGCTCGAGGTCCAGGGGGTGACGAACGGGCAGGAGGCGCTCGACGCGGTCAACCGCGAGGCGCCCGACGCCGTGATCCTCGACCTCCAGATGCCGGTCATGGACGGCATGACGTTCTTGGACCGCCTCCGGTCGAGCCCCTACCACGCGGGGCTGCCGGTGATCGTGGTCACCGGCAAGGAGCTGAGCCCTCGCGAGCACGAGGAGCTGGCGGAGAAGGCCTACCGGGGTGATCGCCAAGGGCGACGGCGGCGAGGAGCGCCTCAAGGAGGTACTGGGGACCCTCTTCCCGATCGGTCACGCGAAGCCCTGAACCCCGCCGCGGCCGCAGGGTAACGGCGGCCCCATGCCTCGCTTTCGCCACGAGATCCGCCTTCCATTTCCGCCCGCCGACGTATTCGCGTGGCACGGGCGGACGGGCGCTCTGGAGCGGCTCGCCGCTCCGTGGCTGACCGTCCGCGTGGGCGCGCGGCGCGGCACGATCCGCGACGGCGACGAGCTCGAGCTGGACGTCGAGCGGGGTCCGGTGCGCTTCACTTGGCTGCTCCGCCACCGGGACTTCCGTGATGGGGAGTCCTTTACCGACGAACAGGTGCGAGGACCCTTCCAGCGGTGGGTGCACCGGCATCGCTTCGTGCCCGATGGATCCGGCACCCGCGTCGTGGACGAGATCGAATGGGAGCCGCCGACGGCGGGGGCGGTCGAGGCGCTCGCCACCCCCAAGGTCGAACGCGAGCTGGGCCGTGTGTTCGAGTTCCGTGAGCGGCGGCTGGCGCACGACCTCGCGCAGCACGCGCGGTGGGCGGCACGTCCCCGGCTGGCGGTGGCGATCACGGGGGCGAGCGGGCTGATCGGAACCGCGCTCACGCACGTTCTCACCACGGGCGGACACCGGGTCGTACCGATGGTGCGGAGCCGGGAGGCCGCCGCTCGCATGCCGGGCTCTGTCTACTGGAACGTCGAGGGGGACGAGATCGATGCGCATGCGCTGCGCGGGCTGGATGCCCTCGTCCATCTCGCAGGCGAGCCCCTGGTGCAGCTGCCGCGTTGGACCGCGGAGAAGAGACGGCGAATCAAGGAGAGCCGCGCGCGCGGGACCGAGCTGATCGCCCGCTCGCTTGCGGCGCTCGAGGACGGGCCACGCACGCTCGTGTCGGCCTCCGCTGTGGGCTACTACGGCGACCGCGGGGACGAGACACTCACCGAGGACGCCTCTTTCGGCCGGGGATTCCTCGCGGAGGTCGTGCGCGCCTGGGAGGGTGCGACACAGTGCGCCCGCGAAGCGGGGCTCCGCGTGGTCCTCCTTCGCACCGGTCCAGTGCTGAGCCCCGCGGGAGGGATGCTGGAGAAGGTGCTGATCCCGTTCGGGATGGGGTTTGGCGGCCGCATCGGAAGCGGCAAGCAGTACATCTCCTGGATCGACCACGACGACGCGGTCGGGGTAATCTACCATGCACTCATGGACGAGCGCATGCAGGGTCCGACCAACGTGTGCGCGCCCAACCCGGTCACGAATGCCACCTTCGCGGACGTCCTGGGGCGGGTGCTCGGCCGTCCCACGCTCGTGCCGGTCCCCGTGCTCGTGGTGAAGGCGAGCCTGGGGAAGATGGGGGAGGAGACGCTCCTCTACAGCCAGCGCGCCCGCCCGGCGCGGCTCCTCGCGGCCGGCTACTCGTTCCGCTTCGAGGCGCTGGAGGACTCGCTCCGCCACCAGCTCGGACGGGCGTCATGACCAGGATGGACCGGAGTGATCCCATGATCCCGGAGCCGCTCCCCCCGCTCGTGCGTGACGAGCTTGCCGACGATCCCGTCGTGGAATTCGACCGGTGGTTCGAGGTCGCGCGGGCCCAGGCGGGCTACGCCATGCCCGAGGCGGCCTGCCTTTCCACGGTGGACGACGAGGGCTACCCGGACGGCCGGATCGTGCTGCTCAAGGCGCGTGACGCGCGCGGGTTCGTCTTCTACACGAACCTGCGCTCCACGAAGGCGCGCGCGCTCGAGGCGCGTCCGCACGCCTCGCTCACCTTCTACTGGGAATCGCTCGCCCGCCAGGTGCGCGTGCAGGGGGACATGGAGCGCGTCGTGGACGCAGAGTGCGACGCGTACTTCGCCACCCGCCCGCGGGGAAGCCAGCTCGGCGCGTGGGCTTCCGACCAGAGCAGCGTGCTGGAGACCCGGGCGGCCCTGCTCACCCGCATGGCCGAGGTCACCGTCCGCCACGAGGGGCGGCCCGTCCCGCGACCGCCCCACTGGCGCGGGTTCCGCCTCGTGCCCCGGCGCATCGAGTTCTGGCAGGGGATGCCCGACCGGCTTCATGACCGGTTCCTGTACCGCCGTCTCCGGCAAGGTGAGCGCTGGACGATCGAGCGGCTCGCGCCTTGACGCGGGCTGCGGCCGCGGGCGCAAACGCCGCGACGGCGCGCGGCGCGTGCTACCGGGGCAGGAGCGCGGGATCGACCGAGCCGTCGTCGCGCAGGGGAGGGTAGGGCAGGTCTTCCTCGCGCAGCCGGCGCGCGAGGCGCGGATAGCTCCACTCGAAGAGCAGTGTCCGGTAGCGCTCCGGCTCCAGCCGGCCCCGCTCGTAGAGCCCGGCGGCCTGGCGCTGCCGGAACGCCTCGAAGAGCAGGAGCGAGGTGGCGACCGAGACGTTGAGGGAGCGTACCATCCCCACCGTTGGGATCACCACGTACTCGTCGGCCAGCCGGAGGCCCTTGTCCGAGAGCCCGTGCAGCTCGGCTCCGACGAGGAGGGCCGCGGGGCGGGTGAAGTCGACCGTGCGGTAATCGCGGGCTCCCGCGATCGGGTGTGCCGCTACGATCCGGAACCCTCGCTTCCGGAGCACCGCCACCGCGGCAGCCGCGCTCGCGTGAAGCCGCACCGAGACCCATCGCGACGAGCCCGCCGAGCTGGCCTCCGGGATCTCGAGCCCGCTCTGCGCCGGGACCGCGTGCGCCTCGAGCACTCCGACGGCGTCGCAATTGCGCAGAATCGCCGACAGGTTATGCGGCTTATGGACCCGGTCCATGAGGACGGTCAGGTCCGGCTGGCGACGGTCCAGAACCGCGCGCAGGCGGCGATAGCGCTCAGGCGTCAGGGTTCCCTCCCCCGCGAGGGTGTTATCTTTCGGTACCCTTCAAGATCGAGCCTACCGCAGCGTTACGGAAATCCCCGATGCGTCTCTTAGCTCTTGCCTCCGCGGGCGCGTTCGCCTGTGCCATTCTGTCCGCGTGCGACTTCGACGGGAGCGGTCTGGAGATCGTGCCCAAGTTCGACGACCGCTTCTCCTTCGAGACCGACGCGGACATGGAGGAGTGGGACGCGCGCGGGCTCGACCTGGACGACCCACCGATCACCTGGGAGATCGCGCGCTCGACCGAGCAGGCGACCGAGGGGGCGCACGCCGTCCGGTTTCGGCTCGACAACCTGAACGACCAGGGGAAGATCTGGATCGAGCGCAGATACGAGGTGGCGCCGGATCAGGAGTCCGGGGTCACGATCACCTTCGATCTCGTGACCCCGGACTTCGGGACGGTGCACCTGTGGCGGAGGCTCGCTGGCGCGGCGCCGGACGCTCCGATGACGGCCGCCGATCTGATCTCCAGCCTGGACACCGGCAACGGCGAGCCGAGTGACGTCGGCTTCCAGACGGTGGAGAAGACTGTCACGGTGCTGACCAAGTCCGACGAGGACGGCGAGATGTTCGTGTACGTCGGGATCTGGGGCACCTCGGAGTTCTCGCGCACCTACTACGTGGACGACCTGCACGCGGTCTTCATGCGTGGTGGGCTTTCGGCGCCGAGCGGGCCGAGCCCGACCGCGGTGTTCTGAGGGCGTCCCTCGACCGCCTCGGTGATCGCCTCCATGTTTCAGCCATTGAGCCGACTCTCGGGTCACTTCCTTCGCGGCGGGGAAGCGGCGTAGGATGGAACCGGAGGTCAAGCGCCGCCGGGGTGGCGGAACGGTATACGCAGGGGGCTTAAAACCCCCGGGGCTTCGGCCCATGTGGGTTCGAGTCCCACCCCCGGCATCTTCAACAGGGGCAACGACTGCCGAGGTTTACGAGGTCGTTGCCCTTCGGGTCTCCGGAGCCCGAATTGTGGCGTAATCGTGGCGGGTTGCGTGGATCGGGAATAGCGTGGACGAGCGGAAGGGGGACCATAGGAAGGGGCACGAGGAACGTGGACGCCGCTCTTGGCGGCGGCACTCCTGCTCGCATCTTGCAGCGGGGACGCTGCGGCTGGTGATCCGGCGGGCCCGATCGACGCCGCGCCCCCGACCGGAGAAGGGCCAACGGCTTGCATGCCGGAGAACGCCGCCTCCGAGTGGAGCTTCGCAGCGCTCGGTTCGGGAGCCAAACCGGCGCTCGCCCTCGGTACGGATGGGACGGTTCACGCGGCCTTCATGTACGAGGCGCAAAGCGGGTGGATCCGGTACGCTCGCCTTCGGGTCGGTGACATGCGGGCCGGCACGCTGGAAGCCATCGACGCGGGCTACTTCTACGGCCCCATTGACATCGTTCTCGACTCGAACGATCAGCCGATGGTGCTTTACCACGATCACACGTTAGAAGATCAGGTGCTTGCGCTCCGGGACGCGGGCGCGTCCTGGTCGCTCCACCCGATGTCGAATACCGGGCACGATGGCTGGTACAACGCAGGCGCCGTCGACGCCACCGGGACACTCCATACGGCCACCTACGACCCCAGTGGGTTCTCCGGCCAAGGCGTCATGTACGGCGCGTGGGACGGCGTTACGTGGGCAATCGACGTCGCCGCGCCCGGAAGCTTCGACTACGCGGGTGGCATGGCGATCGCGCTGACCGCTAGCGGCGGCATCCACATCGTTTTCTTCGATGACGTGGCGCGGCAGGCGCGCATCACCACACGACCTCCCGCCGGTGCCTGGGATGTGACGACGATCGAGGCTATAGGCGGCGAGCTCGAGACAGGCCGCTTTCCCGATCTCGCCCGACGGCGAGACTCTGCACGCGGTATACCTCGCGCGGAGCGAGGAAACGCGGGGTGTAATCCGGTACGCCAAGGGTGTGCCGGGTAGCTTCCAGATCACCGACCTGGTCGACGTGTCCGACTTCTCCATCGGCTTCGACGGCGCGCGGAATCTGGCGACGGTAGATCTGGATTCGAGTGGAAGGTCGATCGTGGCAATCCAGAGCCGATCTCAGCTGCTCGTCCTGCGCGTGCTGGACGGTTCCACGGAGACGCTCGCGGACTTCCGGACTGCCGCCGGCACGGAATTCAAGCAGCAGACCGACGTCGCCGTCGACGATCAGGATCGCGTGCACGTGGTGTGGTGGCAGTCCGGGGGAGTGCCGGGCACGGTCTGCCACGCGCTCAACTTACCGGGGCCAAAACTAGATCACCCCGGGTTTACCGGAGACCGATTGGTTTGAGTGTCTCCAGCTCCTCGGCCGCCGCCCGCGTCGCGGCCGGGCTGGCGGTATTCGAAGACCTGAACCCGGCCGAGTATCTAGTTGGAGCGGCTCCACCTTTAGTCAGTCTTGAAGCTACCAATGTAACTATTTCCGTTGAAGCCGATCAGACTGTGAACCTCGTATTCAATGGAACGTCTGCCGAGACCGTGGTGGAGGCGAACACCCCCCTGGAGGGGCTTTCCGGACTAGCAAGCAGCCGTCGGTACTTCATGTTCATTCTGGAGGGCGTAGCGACTGACCTCAGCTTCACGACGTCCGGAGGAAGCGGTCAGTTCAGTCTCTGCGTGTTCAGGGCCGATATCGATTTCAACGAATGCGTCCTAGGGTCCGAGGATGTCGTCGAAGTCCCGGCCGCACCTTCCGGTACCTGGACGATCTTGCTGGAAGGATTATCGGAATTCAGCGGGGTCACGCTGGAGGTGGCTACTCCGGGGTGAGGTGGGCGAGGACCCCCCCTTACCACCCTGGGAGGCCGGGGTGCGAGCACCCCGTGCGCATTCGGCGCAGCTGAGGAGCAGCCCACCGGCTCACGCTTTCTCCACCCGGAGCGCCGGGTTTTCATCAGGGCGGATGCGGTTCCGCTCGTCAACGAACAAGAGGCGCGGCTCGTGTTCCGTGAGCTCGGCCTCTTCGAGGTCCGCGTACGACAGGATGATCACCGTGTCACCCGGCTGGACCAGGCGGGCCGCCGGTCCGTTCAGGACCACCTGCCCCGACCCCGACACGCCCCGGATCGCATACGTCTCGAAGCGCGCACCGCTGCCGACGTTCAGGACGTGCACCTGCTCGAAGGGAACGATGTCCGCCGCCTCCATGAGCAGGGGGTCCAGGGTGATCGAGCCCTCGTAGTCGAGAACGGCGCCGGTCACGGTCGCCCGGTGGATCTTGGACTTGCAGAGCCTGCGTCGCATGGCAATCCCCGCCTCCTAGATTTCGTCGGTAAATCTAGCAGCCCCCTCCCTCCCGCACTGCATTACCCTCGGTCTGCGTCCTTGTCCCCGGCAGGGTGTTATGTAGCGGCGTGCCCACCCCGTACCGCGCGCCGGTGCTTGAGCCATTCCCAGCCGAGCGGACCCACCGAGATCAGGATGATGGCGATCATGACCAGCCCGAAGTTCTCCTGCACGACCGGGATGTTCCCGAAGTAGTAGCCTCCCAGGACGAAGATCCCGACCCAGGCCAAACCCCCGGTCACGTTGAAGAACAGAAAGCGTGGGTAGGACATGCTGGCCGCTCCCGCGACGAAGGGCGCGTACGTGCGCACGATCGGGACGAAGCGGGCTAGCACGATGGTCTTCCCTCCGTAGCGCTCGTAGAATCGGTGGGTGCGCTCCAGATACTCGGGCTTCAGCACGCGGTAACGGCCGTCGAAGACGCGCATCCCCACGGCCGATCCGATCGCGTAGTTGATGCTGTCTCCCACGATCGCCGCGGCGGTCAGCAGGAGCAGCAGAACGGTGGGATTGAGGCCGCCCGAGCCGGCCGCTAGCGCGCCCGCCGCGAAGAGCAGGGAGTCGCCGGGCAGGAAAGGGGTAATCACGAGCCCCGTCTCGCAGAAGATGATCAGGACCAGGATCGCGTAGGTCCAACCCCCGTACTCCGTCGTGATCGTCGCCAGGTGCCGATCGATGTGGAGAAAGAAATCGGCGATCTCCACCAGGTAGTCCATGAACGGTCGGCCCCAGGCTCGGGGAACGGGACCGCGAAGCGCGCGGCGCACGGCGCACGGAACCTCAGACGTGGCCATCCGGGGCACAAGTCTTGGCGCCGGCGCGCACCGGGCACGACACACCGGGTGAGGGCTCGCGGCTTCCGGGGTCGAGCCCGACCCCGGAGCCCGGCGTCTTGCCGAGCGCGCCTCGCAGCGCTGACCTTGGGACGTGCACCGCGAGCCGCGCGCCCCCTACCTGCTGCTCGGAGGCGCCGCCCTGGCCGTGGGCCTCCTCCTCCTGATTCCCCTCCCGCCCGGGCTCTGGCACGACGACGGGGTCTACCTCCAGTTCGGCCGCGCGCTCGCCAGGGGGGAGGGGCTCGCGTACGTGGGGGTGCCCGGCGACCCGGCCTGCCGCGCGGGGGTGCTCGCCCGGGGCACGCTGTGACCCTTGCGCGGGCGCGGCGCCCGCAGGTGGCTTGCACCGGTGCGCGCCCGTATGGTGTGCGCCTTTCGCCGGCCACTGGATGACCCGCACCCGACCGCGGAGCGCGACCGCCCCATGGATCTGCTGACCTGGCTCAAGGCGTTCGTGCTCGGGGTCGTGGAGGGCGCGACCGAGTTCATCCCGGTCTCCTCCACCGGACACCTGATCCTGGTGGGCGAGTGGCTCGCCTTCGAAGGCGACGCGGCCGTCACCTTCAGCATCGTCATCCAGCTCGGGGCGATCCTGGCGGTGCTCTGGCTCGAGCGCCTCAAGGTGATCCGCTCGCTCGCGGGCTGGCGCGACGATCCCGTGGCGCGCCGCTTCCTGCTGAACCTGGCGATCGCGTTCGTTCCAGCCGCCACACTCGGGTTCTTCATCCACGACTTCATCACCGAGCGGCTCTTCGATCCCGTCGTGGTCGCGGTCTCGCTGGTCGCCGGTGGAGTCGCGATCCTCGCGATCGAGCGCTGGCACGGACCGGCCACGAGCTCCACGGTGGACGACCTCACGCCGTGCCAGGCGCTGGGAGTCGGGCTCGCGCAGACGCTCTCCCTCATCCCGGGCGTGTCCCGCTCGGGAGCCACGATCATGGGTGCGCTCGGCCTCGGAGTATCGCGGGTGGCGGCGACCGAGTTCTCCTTCTTCCTCGCGATCCCGATCATGTTCGCGGCGACCGGCTACGAGCTGCTCGGCAACCTCGACCTGTTCTCGCCCGAGCTGGTCCCGGTTTTCGCGATCGGATTCTTGGTATCGTTCGCGTCCGCGCTGCTCGTGGTGAAGGCCTTCCTCAGGTTCGTGAAGCGCCACACCTTCGTGGCGTTCGCGTGGTACCGGATCGTATTCGGGATGGTGCTGCTGTGGTTCTACGCGCGGTGAGAAGGCGCCGTGCTCAGAACGTGACCGACACCTCGAAGGGGTAGGGGACCGGGCGGTTGGCGGCGTCCCGGGCGGGGCGGAAGCGCCAGCCCAGCGCGATCCGCCGGAGCTGTTCGTCGTAGCTCCGGTCGCCGCTCGAGACCACCACGTCCGCCGAGCGTACCCTCCCCGCGCTGTCCACCTGGAGGAGAACGCGGGCGGCCTTGCCGCGCACCGACGCGGTGGCTGTGGGCGGGACGAGAATCGTGAGAGGAGATGGGGGGCGGATGCCGTCGCCGGCTCCACCTCCCCCGGAGCCCTGTCCGACTCCCGCGCCCGTGCCGGGGCCGCTCCCCGCGCCGGCGCCGCCCCCGGTCCCACCCCCTACGGCCGGAGCACCCTCCTGACGGACCCCGCCCGGGGGAGGAGCGGGGGCGGGAGGGGCGACTGGGAGCGGCTCCGGCGAGACGGGCGCTTCGAGCACGAGATCGACCGTGGGGATGTCGGGCTCCTCGATCTCCAGGGACGCGGGTGGGGCTGGGAGGTCGGGGTCGGCCTCGGAGCCGAGCGATCGCAACGCGAGCTGGATGGGTGCGGGCCCGCCCCCGCCTCCGGCTTCCTCCGCGAGTACGGTGAAGACCCACCCCGTCGCTCCCGCCCGAGGGGGCGACGGCTCGATTCGCACGAGCAGCGCGAGCCCCAGGGCGTGCAGTGCCGCCGACGCGCCCAGCGTCAACGCCCAGGCTCGTCGCTCCCCGCGCCATGTGACGGTCGGGAACTGCCTCACGCGGGCCGCTCATCCTGGATCTCTGGGAGCGTCTCGATCATCGACAGCTCATACACCGATTGGGGCGTCGTCGGTCACCGGGCTAGAGGAGGCTACAGCGGTCTCGCATGCGGCCGATGAAAAACGGGCGGCCCAACGGGCCGCCCGTTTCATCCGGAACGACATTGCCCGCAAGACGTTATCCCAGGCCGATCACGGTTCTGAGGGCATCGAGAACCCCCTCCCGGCTCACCGCGGTCGGCGTGGCGTGCACGCGTACTAACCAGGGCGCGAGCACGAGCGAGACGACGCTCATCAGCTTGATCAGGATGTTCATGGACGGGCCGGCGGTGTCCTTGAAGGGGTCGCCGACCGTGTCCCCGACGACCGCGGCCTTGTGGGCGTCGGAGCCCTTGCCCCCGTGGGCGCCCTTCTCGATGTACTTCTTGGCGTTGTCCCAGGCCCCGCCGGAGTTGGCCATGAAGAGCGCCATGAGGACGCCGACCAAGGTGACGCCGGCGAGCAGCCCGCCCAGCGCCTCGATGCTCACGTAGCCAACGACCACCGGCACCGTGACGGCGACCAGTCCCGGCGCGATCATCTCGCGCAGCGCGGCCCGCGTAGAGATGTCGACGCAGCGGGCGCTGTCCGGCCGCGCGGTCCCTTCCATGAGCCCCGGGATCTCGCGGAACTGACGGCGCACCTCGTCGACCATGCCGCCCGCGGCGCGACCGACGGCCGTCATCGTCAGCGCCGCGACGAAGAGCGGGACGACCCCGCCGATCAGCAGGCCGATGACGACGGCGGGATCGACGATGTTGATTCCGACCTCGCGCAGGCCGACCGCAGAGACGTAGGCGCTGAAGAGCGCGAGCGCCGTGAGTGCCGCGGAGCCGATAGCGAAGCCCTTGCCGATCGCGGCGGTCGTGTTACCGAGCGAGTCGAGCTCGTCCGTGACCGCGCGCACCTCCTTGCCGAGATGGCTCATCTCCGCGATGCCGCCCGCGTTGTCGGCGATCGGACCGTACGCGTCGACAGACATCGTGACGCCGACGGTGGCCAGCATGCCGACGGCGGCGATGCCGATTCCGTACAGGCCGGCGAAGAAGTAGGAGACCCCGATGGCGAGCGCGATCAGGAGCACGGGGATGGCGCACGACTCCATGCCGACGGCGAGGCCGTGGATGATGTTGGTTGCGGAGCCGGTATTGCTTGCCTCCGCGATACGGCGGACGGGCTTGCCGGCCGTGTAGTACTCGGTCACGAGACCGATGGCGATCCCGACGATCGATCCGACGAGCAGGGCCCAGAAGGGTCCGGTTGTGGGCAGGGCTTGCGCGGTCGTCGCATCGAAGATCCGGAAGCCAAGACCCCTGACCACGAAGTACATGACGCCGAGGAAGAGGCCCGCGGCGATGAATGTGACGTTCCGCAGCGCGGACGCGGGGCTGTACTTCTCGAGGACCTTCATGAGGGCGATGCCGACCAGCGAGGACAGCAGGCCCACCACGATCGTGATGATCGGGAGCGCGGTCGCCTCGACCCGGTTCGCCGCGTACAGCGGACTGGTCGCGGCGATCGCGATGCTGGCGATCACAGCGCCGACGTAGCTCTCGAAGATGTCCGCGCCCATGCCGGCCACGTCGCCCACGTTGTCACCCACGAGGTCGGCGATGGTCGCGGGATTGCGCGGGTCGTCTTCCGGAATGCCGGCCTCGACCTTGCCCACCAGGTCGGCGCCGACATCGGCCGCCTTTGTGTAGATCCCGCCACCGACGCGTGCGAAGAGGGCGATCGAGCTGGCGCCCATCGCGTAGCCGCTCACGATCTCGCCGAAGCGGACGAACTCGGCGTCCACGGCCGCACCCGCCCCACAGACGAGGTACCAGATGCCGATCCCGAGCAGGCCAAGCGCGGCGACCGACAGACCCATGACCGCGCCGCCGAAGAATGCGATGCGTAGCGCCTTGCCCGAGCCGGACTCTTTCGCGGCCGCCGCGGTGCGGACGTTGGCGCGCGTGGCGGCAGACATCCCGAAGAAGCCGGCGAGCACGGAGCTGAGCGCCCCCGACACGTACGCGACCGCGGTCGCGCCGCCGAGCGCGAAGAACAGCAGCACGGCGACCACCATCACGAAGACGGCGAGCACGGAATACTCGCGACGCAGGAACGCCACCGCACCTTCCTGGATGCGGGCGGCCACCTCACCCATCAACTCGGTGCCGCTGCTCTGCTTGCTGACGTAGAGGTAGAGCATGAGGGCGCCGAACAGTCCAATGACGCCGACGATCGGCGACCACTGGGCGAGCACGGTCAATTCCGTCACAACCCCTCCGATTCAGGATTTGGTTCGGCAAAATGGCGCGCGCGGCCCGCCGGCGGCGGGTCGCGCGGTGATCGCTCGAATGGTGCGATCGGCCCCGCGGCAGGCGGGTTCCGAGGCGGCAGAAGGCTATTGCGGAGGGTCGCTGCGGTCAATCTCGGGAGCGCGAGCCCGTGAGCGACGACCCGCTCCCCGTTTAGCGCTGCGCTACAGGGCGCTGCCGCCCGTGCTCGCGGCAGGATTGGCTGCGTGCTACGAGCCGACCGGCCCTGAGCCCGTGAGCCACCAGACCCGTCCCATCCGGCCCCGACGTGGCGCAGCCTTTCCCGATCGACCGCGGCGCTGACCCCGATGCTCCGGGCACGCCTGGGACCGCGGCTGAGCGCGCCGTCGGCGGAGGACGCTGCTCGAGGTGCCTGCGGGCTACGCCGCGCGCCCGCTCCAGCCGCTGGGCTGGGCCCTCAGCGCACGGCCGCCGAGTAACTGGCCTTCCGGACCGCCTCCACGAGGACACCGTCCGCGACCGTGTCCTCGGCGCGGACCGTCGCTCGCTTCCGTTCCAACGAGACGTCCACCTCGTCCACCCCCCGGACCACGGCGAGCGCCGATTTCACGGTCGCCACGCAGTGGCCGCAGGACATATCCGGCACGTTCAGCTCCACGGTCTTCATCGGGACTTAGTCTCCTACGCTGGGGCCACGCTCAGCAGGCGGCCTCGGGGGTCACCGCGGGCACCGCGGTCGCCGCACCCGGCACGAACCGGGCCGACGCGCTCTCCGGCACCGCAGCGCAACAGTCTACAGGGCGCAGCGCGGCGGCGGCCAGGAACAAACCCCGCACGAGGCGCTACATTCAGCCCCGTGATCCGCATGACCTTTCTCGGCACCGCCGCGTCACGTCCCACCGTCGGCCGTAACGTGGCCGCGCTCACCGTCCAGCGCGACGGCGATCTCATGCTGTTCGACTGCGGCGAGGGCACGCAGCGGCAGATGATGCACTACGCCACCGGCTTCGCCGTGGACGCGATCTTCGTGACGCACATGCACGCCGACCACTTTCTCGGGATCACGGGGCTCCTGCGCACGCTCGGGCTCCAGGGGCGGGAGGAGCCGCTCGAGCTGTACGG
>CAUZJY010000043.1:0-14677 GCA_963580305.1 Gemmatimonadales bacterium UBA6960
GCATCCGCGCCCGTCAGGCCGCCGAGGTTCGCGCCGTCGCCCCTGCCGACGCTGGTGATGAAGAAGCTCATCGGCTGCTGTGATTGCTGCTGCTGGGCCTCGAGCGCCGCCGGTGCGGCCAACAGGGCAGTCGCGGCGAGGATCGTGACCTTCTTCTTCATGGGCTGTCTCTCGGTGCCGGGTGGCTGATTCCGGGCCCGCCGTGCGGACCCACTCCTTCCGCCACAAGTATAATGGGCGGATCTTCTGGGCGACAACGCGAGCACGCGACGCGTGCCGAGCCGCAGGGGCCGACGGGAGGGCTCGCTCGATGCGACTACGACGGTGGCTAGCGCTGGCCGGAGCACTTCCGATCTCCACCAGCTGCGGGAACGAGCCGGCGCCCTGGGTCTCGCCGGTGGCCTTCGACACCACCACGGCAGTAGTGCGCACCGGCGGCTCCGCCGACTCGCTTCTGGTAGAGGTTGCGCGCACCCCGGAGCAGCGCTCCTTCGGGCTGAGCCTGCGACCGGAGCTGGATCGGGAATCCGGGATGGTCTTCCTCTACGACTCGGTCCAGCCGCCGAACGCGGGCTATTGGATGTGGCGGACCCGCGTCCCGCTCGACATCGCGTTCATGGACAGCACCGGCACCATCGTGCGTGTGCTGCAGATAGAGCCCTGCACCGCGGTCTATCTGCAGGGCTGCCCGACGTATGAGCCGGGCGTGCCGTACTGGTCCGCGCTCGAGGTGAACCGGAGCTGGCTCGAGGAGCAGGGGGCGGGGGAGGGGTCGGTGGTGACAGTGCGTGAGCCGCCGGCGGGCTAGCGTTCGGCCGCTCCCCGCAGGAACCTCCCCAGCACCCGTCGGAACGTCTCCACGTCCGTGAGAAAGCCGTCGTGCCCCGCGGTCGTGTTCACCTCCACGAGCGTGTGCCCTGGCCCGAGCCGCTCGTACAGCTCGCGCACCTGCCACAGCGGCGCGATCGCGTCCGGCTCCATCGCGACCAGCGTGACGGGTGCGCGCACGCGTGCGGGATCGACGTCCTGGAGGTCCATCGAGAGGCTGAGGCAAAGGAAGCCGAGTGCGTCGAAGCGCTCCGCGAAGATGCGCCCGTGGTGGTCGAGATAGTCCTCCACCGGGAAGCGTAGCCGGTCGGGTCCGATCCGAGGCTCCCCCGCGAAGCGCCGCTCGAACTCCTCGTGCGAGCGGTACGTGGTCATTGCGAGGGCGCGCGCGAGCGCGAGCCCCTCGCGGTCCGTACCGCGCGCCAGCGCGTCCACCACAATTCGCCGCTGGACGACGCGCAGCGCGGTCGCCATCGGATGGCTCCGGTGGGCGGCTCCGATCACCAGCGCCGACTCGGTCCGCTCCGCGTGGTCGGCCGCGAACGCGAGCGCGACCGCGCCGCCGTACGAGGCGCCCAGCACCGCGTGCAGGCGCGGCAGCTCGAGGTGGTCGGCCACCGCGCGGAGGGCGTCTCCCTGATCGGCAGGGGTGAGGGATGGGATGACGCCGGACGCGGGAGCCGCGGGGGCACTCGAGCTGCCCGGTCCGGCGAGGAAGTCGAAGGAGAGGATCCGCCAGCGTTGCGGGTCGAGCGCGGCGGCCATGCCTGCCACCCCCTCCCACCAGCCTTCGGCCTCCTCGCTCCCGGGGGCGGCGCACACGCGACGATCGGCCGAGATCCCGCCCATGACGGCGACCACGGGCGCTTCCTCCGGGCCGAGCAGCCGCCAAGAGATCCGGCATGGGGTGATCTGCCCCCCCATGCGCAGGGGGAGTCCGTCGAGAAGGGTGAGCGTGCCCTCGATGAGGACGGCCCCTCCGGCCCCCGCGCGCGGCGAGCCCGCGCGCACCGCCCCGCTCCTTTGCTGTGCCACGTCCCTCCCAGTCGCCAGGGATCCGTGGCCGTGCTGCCGCAGGGTCTCCGAAAGACGAGAGGCCCGGGACGCTTCCGCGGCCGGGCCGGTCGCTTTTTAGCCCCTTGTTTTACGTGGCGGCAATACGCGTCAAATCACCACGGAGCCTTCAGTTGTGGCTGCGACATTACCCCGGATGCGGGGGGAACGTCAAGACCCGGCGCGGGGCTCCTGCGCTTCAGGCTCCCGCGCCCCAGACTTGCGCCACCCCCCGCCCCGACAGATTTTTCCAACAATGTGCGAAGCACGCCGCCCGTGCGTGCATCCGTGGAGCCGGTCAGAGGGTCGATGGAACCCACCATCCTCATTACGACCACCCCCACCGGCCCCCGATTTCGGGGGCGGGGCGGCGGTCCACGTCGTGGACCCTGACGCGGTCGCGGTCGCGGATGCGAACGCTAGGAGCAGCCGGCCCCCGCCTCGGGCCGGCTTCTTTTTTTCCCGTGAGGGCCCGCGCCCCCTGACCGCTGGCCCGGAGCAGCGTGAGACATGAGCAGTCCAGCCCGCCCCTACCGCGTGCTGAAGTTCGGCGGCACCTCGGTGACCGGCCCGGAGCGGGTCGAGGTGATCGCCGCCGAGGTGCGCGCGCGGATGGCCGAGCTTCATCCGGTGGTCGTGGTGTCGGCGTTCGCCAAGGTGACCGACGCGATGACGGAGGCGGCCCGCGCCGCTTCCTCCGGAGGCGGCTACGAGCCCCTCGAGGAGCGGCTGCGCGCGGAGCACCTGGGCGCCGCGCGCGCGCTGCTCGGCGCCGAGTCCGAGGTCGAGGTCGAGCTCACGCGGCGGCTGGACCAGCTCGGGAGGCTGCTGCGCGGGGCGGCGCTGCTGGGGGAGTGCAGCCCCCGCACCTTCGACGCGGTGCTCGCCACGGGCGAGGCGCTCTCCTCGGTCGTGATCGCGGCCGCCCTGCGCGCGCGCGGCGTGCCGGCCCTCGCGGTCGATCCCGGCGAGTGGATCGTCACGGACCACACCTTCGGAGAGGCCGCCGTCGATCTGGCGGCCACGGAGGCCGCGGTCCGCCGCGAGGCCGCCGCGGCCGTGGCGGCGGGTCAGGTTCCGATCGTGGCCGGTTTCACCGGCGCCACTCCCGGGGGCGAGGTGACGACCCTCGGGAGGGGCGGCTCCGACACCACGGGCGCGATCCTGGGCGTTTGCCTTCCGGCCGATCTGGTCGAGATCTGGACCGACGTCGATGGGGTGATGAGCGCGGATCCGCGGGTCGTGCCGGAAGCGGCGAGCCTGGAAGGGATGAGCTTCGCGGAGCTGCTCGAGCTCTCCCACTGGGGCGCCAAGGTCGTGCACCCGGGTGCGGCGCGGCTGCTCCGCGATCGGGGCGTCCCGCTCGTGATCAAGAACGCCTTCCATCCCGAGCACCCGGGGACGGTCGTCTCCGCCGAGGGCGGCTCGAGCGGCGAGGTGCCGGTACGCGCGCTCGCCTCGTGCACCGACGCGGCCGTGCTCCAGCTCACCGCGCGGGCGGGGGACGACGCGACCGGGATGACCGCGCGCGCACTGGCGGCACTGCACCGCCGTCGCGTGCGCGTGATCCTCGTCACCCAGGGGGGGAGCGAAGCTTCCGTCTGTCTCGTGGTGCCCGGCGCCTCCGCGGCGGCGTGCCGCACCGCGCTCGCGGAGGAGTTCCGGCTCGAGCGTGAAACCGGGCTGGTCGAGGATCTGCGCGTCGAGCCGGACTGCGCGGTGGTCTCGGCCGTCGGCGACGGCATGCGCCACCGGCCCGGCGTATCCGGCCGCGTATTCGGCGTGCTCGGCAATCACGGGATCAACGTGCGCGCGATCGGGCAGGGCGCCTCCGAGCGGAACATCTCGGTCGTGGTGTCCACGAGCGCCGGTCCCGGCGCTGTGCGCGCGATTCACGACGCGTTCTTCGCGCCGCGCCCGCGCGCGGCCGAGCTGTACGTGGCCGGGGTCGGACGGGTCGGCTCGGCCTTCCTCGACCAACTCGCCACGCGCGCCGAGGTGCACCGGCTGCGCGTGAACGGGATCGGCTCGAGCCGCCGCGCGGTGCTGAGCCGCGGCGGAATCGATCTGCGCAACTGGCGGGAGGCGCTCGAGAACGGGAGCGAGCCGGCCGCGGCGCTGATCGACGCCGCGATCGACAGCCCGCACCATCCGCGCATCTTCGTCGACTGCACTGCTAGCTTGCAGCTGCCCACGCAGTACGAGCGGCTGCTGACCGCGGGGGTCTCGGTGGTGGCGGCGAACAAGGTCGGCTTCGCCGCTTCCAGCGTCGAATTCGACCGGTTGCGGGAGGCGGCCCACAAGGGTGGGTCGGTCTACTACGAGACCACCGTGGGAGCGGGACTCCCAGTGCTGCGCACAGTCTCCGACCTCGCCGCTACCGGCGACCGGATCATCCGGCTCCAGGGGGTGCTCTCGGGGACGCTCGGCTATCTGTGCGACGAGGTGATGAAGGGGCACCGCTTCAGCGAGGCCGTGAAAGGCGCGTACGATCTGGGCTACACCGAGCCCGATCCCCGCGACGACCTGTCGGGGCTCGACGTGGCGCGTAAGCTCGTCATCCTGGCGCGCTCGGCAGGCCTTGACCTGGAGCCGACCGACGTGGACGTGGAGCCGCTCTTCCCCCGCGATGCCGCCGCGGGTACGATCGAGAACTTCTGGGAGCGGCTCCCCCTGCTGGACGAGCCCATGGCGCGGAGCCGTGCGAGGGCGGCGGCCAAGGGCGAGCGGCTCGTCTACCTGGGTACGGTCGAGTCGGGCCCCGAGTCGGGGAAGGCGCGCGTCGGGCTCGAGGCGGTGCCCAAGGAGCATCCGTGCTGGAGCCTGCACGGGAGCGAGAACCTGATCCTGGTCGTCTCGGAGCGCTATCACACGGTGCCACTCGTCGTGCGCGGTCCGGGCGCGGGTCCCGCGGTCACCGCCGCCGGAGTCTTCGCGGACGTGCTGCGCGCCCGCGCCGAGGCCCAGGAGGCGCCGGTTCTGCTCGCCGGGAGGAAGCCGGCCGCGGTGTTCGCCGCCGAGCCCGAGGCCACCCGTCCAGCGCTCGAGGTCGTACCTTGAAGCGGTGGCGGAGCACGCGTTCAGACGCCGCCGCCACGCTCGCTGAGGCGCTCTTCCAGGGCCCCGCCCCGGACGGGGGGCTCTACGTGCCTGCCTCCCGGCCGCGGGTCGAGCTCGGCGCGATCGCGCGCGCGAGCCACTCCTTTGCCGACACCGCGCTCCGCTGTGCGCTCGAGCTGCTGGGGGACGAGGTTCCGGCCGAGACGCTGGAACAGGTGGTGGAGGAGGCACTCGACTTTCCGGTCCCCCTCGTCCCGATCGGAGACGGGTTCCACCTGCTTGAGCTATTCCACGGTCCGACGGCAGCCTTCAAGGACGTGGGCGCGCGCTTCATGGCCGCGCTCATGGACCGTCTCGATCCGGAGCCGGAGCGCCTCCGGCTCGTGCTGGTCGCGACGTCCGGAGACACGGGTGGAGCGGTCTCGCACGCGTTCGCCGGCCGCCCGCGCTTCCGCGTGGTGGTGCTCTTCCCGAGGGAGGGGGTGAGCGACGAGCAGCGCCGCCTCTTCACCACCCTGGGCGGCAACGTCACCGCGGTCGCGCTCGACGGCTCCTTCGACGGCTGCCAGGCGTTGGTCAAGGCGGCCTTCCGCTCGGGCGAGGCGGAGCGGCTCGGTCTCACCGCGGCCAACTCGATCAACGTCGGTCGGCTGGTGCCGCAATCCTTCTACTACGTGGATGCCGTGCGACAGGGCGGATGGGAGGACGCGTGCGTCTTCTCGGTCCCGTCCGGAAACCTGGGCAACCTGACCGGCGGACTGATGGTGGCCATGGCGGGGCTGCCGGTACGGCGGCTGGTGGCGGCCCTGAACGTCAACGACACGTTCCTGCGCCACCTCGAGATCGGCTCCGCGGTCCGGCAGGAGACCCGCCGCACGCTCTCGAGCGCGATGGACGTGGGCGATCCGAGCAACCTGGAGCGGCTTTCGGCGCTCACCGGGAGGCGGGTGGAGGAGCTGCGGCGCTGGGTGTGGAGCGCGTCCTTCGACGACGACGCGACGGTGGCATCGATGGCCCGCTGCCACCGCGAGCGGGGATACCTGATCGACCCGCACGGCGCCGTGGCGCTTCTCGGCGCCCAGGCCTACCGGGAGGAGGATGCGCGCGCGGCGTCCGCGCCCACGGTGGTGCTCGCCACCGCGCACCCGGCCAAGCTCCCCGCGGTGGTGGCGGCTGCGACCGGCGTGCGGCCGGCCGTCCTGCCGGCGATCGCGCATGCGCTGGAGAAGGAAGAGCGCACCGTTTCACTGCGCGGCGGTCTCCCGGAGCTGCTCGAGCTGCTCGACGGGGTGGCGGGGGGCAGCTCTCCCGCTCGGATGGTCGTGCGGTGACACGCCGTCCCGGGACCCACCGATGACCCAGCGCCGGCTGCGCGCAGCGGCAGTGCGCGTCCCCGGATCGACCTCGAACCTAGGGGGCGGCTTCGACTGCGTGGGTCTCGCGGTCGACCGCTTCCTGGACGCTGCCTTCGTGCCTGGAGCGGGTGCGCTCACCGTCGAGCGCCCGGAGAGGGGGACTCCTCCGGGGGAGGACCTGGTCGCTCTCGCGTTTTGCCGTGCTCTCGAGCAGCACGGACTCGCGCCCAGGGGCGTGCTGCGGGTCCGGTCCGCGATCCCGATCGCGTGCGGTCTGGGCTCTTCGGCCGCGGCGCTCGTGGCCGGCTCCGCGCTGGGCACGCTCGTGGCCGGCTCCGCGCTCGACGCGGACGCGACCTTTGCGTTTGCGACTGGGGAGGAGGGGCACGGAGACAACGCGGGCGCCTCGGCGTACGGGGGGCTGATCGCGGCGATCGGTGGGATGGAGTCTCCGCGCGCGGTGCCGCTCGAGCTGTCCCCCCGCGTCGGCTTCGCGTTTGCGGCGCCCCCCATCCGGGTGTCCACCCGCGCCGCGCGCGCCGCGCTGCCAGCCACCGTGCCGCATGGGGTCGCGGCGGGCGCCATCGCGCGCGTGGTCGCGCTGCTCTCCGGGCTGGCCACGGCAGACCCCGATCTGCTTCGGCGGGGCTTCGAGGACGCCCTCCACGTTCCCTACCGGCTACCGCTCATTCCGGGCTCGGAAGACGCGCTCGCGGCCGCGCTTGCGGAGGGTGCGTGGGCCGGCACGGTCTCGGGCGCCGGCTCCGGGCTGCTCGCGGTGTGCGCGCTTGAGGAGGCCCCGCGCGTCGCGGCCCGGATGGCTAGCGCGTTGACGGAGCGCCACCGGGGGGAGGAGGTGCAGTCATTCGCGCTCCGCCCGGTCACCGAGGGCGTGCGCAGCTTCGATCCCGGTGGCGTGCCCGCCCGCGACGCGGCGGGGGAGGCCACGCCCGCGGGCGCCGACTGACTCACCGGATCTCCGGACGATGCAGCTCACCGGCTTTCATCACCTGACCGCGATCTCCGCACGCATCGCCGAGAATCTACGCTTCTACGCGAGCGTGCTGGGGCTCCGGCTGGTGAAGCGGAGCGTCAACCAGGACGACCTGAGCGCGTATCATCTCTTCTACGGCGACGGCGCGGGCAGCCCGGGGACGGACATCACCTTCTTCGACTGGCCCGCGCCCCCCGAGCGTAGGGGGACCCACGCACTCGTGCGCACCCACCTGTGTGTGCGCGGGCGCGCCGACCTGGAGTGGTGGGCGGAGCGGCTCGGCGAGCACGGGGTCGCGTACGAGGGCGTGCGCAAGCGAGACGGGCGCGCCGTGCTCGACTTCGAGGACGGAGAAGGACAGCGGCTCGCCCTGATCGAGGACGGCGGCGCGGGCGACCCTCCAGTGCCCTGGAAGCGGAGCTCCGTCCCCGTCGAGCATCAGATCCGCGGGCTCGGTCCGGTCGTGATGAGCGTGCCGAGCCTCTCCGAGACCGAGCTGATCCTGACGCGCGTGATGGAGCTCCGGCCCGTCCGCGAGTACGCCGATCCGACGTATGGCGCTGCCCGGGTGCACGTGTACGAGATGGGCGCCGGGGGGCCGCACGCCGAGCTGCACGTGGCCGTGCAGCCCGAGCTGCCGGTGACCCGGCAGGGCGCAGGGGGCGCGCACCACGTCGCCTTCCGCACCCCGACCGAGGAGGAGTATCACCGGTGGGCCGACCGGCTCAACCGAATGCGGGTCCCGAACAGCGGCGAGGTGGACCGCTATTGGTTCCGGAGTCTCTACTTCCGGGAACCCAATGGCGTGCTCTTCGAGATCGCGACCGACGGACCTGGCTTCTCGGTCGACGAGGCCCCCGAGACTCTCGGCGAGCAGGTCGCGCTTCCGCCCTTCCTGGAGCCGCAGCGGGAGCGGATCCTGGCCGGGCTCAAGCCCCTGGACTCGCGCCCCTGAGCGGAGCCCGGTTGGGGCCGGCCAGGGGGTTGAAGCAGGAACCCGTTCGGCTTTAGGCTGTACCACATACCGAGCCAGCGGATTCACTCCGGAGTCCCCCAGCATGCCGATCTACGACTACTCTTGCCGGGCCTGTGGTCACCGCTTCGACGTCCTCATCCTGAAGGGCGAAACCCCGTCCTGTCCGAAATGCGCCAGCCAGGACCTCGACAAGAACCTGACTCTCCCCGCGCTCAAGACCGAGACCACCCACGGGCAGGCCATGGCTGCGGCCAAGCGGAGGGACAAGCGCCAGGCGCGCGACAGCTACTGGACTCAGCGTGACTACGAGAGGGCGCACTCGGAAGAGACCACGGGGCTCAAGCCGAAGTACGAGGAGACCCCGAAGAAGTTCAAGCCGGACACGTAGATCGTCCGATTGACCGGGACGCCTGACGAGATGAAGTTTCGATCCCTGTAACCTCTCGAGGAGCACAAATGAAGCGGAACTCCGGTGGGGTCTTTCCAGTCGCGATCCTGGTCGGTGCGTTGTCGATGGCGGGGGCCGACGCGGATCCGGAGCAGGCCCTTCCTCAGGGCGTCACGCAGGCGATGGTCGACGAGGGGAAGACCCTCTTCCACGGCGCGGCGCTCTGCTCGAGCTGCCACGGGGAGAACGGGGCCGGGACTCCGGTCGGCCCGAATCTGGCCGACGATACCTGGCTGCACAGCGACGGTGCTTATCCCGCGATCCTGACCACGATCAAGGACGGCGTGCCGACCCCGAAGGAGAGCATAATCCCGATGCTAGCCAAGGGCGGCAGCGGGATCACCGACGCGCAGACGGCGGCGGTCTCGGCCTACGTCTGGACGCTGTCGAACTGACCCGGAGATAGATCGCCGCCATTCGCGGCGGACGCGTCACGAGGCCGGATGCCCTGCACCGAGCGGGGGATCCGGCCTCGCCGCGTCTCGGCTGGTAACGGGCTCACTCACCGGTTCGCCGAGCCGCAGCGGAAGGAGTTCAGGATCGACTCGAGCTGCACCATGTACTCCTGGCCGCGCTCGCCGGGTGCGTACAGCCAGCCGTCGAGCAAGTACATGCGGTCCTGGGTCGGGCACATCACGCCGCGCAGCAGGAACGGCCCGCTGGCCCCGTCCGCTCTCCAGGTGCCCACCAGGTGGAGCGCGAAGTTTCCCCGGTGCGTGGTGGCGCCGCCGTGCACTCCGGCAGGCTCGACCCGCTGACGTATACCGTAGCGCTCGGTGGAGAGCCGCTCACGCCACGCGAGCATGGCGGTCGCTGCGCCGCGCGTGGCCGCCGGGATCGGGCTTTGCCAGGTCACCGCGATTCTGCGTCTGAGCGCGGTGGTGTCGGTGTCCGGCGGCTGGAAGAGGAAGGCGTCCCCGGCCCGCGTCCACTCGTAGTCGCGCGGCACCAGTAGGTCGAAGCCCGCGGCGACTTGGAGCGAGTCGGCCAGCGCCCCATCGGGACCCGCGGGGAAGTACATGCGCTCGACCACGTACTCGCGGTACCAGCGGTCGAACGTCACCCGTACGTCCGCGATCGTCTCCTCGAGCGCCGCGTCCACGCCCTCCGGGGGAAGGAGCAGCATGAGTACGCGCTGCCCCTTCGCCCAGAGGTCGGTCAACTTGGTGAGCGAGGGAACGGGGGGAGAGGGGCCGACCCCCCGCTCCCAGGCGTCGGCGATCCACGGGTCATCCGGCGTCCCGATCAGAAGCACCTGGCGTGCGCGGCGCTCCTCCTCCCACGGCTCAGCCGTGGGATCAGCCGGAACCAGCTCGAAGGCTTGCTCGTCCGGGAGGGGGAAGTAGGTCGGCTCGAGCACTTCGTGCAGCCGGTCGCTGAGCTGCTCCCACACCGGAGGGGCGGCGCCGACGACGATCCGGTCCGGTCCGCCGACCGCCGCGTCATCCCCACAGGCGGCAGCCCCCAGAGCGAGCGCGAGCGCGAGCGCCCCCGCAGCGGTTGCGCGAGCGTTGCACGGGAGAGAGCCGAGCGCGATGCGCAACGAGTTAGTGTCCCGAGTCAGAGGTTCGTCGGCGCGCCTCACCTCGTCGGCGCATCGGTCCTTTCGGTGCGACAACGAACCTGTGACTCGGGACACTAGGCCGCCGCGGGCTCGGGCGCGGGCCCAAGATTGCGCTCGAGCAGCGCCGCCGGGTCCGGATCGCACCCCATGAACTCGCGGTCCAGTTCTGCATGAACTGGCTGGGCAGCTCCACCCAGTCCCACGCCACGTTGAGGCCGCCGCGCGCGCACCGGTACGCGCGAGGCGCAGTGGTGGAGTAGGTGCCCAAACTCGTGGAACACGGTTTCCACCTCGCAGTGGGTGAGCAAGCTCGGCTCATCACCCTGAGGTGGCGTGAAGTTGCCGCAGATCACCCCCAGGTGCAGCTCAAAGCTGCCGTCCGGGAGCGGACCGCCCGATCGGAGATCGTTCATCCATGCTCCTTGGCGCTTCTCCTTACGGGGGTACCAGTCGGTGTAGAAACCGCCCAGGAACGTGCCGTCCTCGTCGTGGATCTCGTAGTAGCGCACGTCCGGATGCCAGACCTCCGCCCGCTCCTGCCGGCGGACAATGACTCCGAATACGCGCTCGACGATCCCGAACATCCCGTCCATGACCGCCTCGAGGGGAAAATACGGCCGCAGCGCCTCGTCGTCGATGTCGTAATCCTTTCGCCGCAGCGACTCCTGCACGTACGCGACGTCCCAGGGTAGCAGGTTGTCGAGGCCGAGCTCGCGTGCGTGCGCGCGCAGCTCGGCCTCGTCGCGCTCCCAATACGTGCGCGTGCGGCCTTTCATTTCCTCCTCGAAGGCTGTCGCGCGGGCGCCCTCCTTGACCATGTGTTCCTCGAGCTGATAGTCCGCGTAGCCCAGTAGCGCGGCGATCCGCTGGCGCAGCTCGAGGATGCGCACGATCAACCCGCGATTGTCGAACTCGCCCTGACGGCAGCGCGTGACGTATGCGTGATGGACCTCGCGCCGCAGCTCGCGGTCGTCGGCGTACTTCAGCACCGGCTCGACGGAGGGATGATCGAGGGTGAGCAGCCACCCTTCCTCGCCCTGGTCGGCGGCGGCCGTACGGTACCGGGCCCGATGGGACTCGGGCACCCCCGCGAGGCGCCCCGCGTCGGTCACGTTCAGCTCCCACGCGGTGGTCTCATCGAGCACGTGCTCGATGAACCTCCGCTCCACCTGGGCCAGCTCCACCTTCATCGCTTTGAGCCTGGCCTTGTCCTCGTCGCCGACGTCGGCGCCCGCGCGGCAGAACTCAGTGAGCGTCTTGTCGAGGTGGCGGCGGCGGATGCCGGTCAGCGCGCGTCCCTCCTCGCTCTCGGCCAGCGCGCGGATCCGCTGCCAGAGGGCGGCATTGAGCGGCAGGTGGGTCCAGAAGCCCGAGATCTCGGGGAGCACGGCATTGAAGCCTCCCGCAGCTCGCCCGTCTCGTTCACCGCGAGCAGGTGGCCCACCGGCTTGATGCGCTCGTCCACCCATTGTGCGATCCGATCGAGCGGCTCGAGCGTGTTCTCCCACGCGGGTGGGCGGTCGTCGCGCGCCACCGCGTCCACCCGTTCCTGCCCGATACGGAGAATCTCGCGGATGCCCTGCTGGACGTGCTCGGGGCGGATCCGGTCGAAGGGGATCCGGAAGTCCTCGGAGAGGAGGAGATTCGATTCGGTCACGGTTGACCCACGGTGCGTTGAGATTTCGGAAAAGGGGCGTCTCTGCGCCCGGCTGCGCGCAGCAGTGGCTCGCCCAGGCGAACCTCGCGGCCGGGCCGGCAGATCGGGGTGAGCGTGACCCCGCCGGCTGGGAACAGCAGGATCACGGTCGAGCCCAGATGAAAGGCCATCAGCTCTGCGCCCCGCTCGATCGGCAGCGGTGGATGATAGCGGCGCTCGGCCGGCGGAGCGACGTGGCGGTTGCTCATCCACCCGCGTGGCTCGGCCCACTGCGGGTCGAAGGCGCTCGAGATGCGCGCGACGTTGTACGCGCCCACGGCCACCACGGCCACGCGGCCGAGCACGGAATCGATCTGGCAGAGCACCCGCTCGTTGCGCGCGAATAGGTCGGGGATGTGCGCGACCGAGGGCGCGTTCACCGGGAAGAGCCGTCCGGGGACGTGCCGGGCGACGGGAATGGTGCCTCCGACCGGGGCGTGGACGCGGTGGTAGTGGCGCGGCGACAGATACAGCGTCACGAAGCGGCCGCCCTCGTACCCGGGAGCCTCGTCCGGCTGGCCGAGCAGCTCTCCAACCGAATAGCGTCTGCCCTTTGCCTGGACCGCGGTGCCGTTCCGGATCTCGCCAACCGCGCCGACGATCCCGTCCACCGGCGAGCCCGCGGCCGTCGGGTCCGCGGGCCACGAGCGCGCACCCGGTCGCAGCCGGCGCACGAAGAACGCGTTCACGCTCGGGTAGTCCTCGAGCGGCAGCTCGACCTCGGAGAGCCGGACCCCGATGGCTTGTGCGAACACCCGGAGCACGGGGCGCCGGAGCGGACGGGGGATCGGGAGGTCCGCCAGCCGCCCGAGCGCGCGCGAGAGCCCCGCCTGGGGGGCGCGCCGGAGTAGCGCGAGCAGCGCGCGCCAGCCGGCGCCCGGCAGCTCGGGAGTGACATCGGGGATGCTCATCTCGTGGGGTACTCCCGGGGCGGTGCCTCAGGTCCTGTTGCTCTGCCCGGACCGTGCCAACCGTGGCGATCCCAGTGGATGCGCCCGCGCCCGTCGAGGCGCACGCCCTCGCGCTCCAGCAGCCGGCGCTGGAGCGCGGTGAGCCCGGGCTCCCCCTTGATCGAGATCTCGCCGTTGCGGTTCACGACGCGCCACCAGGGCACTTCGGTGTCGGGCGGGAGCGCACCTGCGCCGTGCCGACTCCCCGGGCGGCGCGCTGGCTCCCCAGGATGGCCGCCACGGCGCCGTAGCTGAGCGCCGACCCGCGGGGGATCTGGCGCACCAGCGCGTACACGCGATCGGCGAAGCTCGGCGTGCTCTCAGCCGCGCCGCCGGTCATCGACTTCCTGGAAGTGTCCATGCAGGCTCCGCTATGTTGGCGCCCCAGTCCTGGACCATGCCCGTGGGCCGGGACGGTACGGCTGCAGCGGGAACACGACCATGGCCCACCCTCACAACAGCCACTCCGACCCCCACGACGAGCCCGGGCTCGAGCAGGGGCCGCAGCACGGACACGGCTCCGTCCCCCCATCCGTGCGCGGCGACCGGCCGGCCGGCCAGCTCTGGTTCGTGCTGGCTCTCACGGCGGGCTTCATGGTCGTCGAGGCTGTGGGCGGTCTGCTCGCCAACTCCCTCGCGCTGCTCGCGGATGCCGGCCACATGTTCGCGGATATGGCCGCGCTCGCGCTCTCGATCTGGGCCATGCGGCTTGCGCAACGGCCCGCCAGCTGGGAGAAGACCTACGGCTACGTACGCATGGAGATTCTGGCCGCCTTGGTGAACGGCGCCGCGTTGCTCGTGATGTCGGGGTTGATCGCGTGGGAGGCGTGGCAGCGCGTGCGCGTGCCCGAGCCGGTGGACGGGCCTCTGCTGGCCGGCGTGGCGACGGCCGGACTCGGCGTCAACGTGCTTGCAGCCACGCTGCTGCACGCCCATGCCCACGAGAGCCTCAACATCCGGGGGGCGTACCTCCACGTGCTGGGAGATCTGCTGGGGTCGGTGGGGGCGCTCGTCGCGGGAGCGATCGTCTGGCTGACCGGATGGACCACGGCCGATCCGCTCGTCTCCGTGCTGATCGCCGGGCTTATCATGGTGAGCGCGTGGCAGCTCGTGCGCGAGGCAACCGACGTGCTGCTCGAGGCCGCGCCGTCCCACGTGGACGTAGCGCAGCTCCTCGCCGACCTGTGCGACGTACCGAGGCTGCACGAGGTCCACGATCTCCACGTGTGGACGCTGACCAGCGGGTTCATCGCGCTCTCGGCTCATGGTGTGATCGAGGACCCCATGGATCAGCGGCGCGTGCTCGAAGAGATCCGCGATCGTATGCGCCGGTACGGAATCGAGCACGTGACCTTTCAGCTCGAGCCGCGCGAGTTGGTGCAGATGCGCAAGGCGGGGGAAGGAAGACGGTAGCCACGCGACGTGGCTCGAAACGCGCGGCCTGGCGCCGCCGCATGCTCCGGGATCCAGCGCACCGCGACGTTCGAACGCACGTAGACGACGTCGTGAGAGACTGCACGAACGCGCGCACGATCGCTTGGATTTCTCCTTGACAGGGAGTACCCCCGGTATACCTTGGCGCCCATGACCTCGCAGGGATTCCCGGGTTCGCAGGTGGTTTCCTCAGGAGGACCACGGATGGAGGACCGCTCGAGCTGGACCGCGTTTCAGGCTCGCGGTACCGTACTCCTCGACGTGAAGGTCTTCGATGATGAGGACGAAGAGAACTGGGAGGAGGGGCGGGACGAGGACG
>CAUZJY010000044.1:0-14660 GCA_963580305.1 Gemmatimonadales bacterium UBA6960
CCTTCACCAGGCTGGCCTCGCTGTAACGCGGGGGCGGCTGGGTGAAGTGCTGCTTGGGATCCACGCGCCGCACGATCCCCTCCGCCCGCGGCGCCTCCGCGCTTCCCTCCCAGGCGAAGCCGTGCCCCTCGTCCAGCGCGGGGAGCGGCTCGAGATCGTCCAGCCGGCGGTGATCGCCGATCTCGGACGCCTCCAGGTACAGGCGGGTGAACCCCTCGAACTTGACTACCGATCCGGTGGCCCGAAACCGATGCACCCTGCCGCTCACCTGTCCGCGCACGGCGAAGTCGGCGGTGGTCGTGTCGTAGACCGCAGGCGCCATCTGGCTCGCCACGAAGCGCAGCCAGATGAGCTCGTAGAGGCGGGCCTGATCGTCCTCGAGATACCGGTATACTTCACTGGGATGGATGGTCACGTCCGTGGGGCGGATCGCCTCGTGCGCCTCCTGCGCGCCCTTCTGCTTTTTCTCGGTCCAGTAGCGCGGCGTTTCGGCAACGAACTCCTTCCCCATCTCGGAAGCGATCCAGGCGCGCGCGTGATCGACCGCGACTCCCGCCACGCGCGTCGAGTCGGTCCGTATGTACGTGATCAGCCCGACCGCTCCGCGGTCACCCAGCTCGACGCCCTCGTACAGCCGCTGCGCCGTGGACATCGTGCGGCGGGCCGAGAAACGGAGCCGCTTGGCCACCTCCTGCTGGAGCGTCGAGGTGGTGAACGGCGCTGCCGGATTTTTCCGGCGCTCGCGGCGCTTGACTTCCGCCACCGGGAAGGCGACGCCGCGCACGTCCGCGAACACGGCGCTGGCCGCCGCCTCGTCCGCCAGGTGGACGGACCTGGTGTCAATCTGGTGGAGCTTGGCCTCGAAGTCCTGACCATCCTTCGAAAGGCCCGCCGTGATCGACCAGTACTCCTGGGCGCGGAAGGCGCGGATCTCCTCCTCGCGCTCCCAGACCAGCCGCAGCGCCACCGTCTGCACGCGCCCGGCGGAGAGCCCGGGGAAGATCGGCCGCCACAGGAATGGGCTCGCCTGGTAGCCCACCAGACGATCCAGGATGCGGCGCGCCTGCTGCGCCTCGACCTTGCGTAGGTCGAGGCGGCCCGGGTGCTCGATCGCGCTCCGCACCGCGTCGCGGGTGATCTCGCGGAATTGGACGCGCTGGAAGCGCTCGTGATCCATTGGATCGCCGAGCTGCTCCGCCACGTGGTACGCGATCGCCTCGCCCTCGCGGTCCGGGTCGGTGGCAAGCAGCACGGTGTCGACGTTTTGCGCCTTCTGCTTGAGCTCGCTGATGACCTTTCCCTTACCGCGGATGGTCACGTACCTGGGCTCGAACCCGGCCTCGACGTCGACACCCAGCTCCTTGGTGGGAAGGTCGCGGATGTGCCCGACCGAAGCGGCGACCTCGTAGGCGGGACCCAAATAGCGCCTGATCGTGCGCGCCTTCGCGGGAGACTCTACGATGACGAGATGCCGGCCGTCCTTGCGTCGGATCACCGGAGGCCTCCGCGGCTCATCGGCTCGCCTCCACGTGCTCCGCGATCCGGTGGACGAGCGCGGCCGGCCTGCTACGCTCGGCGTCGAGGTGGAGCTGGGCGCGGGTATAGATCGCTTCGCGTTCGGCGAGCAGGGTACGCGCCCGGGCGAGGGGGTCCGTTCCGACCAGCAGCGGACGCACCCGCCCGTGCCCGGTCGCCCGCCGGACGGCGGTCTCGGGGCTTACGCGCAGCCACACCGAGAGACTCCCCGGCGGGAGCTGCTCGAGCCGCCCGGGAACGAGCGACCAGCCGCCGCCCGGGGCAAGCACGGTGTGCTCCCGCACCAGGGCCGAGGCTCCGGCGCGCGCCTCGAGCTCCCGGAAGGCCGCTTCGCCGCGCTCGCGGAACAGCTCCTCCACGCTCCGTCCGGTCGCCGCCACCACCTCGTGGTCAAGATCCACGAAAGACCAGCCGAGCCGCGGGGCAAGCAGCCGGCCGACGGTGGTCTTGCCGCTCCCTATGAAGCCCACCAGCACGACGCGCGTCCACGGCGCACCGGCCTGCCCGGTCGCCTCGCTCCCGCCGCGGGGATCCTGCCGCCCCTCGCAGATCATCATCTCAGCGCTCGCCAAAGCCACGACTGGCGAGGTAGTCGAGATAGGCGTCGAGATTCCTCCGTAGCTCACCCAGCGAGTCGCCGCCGAACTTCTCCAGCACCGCGTCCACCAGCACCAGCGCGACCATGGCCTCCCCGACCACGCCGGCGGCGGGGACGGCACACACGTCGCTCCGCTCCACGGCGGCGTCGGCGGGCGAGCCATCGCGCAGGTCGACCGAGGGAAGGCGGCGGCGCAGCGTGGAGATCGGCTTCATCGCCCCGCGCACCACAACCGGCTCGCCGGTGGTCACCCCACCCTCCAGTCCACCCGCCCGGTTGGACGCGCGGCCGATCTCGCCGGCGCGCGGTTTGCTCGGGTCGGTCTCGATCGGGTCGTGCACCCGCGAGCCGGGGCGGCGCGCGCCCTCGAAGCCGAGCCCGATCTCGACCCCTTTGACCGCCTGGATCGACATCACGGCTCCGGCCAACCGGCCGTCCAACTTCGCGTCCCAGGAGACGTAGCTGCCGAGCCCCACGGGGAGCCCGGTCACGACCACCTCGAAGACCCCGCCCAGCGTGTCCCCCTCCTCCTTCGCGCGGTCGATCGCCGTGACTATGCGCTCCGAAGCCTCGCGGTCGAGGCAGCGCACCGGATCGCCGTCCACGGCGGCGTTCAAGTCCTCGGGCAGCTCGTCGGGGAAGCAGGCCGACACGTCGCCGATGCTCACGATGTGGCTCCCCACGCGCACCCCCAGCTCGGCGAGCAGGCGCTTGGCGATCGCGCCGCACGCGACCCGCACGGTGGTCTCGCGGGCGCTCGCACGCTCCAGGACGTCGCGCGTGTCGCGACGGTCGTACTTGAGCACGCCGACCAGGTCCGCGTGCCCCGGGCGCGGGAGGTACATCGCGCGCAGCGCCTTCGGGTTCACCTCCACCTCCGGCGCGAGGGGGCTCATCGCGGTGGCCCAGTTCTCGGCGTCGCGGTTCCAGACGACCATCGCGATCGGCGATCCCAGCGTCTCCCCCAGCCGGACCCCGGAGAGCAGATCCGCCCGGTCGCTCTCAATCTGCATCCGGCGCCCGCGGCCGTACCCACCCTGCCGGCGCCGCAGCTCGGGATCCACGTCCCGTTCCATCTCCAGGGGGAGCCCGGCCGGGATCCCCTCGAGGATGGTCGTCAGAGCGCGGCCGTGAGAGTCCCCGGCCGTGCGGAAGGAGATGCGTCGCATGTTCAATCGTTGCTTGTTCTTACGGGTGCAAGCGCCAGGACTCGGAGCCCGCTCGGAGCGGCTGAAACTCGCCCCGTACGGTCCGGCCGGTCAACGCGCGCTGTCGTTCAGTGTCGTTGAGGGTCATTCCAGTATTACCCCGCCTGATCCCCCAACCATTTCGCCGGCCCTGATGCGTGTCGGGCCGGTACTCTCCGTTCAGGAAGTTCGTGAGCGACTGCGCGTTCGCGTGCAGCGGATGCAGCGCGGCCCCGGCGCCGCAGGTCCGCCACGGGCGGATCGGAAGGGGCGGCGGAGCGAGTGCTTCGCCAAGGTGGGCCGCGGCCGGAACCTCGGCAACGTGCGGGGGCGGATCGCGGCGGCTCGAGGAGCCGCGGACCCGCCTGACACCCACACGAATGCGTGGGCGGCGCACGATCACATCGTGCAGGTCACGATGCCGGGCTCGGCCGTAGGGCTCCCGCCAGCCGGATCTGCGTCGCCGTGGTAGAGCCCGCACTGCTCGGCGGGGAGCGTTCGGCTGGTCGTGGGAAGCGTGGCCCGGACCAGGTCCGAGCCACGCTTCCCCCACCACCAGCGTGGCTGAGGCAGATGCCTCAGGGCGTGCAGAGGATCTCGCCCGGCGCGCTGGGCGTGGTCGGAGCGGACGGCGGCGCGGTGGCGTCGCCGTAGTAGATCGCGCAGCCGTCGGTGGTGGTCCCGAAGGCCTGGTGCGTCGCCGAGGCCGACCAGCCGGACGCCGACGCGGCGCCCACGGTCACGTTCACGCCCTCGGACTGCACGAAGCCCAGCGTAGCCTTGTCGGTCGTATACGTGTAGTTGTTGGCGTAGTAGATCTCCTGCTGGCTCGCCAGGTTCTTCAGGTCCGACTTCATCGCGGCGAAGTACGCCTTCTCCCGGGTGGCGGAAAACTTCGGGATGGCGATGGCCGCCAGGATCCCGATGATCACGACCACGATCAGGAGCTCGATGAGGGTGAAGCCCTTGTTGTTCCTCACGGGTGAATCTCCTTGGTGATGGGTGTGAGTTGGGCCGTTATGGGAGTAGCGGGGAAGGCAGGGCCCCGCCGAGCCGGTCTCCCGGACTCCCGCCAGCTCAGTCCAAGACGGGGAGCTCGATGACCTGACCGGGAACGATGCGCGAGGACGCGAGCTCGTTGGTCCGCTGGAGCTGCGCGACCGTGAGGCCGTGCCGGCGCGCGATCGCCCACAGTGAATCGCCGGAGCGCACGCGGTAGTGGAGCGGCTCCCGGTCGAGCGCCCGGGACGGGACGTCGGCGGCCGCGAGTCGGGTGGAGGGCTCCTTGAGAGCGACGTACTCCGCATACGGGCGGGGGAACACCGCGACGTGGTAGTGGGCGGGCCGCCGCTCGCGCGTGGCCTCGAGCACACGCACGCGCTCGAGCTGGAGCAGCACGCGCTCGAGCCAGCTGCGGCAGCGGGCGTTCCAGGCCAGTCGCAGATCGATTGCCATTCCAGTCGGATGGACCGAGTGATCGGAGGCGTTCCTCGGCTGGTCGGACTCCGGCCGGGTCAGGCTGGTAACCACGAGCCGCTCCCCGCAGGCGCTCCGGTACTGTCCGGCGAGCCGCTCCAAGAACATCCGCACCTCGGGCCGCGCGTACGGATACGAGACCCGGTGCAGCTCAAAATCAGCGTTGGCCACGACCGGGACCAGATAGCCGGCGTCCACGAACTTGCGCACCTGGGTCGCGGTGCTGAGATAGCTGAAGTCGTGCTGGCTCGCCATCCGGTTCTGGAGATCCAGCGAGGCGCGCGAACCGCCCAGGCTCTGGGCGGCCGTAGGACTGGGGAGGGCGGCCGCCGTGAGCGTTACGAGAACGGTCACAATGCGGACGAAAGCGAAGCGCATCGGCATGCGTTCAGCCGGTTACCGTGAACGTTGTGGGAAGGAGTCGGCGGCGTGGCCACCACGACATGAGTAAACAAATGGCGCCGACGACACAAGGATTTCATCGACGTCGTTCGCGCCGACGCGAACAGGGATACGGAAAGAGGCGGCCGCGCGGCGCGCGGCCGCCTCTTTCCGGACCTCCCACGACCCGAAGACTTGCGGTCAGCCCCCCCCGGCCTCGGCGTAGCGACGGCCGACCTCGTCCCAGTTCACGACCTCCCAGAAGGCCTTGAGGTACTCCGGCCGCCGGTTCTGATACTTCAGGTAGTAGGCGTGCTCCCACACGTCCACGCCCAGGACGGGGGTGAGCCCGTCCATCAGCGGGCTGTCCTGGTTAGCGGTCGAGAGCACCTGAAGCTGGCCCTTTCCGTCCACACACAACCACCCCCAGCCGGACCCGAAGCGCTTCGCGGCCGCGTCGGTGAGCTTGGCCTTGAACGCATCCGCCGACCCGAAGGCCGCGTTGAGCGCCTTGGCGAGCTCCCCGGAGGGCGCCCTGCTCCCGCCCGGGGCGAGCACCTTCCAGAAGAGGTTGTGGTTGTGGTAGCCCCCACCGTGGTTGCGGACGGCGGTCCGGATCTCTTCCGGCATGGACTGGATGCCGCGCAGCAGCTCCTCGTCGCTCTTGCCGTGCAGCGCGGAATGCTTCTCGAGCGCTGCGTTGAGGTTGTCCGTGTACGCCTGGTGGTGCTTGGTGTGATGGATCTCCATGGTGCGCGCGTCGACGTGCGGCTCAAGCGCAGCGTAGTCGTAGCCGAGCGGGGGCAGCTGGAACTTAGAGGCCATGCTCCTCTCCTTCTCCTTCCCTGTGATGGGACTGAGGTGGGCGCGTGCAGGACCCGTACAGTGCGACGGTCCCGGAATGTCCAAGGAAATGCGGCCCCGCCCGCCGCTACGTGTGCGCTTCGGGCCACGACGGGGCTACTCCTGCACCCCCGCGCTACCGCTCGGTTCCGCGAGCGAGCAGATCTCGTACGCGCAGCAGGTGTGGCCGTCGCGCTGATGGGCGGAGCGGCGCACTTCCGCGTCGGGAAGCGCCTTCCGGAGGAAGCTGATTTCGCTGGTGCAGGCCTGCGCGTACTTTTCGCCGAGGGCACGCACAGGACAGTTCCGGACCAGGATCCGCCACTCGCCCTCGCGCTGGCTCTGCAACCCCGGGAAGTAGCCGTCCTCGTCCAGGATGCGGACCAGCTCGCACAGGCGTTCCGCGAGCGGCAGCCCATCGAGCCGCGCCCGGATCGCCTCGAAGCGCCGCTGACTGCGGCGCGAGAACACGCGGTCCACCAGGCCCGGATCGGCCTCGCACGTAGCCGAGCAGCTCGTTCATCAACTCGGCGTAGCGGCGAGGGAAGAGCGCGTCGCCGCGCTCGGTGAGCTCGTACAGGTGGCGCGGGCGTCCTGGGCCTTGCCGGACGCGCTGATACGTGACCACACCGTCGCGCTCGAGGGAGGAGAGGTGCTGGCGTGCGCCGGAGACGGTCACGGCGAGGGCTTCGGCGATGTCCGCGACGGGGAGCGGCCCGCGGCGCTTGAGCAGACGAATAATCTCCCGCCTGGCCTCGGGAATGAGATCCAGGTTCGCGTCATTGCCGTTGGGCATCGCCATGCTCGATCCCGAAGCTCCCCGACGAATTATGCTGGTCGACTGCGACATGTTCTTCGTCCAAGTCGCGAGGCTGATGGACCCAGAGGGCGTGGGGCGGGAGCGGCTGCTGCTGGTCGGAGGCTCCCCCACCGGCCGGGGCGTCGTCACGTCGGCCTCGTACGAGGCCCGCGCATTCGGTGTCCGCTCCGGGATGCCCACCACCCAGGCGCTCCGCCTCTGTCCAGATGCCGTGGTCGTGCCCGTCCCTCGAGGCGCGTGTGCCAGCAAGAGCCGGGCCATCAACGACACCCTTAAACGTCTCGCGCCGGTCGTGCAGGCCGCGTCGATCGACGAGTTCTACCTGGATCTGTCCGGCACCGAGCGGCTCTTCGGCGAGGAGCTCGTCCAGACGGCGCGGCGGATCCGCGAGGCGGTGCTGGCCGAGACCAGGGTTTCGGTGTCCGTGGGCGGGGGCAGCAGCCGCAGCGTGGCCAAGCTGGCCGTGCGGCGCGCCAAGCCCGCGGGCGTACACGTGGTGGCTCCCGGAGAGGAGGAGACGTTCGTGCGCACGCACCGGCTCGGGGAGCTCCCGGGGATCGGACCGGCCTTCGCAGTGGTGCTCGCCCGGCGCGGGCTGGTGGAGGTGGAGGATGCGCTTCGGATCGAGCGCGCCTGGCTGCGCGCCTGGTTGGGGGAGGTGCGCGGGGACTGGCTCTACGACCGGATCCGCAGCGTCGACGGAGGCACCGTCTCGGAGCGAGACGCCCGCAAGTCCGTGAGCACGGAGCGCACCTTCGGCCACGACCTGCACGACGATCGGACCGTGGAGCGCGAGCTGCTCCGGATCTGCGTGTCGGCGAGCGCCGCGCTGCGCGAGGGCGGCTACCGAGCGCGCACGATCACCGTCAAGCTGCGCGATGGCGACTTCTGCACGCGACAGGCCGGCCACACGCTCCCCGATGCAGTGGAGACCGATCACGCGATCTACGCGGTCGCGCTCCCGCTGCTGCGCGAGCTGCGCTCCCGCCGGCGCACCGGCGTGCGGCTCATGGGCGTGGCGCTGACCGGACTCGTGGAGCGAGAGGCTCCGACGCAGCTCGGGCTGTTCGCGGGCGACGACGCGCTCGAGTCGGCCCGCGACCGGGCGCTCGCCCGGGTGATCGACGACCTACGCGACCGCTTCGGGCGCGCCGCGGTTCTTCCCGGGCGCGTACTGGAGCCGTGACCGGCCACGCCCGCGGTTAAACCCGGGTCATCCGGACCAGATAGCTCCCGCCGCGGCCGCTCCACACCATGGCGGCCGCGAGTCCGGAGGCGGCCGCGGCGACCGCGAGCTGCTCCGGGTCCACGAAGAGCTGCGGGAAGGGGGGCCCGCGCTCGCCGTCGTGCTCGAGCTGGTACTGAAGCTCGCCGACGTAGCGGCCGTCCGGCCGCCGCGCTCTTCCCCTCTCTCCTCGGCCGCGCAGGTCGGTCGAGTCGACGAGCAGCTGTCCCCCCGGGGCGAGCGGGCAGGCCAGTGCGTCGAGCAGCCCCGGCAGCCCGGCGAGCGTCCCGGCGGGCGCGGTTCCGTTCATGAGCGCGAGCACCGTGTCGTAGGGACGCTCCCAGCGGAAGGTCCACAGGTTTCCCTGACGGACGTCCCGCACCCCCCGATCCCGGAGGATCCGCGCCGCGCCCGGTAGGAGCTCGAGCGCGGTCACCTCGTGCCCCGCTTCCTGGAGGGGCAGCGCCAGCGCACCCGCCCCCGCGCCCACGTCGAGCACCCGGCCGCGGCAGAGTCGGAGCGCGGCGCGGTCGACCGCGAGCCGGCTCCTCCCCGACCGGAAGAAGAGCGCCGCAGGCACGGCGTGCTCGGTGCCATCATCCACGAGCACGCGCACGCGCTGGCGCGGCCAGCCTCCGTGATGCTGGAGCAGCGCACGCTCGAGCGGCAGCAGAGCCGCGCGCATGGGGGAACCTGCCATCCCGGCCTCCGTCGTCATCGCTCGGATCCTGCTCTCCGGCCCCGCTCCGGAGCTCCTGTGGCGCCGGCGAGCGGCCCCGTCGGGGGCACGCCGATTGCGGCGTAGGCCCCTTCGAAGCGTCGCCGTTGACCCGCACCCCCGGGCGCGATGCCCGCCCCCACTCCGCAAGAGGTCATTCGTCTCCGCCTGTACGTGGCAGGCGACCCCCAAGCTCGCAGAAGGCGCTGCGCAATCTGCAGAAGCTGGAGGAGAGCGCGCTCTCGGGACGCTACGAGCTCGAAGTGATCGACGTGCTCGCGCACCCCGCCCGGGCGGAGGAGGATCGGGTGCTCGCCACTCCTACCCTGCTCCGTCTCTCTCCGGGTCCCCGGCGGCGGATCCTCGGCGACCTGAGCGATCTGGACGTGCTGGTCCGGACGATCGCGGGAGCCTCGCCAGGACGATGCCTACGTCGTCGAGGAGCACGGCGGGCTCACGCGGCTCGAGGTCACCCACCGGGACGCCGCCCGGGCGACGGCTGCGCAGCGGCTGCAGGCCCGCCCCCTCGATCCCTCCACCGCCGCGCCGGTCTGCGGCGTGCTCCGTTCAAGCACCAGATCCACTTGATCGATCAGCTCCTGACCTTCAGTCACCTGGACGCAGGCACGGGCGCGGTCCAGCTCGCCGAGGTGGACGCCACCCGCCTGCTCGAGGACGTGCAGGGCATCATGGAGCCGCTCGCGGCCAAGGCGGGACTCGCCCTCGAGGTGCAGGCGCCCCACGGGCTGTCACTCGTCACCGACCCGGACCCGCTCCGGCAAATCCTCCTCAACCTGGTGAGCAATGCGCTCGAATACACGGAGCGCGGCGTGATCCGCCTGGAGGCGCACGCCGAGCCGGACCGGGTGGCGCTCGCGGTGTCCGCCACCGGCGTGGGCATCGCCCCGAGCACCGCGAGCGGACCTTCGATCCGTTCTGGCAGGTCGATCCCGAGCGGCGCCAGAGTGGGACCGGTCTGGAACTCAGCATCGTCAGCCGTCTGGTCCGGCTCCTGAGCGGCGCGATCGAGGTCAGGAGTGAGCCCAGCCGGGGGAGCACCTTCACCATGCGCATCCCCGGCCGCCCGCACGCCGACGCATGGCTCCCGAGGCAGCACCGCGCCCTTTGTCTCGCATCGAGTCACATCATCTCTTCGTATCCGTATAGATGGATACGAAGACGATCTTCGACCGCTTCTCGGCGTTGGGCGACGGCAGCCGCCTGCTCGCGCTGCTCGACGGCCGCGAGCTCACGGTCTCGCAGCTGTGCCGCGCGACGCGGTTACCGCAATCGACGGTGAGCCGACACCTGGGCATCCTCGCGAGCGACGGCTGGGTGACGGCCCGCGCGCAGGGCCCGCACCGACCGTATCGCATGACCGACCCACTACCCCCCGACGCGGCCACGCTGTGGCCCCTGGTGCGGGACGAGCTCACCCGCCTGGATCTCTGGCCCGAGGACGCCGAGCGCGTCGCCGCCCTGCTCGCCGACTCGCCCGACCGCTCCCGCGCTTTCTTCTCCGCGGCGGACGAGCGGTGGGACGAGCTCCGGACGGAGCTGTACGGTCGGCGCGCCGACCTGCTTCCGCTGTTGGCTCTCCTGGATCCGCACTGGGTGGTCGGCGACCTGGGCGGAGGCACGGGACAGACTGCGCTCGCGCTCGCCCCGTTCGTGGAGCGCGTGGTGCTGGTCGACCGGTCGCGCGAGATGCTCAAGGCTGCGCGCCGGCGGCTCGCAGGGGTGCCGAACGTGCAGCTGTGAACGGGTGAGCTCACGGCGCTGCCGATCGCGGACGGCGAGCTCGACCTCGCGATCGTCTCGCTGGTGCTCCACCACCTCCCCGATCCGGGTGCCGCGCTCGCGGAAGCCGCGCGCACGCTGCGCGCGGGGGGGCGGCTGGTGGTGGTCGACCTGCGTCCGCACGACCGGATCGGTTATCGTGAGGAGTTGGGCCACCTCTGGCCGGGCTTCACGGTGGACCAGCTGCGGGGATGGCTGGAGGAGGCGGGGGTCCGGGAGGCGGTGGTGCGCCCACTGCCCCCGGACGTGGAAGCTCGGGGGCCCCTCCTGCTCATGGCGGCAGGGAGCTAAGGTTCTCTCCAGCGCGCGCGCGGGACGCGCGCGTACACCTGAGCGCGCGACCTGACCACGATCACACGGGGATCAACGAGATGAAGACCGCGACGCTCGAGCAGCGCAGCGCCGGCACGACCGGACGGCCGCCCTTCGCCGTCAAGGACCTGGGTCTCGCCGAGTGGGGCCGCAAGGAGATCCGCCTCGCCGAGCAGGAGATGCCCGGGCTGATGGCGCTCCGCACGCGCTACGGCGACCAGCGGCCGCTCGACGGCGCCCGCGTGATGGGGTCACTCCACATGACCGTGCAGACCGCGGTGCTGATCGAGACGCTCGCCCATCTGGGCGCCGACGTGCGCTGGGTGTCCTGCAACATCTTCTCGACCCAGGACCACGCGGCCGCCGCGGTGGTGGTGGGGCCCGACGGAACGCCCGAGGGGCCGCGCGGAATCCCGGTCTTCGCCTGGAAGGGTGAGACGCTCGAAGAATACTGGTGGGCGACGACCGAGGCGCTGCTCTGGCCCGACGGTCGTGGCCCCGACCTGATCGTGGACGACGGCGGCGACGCCACGCTATTGGTGCACAAGGGCGTCGAGTTCGAGGACGCCGGGGAGGTGCCAGAATTCGATCCCGCCGGCGATCCCGAGGAGTGGGGCGTGATTCTCGACCTGCTCCGGCGCACCCTGACCGAGGATCCGCAGCGCTGGCACCGCACCGCCGCGGACATCCGGGGCGTGTCGGAGGAGACCACCACCGGAGTTCATCGGCTCTACGAGATGGAACGCAAGGGCGCGCTGCTCTTTCCCGCCATCAACGTGAACGACTCGGTGACCAAGTCGAAGTTCGACAACATCTACGGCTGCCGGCACTCGGTGGTGGACGGCATCAACCGCGCGACGGACGTGATGATGGGCGGCAAGGTGGCGATGATCTGCGGCTACGGAGAGGTCGGGAAGGGGTGTGCGCAGGCGCTCCGCGGCCAAGGCGCGCGCGTGGTGGTGACCGAGATCGACCCGATCTGCGCGCTTCAGGCCGCCATGGAGGGGTTCCAGGTGTCGACGCTCGACGACCTCGTCGAGACCGCGGACATCTTCATCACGGCTACCGGCAACAAGGACGTGATCACCGCGGACCACATGAGCTGCATGAAGGACAAGGCGATCGTGGGGAACATCGGCCACTTCGACAACGAGATCGACATGGCCGGGCTCAGACGCGTGCCCGGGATCCAGCTGGTGAACATCAAGCCGCAGTACGACGAGTGGATCTTCCCGGACGGGCACTCAGTGCTCGTGCTCGCCGAAGGGCGGCTGCTCAACCTCGGGTGCGCGACCGGGCATCCGAGCTTCGTGATGAGCGCGAGCTTCACGAATCAGGTGCTGGCTCAGATCGAGCTGTGGGGGAATCAGGGCCGCTACGAGCAGCGCGTATATGTGCTGCCCAAGCACCTGGACGAGGAGGTCGCCCGTCTCCACCTCGACAAGCTCGGGGTCAAGCTCACGCCGCTCACCGAGAGCCAGGCCGCCTACATCGGGGCTCCGATCGGCGGGCCATACAAGCCGGATCACTACCGGTACTGAGCGCTCGCCCTCCGCTTGCTCGGCCGACGGCGGCACAGCGTTTGCCCACGTGGCGCTCAAGCATATCGCACCACCACGCCGAGCGACCGATGGAGATCCGAGCGCCGGCCAAGCTGGTCCCGTGCATGCTGCTGGTCGAGGACGACTCCGACCACCGTGCCGTCTTCCGAAGCTTCCTCGAGCGCCGCGGGTGGCGGGTCGCCGAGGCCGGGGAGGCGGCCACCGCCCACGACCTGATCGGCTCCCCCGACGTCGGCGTGGTGGTCGTGGACCTGGGCGGCACCGACGGCTGGTCACTGCTCGAAACGGTGGGGGCCCGCGCGCACCGGCCGCCCCTGCTCTGCCTCACCGGGGACGCCCGCCCCTCCTCGCGGGAGCGTGCCACCCGGCTCGGAGCCGACGTCTATCTCACCAAGTCGATCCGGCTCGCCGAGTTCGGCGACTGGATCGCCCGGCTGGGGGGTGGGCCGGTCGGGGTGCGTGTGAGCCGCCGGCCCAGCCGTTCGGATCGGACGCAGCGGAAGCGCGCGTGGGGTCACTGCAGGTCGTGCTTCTGCTCGAGGACGACGACGACGCCCGTATCATCTACCGGGATATGCTGGACTTCGCGGGCTTCGAGGTGATCACCGCCTGCGACGGGATCGAGGGGCTGCGCTGCGCAGAGGCGCGCCATCCGGACGTGGTGGTCACGGACCTCCACATGCCGGGCCTGAACGGGATCGAGGTCGCGCGCATGCTCCGCGCGGCCGACGACCAGACGCCGGCGCTGATCGCGGTGACCGCCGACTCGCTCGGCATCCACGCCGCGGAGCACGAGGCGGGCGACGCCCCGCTATTCGACGAGGTACTGGTCAAGCCGGTGAGCCCGGGCAAGCTGGTGCGCCCCGTCCGGGCCTACGCCACCCCGCCGGAGGGCACAGACCACTGACCTCCGGGACGCCAGAAGACCGGCAGGCCACTCTCGGTTCCGAGGTCCGCCGGGCTACTGCGGCGCTCGAGCCACTCCGCACCGTCGCCCGCTGGATGGACTACGCGGTCCGCATTCCGGGAACCTCGGTTCGCCTGGGGCTGGACGCGGTGTTCGGACTCTTCCCGGGGATCGGCGACGCCCTGGGCGCGGTCGTCTCCGCATGGTTCCTGGTGGAGGGCATTCGGCTGGGAGCGCCTCCCGCTCTGCTCGCCCGCATGGGGATGAACATCGGGATCGATGCTCTTCTGGGAGCGGTCCCGCTGCTCGGTGATCTGTTCGACATCGGGTGGCGCGCGAACGCCCGCAATCTCGCCCTGCTCGAGGGCCACATGGCGGATCCACACCGCACGCGCCGCAGGAGCGCGTGGGTCGCCGCCGGGGCCGCGTCGGCGGTAGCCGCGGCGCTGGCGCTCCTGTTGGCGGCGTCGGTGGCCGTCGCAGGCCGGGTGCTCGAATGGCTGACCGGAGTCCTCTGACGTTCGTCCCGGCCGCGCGGGATGCGTGGCATTCTCCTTAGCTTTTCTGACGCCCCCACAATGGGGACGAAGCGCGCGCCCTACGAGGGCCAGCGATTCGGCGATGCACGCTGCTCAGAGCAAAACCGTCGAAAGGCGGTGACGCAGAGGCGGCGGTCGCGGGCCGGCTCGACCGGGCGCGCTCAGCCGGCGATCTGCCGGGGCTACGAGCAGGCGACCCGGTGGCCGCTGCGGGAGCGCGACGTGCGGCTGCACGCCGCGCTGGCGCTCTTCGAACTCTCCCTCCGTCCGTTCCGCTGCCTGATGCCCGAGTGGCCCGAACGTACGATGGCCATCCTGGCGCGGCCGGAGGCGCTGCTTCCCACCTGAGCCGACGACAGGAACGAGACCGGCGGGAGCCCCGCAGGGCCCCCGCCGACGTGCGACGCGCGTGGACATGCGCAGGCACGTCAGGGCAGCAGGCCCCCGCCCCCGACTCCACCACCCATCGACGGCCGCCAAGGCGGCACCGCCGGGCCGGGCGGCACCGTCGAGGGCGGCCGCGGGACCGCCGGAGCGGGTGAGGGCGGAACCTTGCCATGCTCCTCGCGGCCGAGCAGATGGCTGACGCCGCCCATCGCCTTCCGTGCTCCGGCCTTCCGTGCTCCGGCCTTCCGTGCTCCGGCCTTCCGTGCTCCGGCCTTCCGTGCTCCGGCCTTCTGTGCTCCGGCCTTCCGTGCTCCGGCCTTCCGTGCTCCGGCCTTCCGTGCTCCGGCCTTCCGTGCTCCGGCCTTCCGT
>CAUZJY010000045.1:0-14346 GCA_963580305.1 Gemmatimonadales bacterium UBA6960
CGTCGATCGCGGCGGCCACAAAGCCAGATGTCCGGTTCCTGACTGACATCTCAGAGAGTGTCCGCAGAGTTCCGGAGCCGCGGGGCACGATCTGACGTCGCAGGGTGGCTGGCCTCCCCGATTGCAGCCATCATTGGCTGTGCATCCCTCGCTCCGGCCCGGCCGGGCGCTGATACCACGCGACGTCCGCCAGCGCCGGCTCCTCGTCGACGCCGTGATACTGGGAATCGCGGCGGCCGCCTGCGCCTGGGTCTTCAATCTCCTCCTGGGCTTCGTCAGCGTGTCCCTGCTCGAGAGGCTGGTAGGCTACCGGGCGGCCCCCCGGGCTCCCGAGCGAGGGGGGCGTGGCGGCGGAGCTGGTGGGTCCACAGGGGCTCTGGTTGATCCATCTGGTCACCACGGCGGGTGGTCTCCTGGTCGGGTTGATCACCACCCGCTTCGCCCCGGAGGCCGAGGGACACGGCACGGACGCGGCGGTTCGCGCCTTCCACCGCCAGCGCGGAGCGCTGCGCGGGCGGGTCGCACCCGTGAGGCTCGTCACCTCGGCTATCACCATCAGCTCGGGCGGATCGGCCGGACGGGAAGGGCCCATCGCCCTCGCCACCGCCGCGGTCGGCTCGTGGTACGGCGAGCGCATGGGACGGAGCGAGGAGGACCGGCGGCTGCTGCTCCTGGTCGGGGCCGCGGCCGGCATCGCGGCGATCTTTCGATCACCGATCGGGGCCGCCCTCTTCGCGGTCGAGGTGCTGTACGCGGACATGGAGTTCGAGGCCAGCGCCCTTCTGTACGCGACGCTGTCCGCGATCGTCGCGTACGCGGTGAGCGGCCTGGCCGGTGGGTACGGCGCGCTCTTCTCGGTTCCGACGGACGCCCTCACTCTCGACCGGCCGCTCGACTACGGATGGTACGTCGTGCTCGGTCTCGCGGCGGGAGGCGTGGCGACGGCCCTGCCGGTCCTCTTCTACCGCACGCGAGTCTTCTTCCGCATGCTCCCGGTCCATGCGGCGCTCAAGCCCGCCATCGGTGGCTTTCTGACCGGGCTGATCGCGCTGTTTCTCCCGCAGATTCTCGGCGGCGGCTACGGGTGGATGCAGCAGGCGATCGACGGGCGCCTCGCGCTCGGGCTCCTGCTCACGCTCGCCAAGATGCTCGCGATGAGCCTGACCATCGCCTCGGGAGGGTCTGGCGGCGTGTTCGCTCCCAGCCTGTTCGTGGGGACCATGCTCGGGGCCGCGTGCGCGGTGGTCGCCGGAGCCGCCCATGTGCCCTTCGCCGCCATGATGATGGTCGTGGAGATGACGGGGGGCTACACGCTGCTCGCGCCGGCTGCCCTGGCCGTGCTCTTGAGCTACGTCGTGCAGCATCGCCTGAGCGCGAGCTTCCGCCACCGCAGCATCTACGAGGCGCAGGTCGGGAGTCGAGCGGAGTCGCCCGCCCACCACACCGAGCATCTCGAGATCGCGCTCCGCCTCCTGCGAGAGCGGCGGCTCTCCAACCTGGACGAGCTCGGCAACCTGGACCTGATCGCTCTTCTCCAATCGGGACTCGCGGTCGACATCGGCGATGGCCGGCGCATGATGGTCGGTGTTCTGCGGCTGGACAGCGCGCCGATCGATGCATCGATCGGCCAGAGCGGCCGCGAGTTCGCCGCCATGGGCGCGACCGTGATCGCGATCCTCAGAGGGGAGCACATGATGGGTCCGCGCGGGAGCACTGTCCTGGAGGCCGGCGATCGACTGGTGCTGGTGTGCGGCGACGAGGCGGTCGAGCGACTCGCAAGCCACCTCGATCCGTGGTGAGACGCCGCTGACCCTCAGGTGGCCGGCGCGCGCGCGAACTGCAGCTCGTGGAGCCGCGCATACAGGCCGCCGCGTGCGAGCAGCTCATGATGGCTTCCCTGCTCGCGCAGCTCGCCGTGGTGCAGCACCAGGATGCGGTCTGCCCCCTGCACGGTGGAGAGGCGATGCGCGATCACCAGGCTCGTGCGTCCCTCGAGCAGCTCGTCCGTGGCGGCCTTGATCTGCGCCTCGATCTCCGAGTCCACGGAGCTGGTCGCCTCGTCGAGCACCAGGATCGGCGGGTCGAACGCGAGCGCGCGTGCGAACGAGACGAGCTGGCGCTCCCCCACGGAGAGCGAGGTGCCGCGCTCTCCGAGCGGCTGATCGTAGCCGCGCGGCAGGCGCTGCACGAGCCGGTCGGCACCCACGCGCTGCGCGGCCTCGCGCACGCGCTCATTGCTCAGCGGCGCGCCGAGGCGGACGTTGTAGCGCACGTTCTCGCTGAACAGGAAGACGTCCTGGAGCACGAGCCCGATGCGTGCGCGCAGGTCGTGCATGCGGATGCGCCGGATCGGCACCCCGTCCAGTCGGATCTCCCCCTTCTGCACGTCGTAGAAGCGCATGAGCAGGTTGATGATCGTGGTCTTGCCCGCTCCGGTGTGGCCCACGATCGCGATCTTCTCGCCCGGTGCGGCGCGGAACGAGAGTCCCTTGATTACCCAGTCGGGCGCGCCGTCCTCGCGTTGGCCGTAGGCGAACCACACGTCACGGAACTCGATCTCGCCGCGCGTGTGCGGAGGGAGCGCGACGGGGTGGGCCGGATCCGTCAGCTCCTCCTCGCGGTCCAGCAGCCGGAAGATCCGCTCGGACGACGCCATCGCCGCCTGGAGCAGGTTGTACTTCTCCGAGAGATCCTGGATCGGACGGAAGAAGCGGCGCGCGTACTGGAGGAAGGCCACGACCACGCCGACTGTGACCGCGCCCTGCACGATCTCGCCGCCGCCGTACCAGATGATCAGCGCGAGCGCGATCGCCGTGAACACCTCGATCACCGGGAAGAAGAGCGCGTAGTAGGTGATCGAGCGGAGGTGCGCCTCGAGGTAGTCCCGGTTGATCTGCTCGTGCCGGCGGGCGTCCGCCTGCTCGCGGTTGAAGAGCTGCACCACGCGCATCCCCGTGATGCGCTCGTGCAGGAAGGAGTTGATGCGGGCGAGCCGCACCCGGATGTCCCGATACGCTTCGCGGATGCGGGCGCGGAAGACGAAGGCGACCAGGACGACAAACGGGAGCACGGCGAGCGTCACGAGCGCCAGCCGCCAGTCCATGCGGAGCATCACCGCGACGATGAAGAAGAGCGTGAACAGGTCGCCGAACACCGTGACCACGCCCGAGCTGAAGAGGTCGTTCAGCGTCTCCACGTCGCTGGTGATCCGCGTCATCAGCCGCCCGACCGGATTGCGGTCGTAGAAGCGCAGGTCGGCGCGCTGGAGCTTGGCGAAGATCTCCGTGCGGAGATCGTACATGACGCTCTGCCCCAGCCACGTGGTGAGCAGCTCGTCCAGGTACTGGAGCAGGAAGGCGAGCGCGTTCGCCGCGACGTAGGCGGCGGCGAGGAGGGCGAGCAGCCGGAGGTCGCGGGCCGGAATCGCCTCGTCGATCGCGATCTGAACGAGCCAGGGGCCGACCACCTCCAGGGCCGCGCCTGCCAGCAGCATGAGCAGCGCACTGGCCACGGGGAGGCGATACGGGCGCAGGTACGCGAGCAACCGGCGCATCAGGCGGGCGTCGTACGCCTTGCCCAGCGCCTCTTCTTCGTGGTGCGCGAGGGTCGAGTCGGACACGGTGCCAGGGAATCTCGCTCGCCGCGGGCCTCGATCCCAGGGGCAGGCGAAAGGGCCGGCAGGGACGGCGCAGCGGCTCGACCGCGGCGCGCGCGACGCCGACGTCCTGGCGCTGGTCTACCGGCGGCGGGCCTCCAGCGCCTCCAGCACGGTGCGCAGCTCGACTCCCGCGCCACGGAGCGCGACCAGGAGGTGATAGACCAGATCGGCCGCCTCCTCCGGGATGCGCTCGGAGGGTGCGCGCGCCAGTGCCACGACCAGCTCGGTGGTCTCCTCACCGAGCTTTTTGAGCCGCAGGTTCTCGTCCGCGAGCAGACGGGTCGTGTAGCTGCCCTCGGGGCGGGTGCGCGCGCGCTCCTCGATGATCGCCCAGAGCTCATCGAGAATCATGTTCGCAGATGCATCCGTCTCCGGTAAGTCTCCGAAACAAGTCGCCTCGCCCGTGTGACAGGCCGGTCCGGCCGGGTCGACGAACGCGAGCACCGTGTCCGCGTCGCAGTCGAGATGCAGGGAGCGGAGGCGAAGGACGTTCCCGCTCGTCTCCCCCTTCCTCCAGATCCCCTCGCGCGAGCGGGACCAGAAGTGGAGCTCCCCCGTCTCCAGGCTCTTCGCGAGCGCCTCGCGGTTGGCCCACGCGACCATGAGCACGAGTCCCGCGCGCGCATCCTGGGCGATCACGGGGACGAGCCCCCGCTCGCCGTAGCGAACGGCGTCCAGGTCGGCCGCCGCCAGGATCCGCCGGTCGGTCATCCGATGCCCCGCGCGCTCACGTCCACCGCGTCCGTGCGCCGCACGTCCACCCCCCACCCCACGAGCGCGCCCTTGAGCGCGCCCACGGTGGTGAGCCCGTCGTGGAGGATGCCGGCCACCAGTGCGGCGGACGCCCGTCCCTCGATGAACGCATCGCGCAGATGTGCCGCTTCGCCCGCGCCGCCGGACGCGACCACGGGCACGGTGACTCCGTCCGCGACCGCACGGGTGAGCGCGATGTCGTAACCGGTGCGCACGCCGTCCCGGTCGATGCTGGTGAGCAGCACTTCCCCGGCGCCGCGCCGGACCGCCTCCGCGGCCCAGGCGACCGCGTCCAGCTCGGTCGGCACGCTGCCGCCGTGCGTGTACGCGCGCCAGCCTGACGTCGTGGTCCTGCTGCCGTCACGAGCCGCGTCCACGCTGATCACGATGCACTGGCTGCCGAAGCGGTGCGCGCCTTCGGCGAGCAGCGCGGGATTGCGCACGGCCGCGGTATTCACACTGATCTTGTCGGCGCCTGCGCGCAGCAGCGGGCCGATGTCCTCGGCCCTCCGGACTCCGCCTCCCACAGTGAGCGGGACGAACAGCACCTCGGCGGTGCGGCGCACCAGCTCAAGCAGCGTTCCCCGGTCCTCACGCGACGCCGAGATGTCCAGGTAGACGATCTCGTCGGCGCCCTCGGCCTCGTAGCGCGCCGCCAGCTCGACGGGATCGCCCACGTCGCGGAGCCCCTCGAAGCGGGTCCCCTTCACGACGCGGCCGTCCTTCACGTCGAGGCAGACGACGACGCGGGGGTGGAGACTCACGAGCGCTCGAGCTCCACCGCGCCCTTGGTGCTGAACACGGCGTCGCCGCGCGCGAGTGCCTGCCGCAGCGCGAGCCCCGTCGCCTTGACCGCTGCCTCGACCACATGGTGCTTGTCGCGCCCGTGCGCGACCTCCACGTGCAGGGTCGCGCCCAGGTTCACCGCCAGGCTCTGCAGGAAGTGCTGGTAGAGCGCGGAGGGAAGCCGCCCCTCGTACCAGGCGCGGCCTCCCACGTCAACGGCGGCGCGCACGAGCGCGTCGTCCATCGGGACCGCGGCCCAGCCGAAGCGCGCGCACGTGTCGGGGACCTCGTCCCGGAGTGCGAGCCCCAGGCTGATCGCGACGTCCTCGACCAGGTGATGGCGCAGGTCGCCGCTCGCGGTGAGCCGGATTTCCAGACCGGCATAGCGCGCGAGTGTGCCGACCATGTGGTCGAGGAAGGCGTCGCCGGTGGCGATCTCCGAGCCGCCCCCTCCGCGCCTCAGCTCGAGCTCGATTCGCGTCTCGCGCGTCCTCCGGGTGATGCGGCTCATGCCATCCCCCCGTATGCCCTCGCGACGGCCTCCGGATCCAGCCGCCCGGTGTAGAGTGCCATGCCGAGCACCGCCGCGGACGCGCCCGCGTCGGCGAGCGCCTTCAGATCGTCCATGCTCGTGATCCCACCGCTCACCTGCATCGGGTGCTTGGACGCCGCGATCACGGTCTTCACCTCGGCCAGATCAATCCCCTCCATCCGTCCCTCGCGCTCCACGTCCGTGCAGAGCACGCCGGCCAGGGGCAGCTCGGCGAGACTCTCGAGGAAGGCTTCGACGCGGAGCTTCGAGGCCTCCGTCCACCCGTTCCGCAGCACCACTCCCTCGCGCACGTCCGCCGCGACGATGACCCGTCCCGGGTAGCGCTGGACGAGCCTCGCCAGCCACTGCGGATCATCCACGGCGCGCGTGCCCACGATCACGCGATTCGCGCCGGCCGCGAACAGGAAGTCCACGCGCTCTCCGTCGCGCACACCGCCCCCCACCTGGGTCTCGGCCGGGCTCGCTACTACGACCTCGCCCACCAGCCCGTCGTTGTCGCCCTTGCCCATCGCCGCGTCGAGGTCGACGACGTGCAGCTGCTTGAAGCCCGTATCCCACCATTTGAGTGCGACGTTCGAGGGCATGGGGAGGCTCACCCGCTCCTCCTCCGGACGTCCCCCCACCAGTTGGACGCACCGGCCCTCGCGCAGGTCTACCGCGGGTACGGCGATCATCGACGCGCCTCCTCGAGGAAGTTCGCGATCAGCCGGAGACCCGGCCGTGAGCTCTTTTCGGGGTGGAACTGCACCCCCCAGGTGCGCCCCATGCGCACCGCCGCGGCGATCCGCTCGCCGCTATAATCGGTCCAGCCGATCACCGCGCCCTCGTCCTCGGGATCGCACCGGTACGAGTGCGCATAGTACGCTGGGAGCCCTTCGTCCAGCCCGGCGAACAGCGGGTCGGCCGCGGCTCCGACGTCGTTCCATCCCATGTGCGGGACCACGGGAGTGTCGAGCCGCCGCACGCTCCCCGGGATCAAGCCGATCCCCTCGCCCTCCCCCTCGTCGCTGCCGTCGAAGAAGAGCTGCATGCCGAGGCAGATCCCTAGGCACGGGAGCCCCCCGGCGAGCGCCTCGCGCACGCGCACGCGCTCCGCAGGGAGCGCCTCGACCGCGGCGCTGAACGCGCCCACCCCCGGCAGCACGAGCGCGTCCGCGGCGAGCGCCACGTCCCAATCGGACGTCACGCGCGCTGTCGCACCCCCCAGCTCGAGCGCCTTGGCGAGCGAGTGCAGGTTGCCGGCGCCGTAGTCGAGCAGCGCGACAAGGGGCGTCATCGGCCGCTCCCCACGGGCACCGAGACGCGCCCCTCCGCCAGGATCTGGTCCAGCGCCTCCAGGAAGCGCGCCATTATCGGCCAGGGCGCGACCGAGACGCGCAGCCCGTCGCCTACCTTGAGGCAGCCCGCGAAGGGGCGCACCGCGACCCCGCGCTCGCGCAGCGTCTGGTTCCAGGCCGCGGTCGAGCCGGCGCGCACTGGGAAGAAGACGAAGTTGGCGGCCGACGGGAGCGGCGCGAGCCCGCGCGCCTCCAGCTCGGCGAGGAGCCGGTCGCGGTTCGCGACGCACTCGGCGGTCGTGCGCGCCGCCCACCCGCTCCGGTCGTCGAGCGCGGCGACTGCGGCACGCTCGGCGATCCGACTCACCTTATAGGGGCCGCGCGACTTCTCGACCTCGCGCGCGACCTCGGGCGCGCCCACCGCGAAACCGACGCGGAGGCCGGCGAGGCCGCACGCCTTCGACAGCGTGCGCACGACGAGGAGCCGCGGGTGCGCGGGCGCGTCGCGGATCAGGGTCTCGCCGGCGAAGTCCGCGTAGGCCTCGTCGAGCACGAGCAGGGGACTGCCGGGGCCGACGGCGGCGAGCAGCGCATCGATCCATGACCGCGGAGCCGACTCGCCCGTGGGATTGTTGGGGCGGCAGACGTACACGACCGCTGGATCTCCGTGGAGGAGCAGCTCCGGATTCGCGAGCGCCCTCGACCAGGGCACCTCCACTGCGTCCCGTCCGTTCATCCGGGCGAAGATCTCGACCATGGAGAACGAAGGTCCCGCGAACGTGACCGTTCCTCCCTCCGGCCCCGCGGCGCGGAAGGTCGAGTCGAGCACGTCGTCCGAGCCGCACCCGGTCGCGATCGAGTCGGGGGGCACGTCGTAGCGACGCTGGATCGCCGCCTTGAGCGCGCGCGCGTACACGTCCGGGTAGCGCGTGAGCAGGTCGTTGTCCGCCGCCCGCACGACCGCTATCGCGTCGGGATGGGCGCCCCAGCGGTTGGTGTTGTCCGAGAGATCGACCGGGACCGGCCGGCGGTCGGGAGCGTAGGGCTCGAGGCTCCGGTAGTCGGGTCGGGGGAAGCGAGTCATCGGGTCTTCTCCAGTCGCGGCGCGAGCGCCTCGTCCACCCCCGGATCGCCGCGCAGCCGCGCCGCCGCCGCGTGGCCCGGGAGCCCCTCGGCCTCCGCCAGGCGTGCGGTGTCGTCCGCGAGCGAGCGCGCGGCCGCCGGCGCCACCTCTTGGTAGGTCCAGGAGCGGAGGAAGTCCAGCGCCGACAGGCCGGCGAAGCTCCGCGCCGTGCCGGCGGTGGGGAGCACGTGGTTGGCGCCGGTCAGATAATCGCCGAACGCGACCGAGCTGCCCGGTCCGATGAAGATCGTCCCCGCCGTGCGCACACGGGCCGCGTCGGCGCGGGCGTTGCGCGTGAGCACGAGGAGGTGCTCGGGGGCGTACGCCTCCGCAAACGAGAGCGCGGCCTCGAGGTCGTCGGCGACCAGCAACGCGCCGCGCCCCGCCAGCGCGGCTTCGACCACGGCGCGCCGCGGCTCCGCAGCGACCCTGCGCGCGAGCGCGCCGGCCACCGCGTCCGCTTCGCTGGCCGCGGTGGTCACGAGCGCGACCGCCGCGTCCGGGTCGTGTTCCGCCTGCGCGATCAGCTCGGCCGCGATCAGCTCGGGGTCGGCGCTCCCGTCGCCCACCACCAGGATCTCCGAGGGGCCGGCCGGAGAATCGATGCGCACCTCCCCCGCCACCTGGCGCTTCGCCTCCAGCACCCAGCGGTTGCCGGGCCCCACGACAGCCTCGCACCGGGGCACCGACGACGTGCCGAACGCGAGTGCGCCGACGGCTCCCGCGCCCCCCAGCGCGAACACGCGCGTCGCCCCGGCGAGCGCGGCGGCGGCGAGCACCGGCGCGGGGGGCTGGCCGTCTTCTCCCGGCGGTGAGGACACCACGATCTCGGGGACTCCGGCCACGCGCGCGGGCACGACGCCCATGAGCACGCTGCTGGGATAGGCGGCGCGGCCGCCTGGTGCGTACACGCCCACCGCGGTGAGCGGACCGAACCGGCGGCCGAGGCGCACCCCGGGCTCCACCTCGACGGCGAGCTCGGCCGGGAGCTGCGCTCGATGGAAGGCGGTGATGTTCTTTACCGCGCGCTCGAGCGCCGCGCTCAGGCGCGGATCGAGCGCCTCCAGCGCAGCGTCCCAGCGCGCGCGCGGCACCTCGAGCGAGGCGAGATCCACGCCGTCGAAGAGGCGCGCCATCTCGAAGAGCGCGTCGTCCCCCTCCGCGCGCACGTCGGCGAGCAGTCCGCGCACCCGGTCGCGCACGTCTGCGTCATCGGCCGGGCGCCGGTCCAGCAGCAGCGCCCGCTGCTGCGGAGCCAGCTCGGTCAGGCGGCCGCGCACGGCGATCACGACCGGTCCCCATCCGGAGGCCGGCGCAGGATGCCCCGCGGGCCGGGGTGGAGCGGGGACGCGCCGCAGGCGCGGATTCCGGAGCTCACGGCATCAGCCTCTCGATCCGGGTGACCAGGATCCCCTCGGCCCCGAGCCGCTTGAGCCCCGCGATCGTCTGATAGACGCGGTCTTCGTCAACCACCGCGTGCGCCGCCACCCAGCTCTCCGCGTCCGAGACCTCGATGATCGTGGGCCCGCTGATCCCCGGGAGCACGCGCTTAACCTCGTCCAGCCGGTCGCGCGGCACGTTCGCCATCAGGTAGCGTTTGCCGTCGGCACGCAGCACCGACTCGAGCGCCGCGACCAGCTCCTCCAGGCTGGTGCGGCGGGCCGGGTCGCTCCACGCCTCGCGGCTCGCAATCAGCCGGGCGGTGGACTCGAGCACGGTCGCGACCTCGCGGAGTCCGTTCACGCGGAGGGTCGAGCCGGTGGAGACCAGATCCACGATCACGTCGGCGACACCCAGGTGAGGCGCGATCTCGGCGGCGCCGGAGACCTGCGCGATCTCCACGGGGATTCCAGCCTGAGCGAAGAAGGAGGAGGCGATCCGCGGGAAGGTGGTCGCGACGCGCGAGCCGGCCCGCACCTGTTCGAGCGCGCCGATGCCGCAGCCCTCGGGAACGGCCACCGCCAGCCGGCAGCGGCCGAACCCCAGGTCGAGCAGCGTCTCCACTTGGCGCCCGCGTTCGGCGATGAGGTCGGCGCCCGTCACGCCCGCGTCCGCGGCTCCGTCGGCGACGAACTCGGGCACGTCGGCCGCGCGCACGAAGATCGCGCGAAACTCGTTGCCGAGCGCCGCGACCAGGACGCGCTCGGAAGTGAACTCCGCCCGCAGCCCGGCACGCTCGAAGAGTCCGAGCGCCTTCTCAGACAGCCGCCCCTTGTTGGGCAGCGCTATTGTGATCACGCCATCTTCTCCCTCGCCGACCTACAGTAGGTCGCGCCGCCGCATGAAAAAAACCGCGGCCCGCCGTTTGCGACGGGCCGCGGTCTTGAAGTTCCTGCCTGTGCTGGAGCTAGGCGCGCACCTCGGTCACCACGGAACCCGTCGGGGTGTCATGATGGTGATGATGTGTGGCCGTCCGCACGGGCGTCATGGGAAGGGAAGCTAGCCCGGGGCCAGCGAAACGCAAGTTTCCCTGTCGTGATGTCCTTTGTGGTCCCATTTTATGGCCATGAAGGACATCAGCGTTTCAGAGCTCAAGGCCCACCTGAGCAAGTATCTTAGGATGGCGTCTCAGGGGACCCGTGTGCTCGTGCGCGACCGAGACGAGCCGATCGCGGAAATCGTCGCGGCGCAGACCGGTGCCCTCTCCTGGCGCGAACGACTCGCGCGGGAAGGCCGCCTCAAACTGGGCACCCAGGATTGGGGCAGGCTCCAGATCACTCCGCTGGATCACCCGGTAGACATAGAGGAGGCTCTCGAGTACGTGCGGGAGGATCCGGACGAAGTACGTCGACGCTAGCACGGTTCTGCGCGTGCTGCTGCGGTAGCCCGGCCCCTCCTTCCTGCCTGCGGACGAGCTCGTGGTTTCCTCGCGCACTCTCGAAGTGGAAGCCTTTCGAGCGGTGGATCGGCTTCGGCTCCTGGGGTCACTGGACGATCCCGCAGTCGCCCTCAAGCGGGCCGAGCTCACGCAGTTGCTGTCTCGGATCGACTTACTGGCCGTGGACCACCGCGTGATCGAGCGAGCGAGGAGCTCGTTCGCCGTGAATCTGAGGGCGCTGGATGCCATTCATGTTGGCACCGCGGAGATGGCCGCCGCCGATGCGGGCGAGCCGCTCGAGTTCTGGACGCACAACGAGCGGCAGTGAATCGCGGCACTGTCGCGGGGATTGACGGTAAGGGGTTGAGGGTCCCGGTCAGGCCTAAAAGGCTGATCGAACGCTCTCGCCCTCCCGGAGTACCGGCACGGTAACTTCCGAACGAGTTTGCCTCTGTCACCCCATCGTCCCCCGCCGATGACCGCATCGCGCACGACCTCGCCCCCGGCCGCCCCGGACCTCACCGACCGCAGCGCGCGCACCTGGCGCGGGCTCCGGGTCGCAAGCGGTGGCACCGGCATCTCCCGGCCGCTGAGCGAGCTGGTGAACCTGCTGGGCACGATGGTGGGCGAGGCGATCCGGGAGCACGAGGGGGAGGACGCCGTCGCGCTGATCGAGGAGCTGCGGCTGCTCTGCAAGCGCGCGGAAGCCGAGCGCGATCCGAGCCTCCGCGAGCGCGCCGCCGAGATCATCCGGGGGCTCGACCTCGAGCGCATCGTCGTCCTGCTGCGGGCGTACACCGCGTACTTCCGCCTGGTGAACCAGGCGGAGAAGGAGGAGATCATCCGCATAAACCGCGAGCGGACGCGGGCGCCCGGCGGGCGGCCGGAGTCGATCGGCGAGGTGATCGAGGTGCTGCGCGACGACGGCCTCACGCTCACCCAGCTGAGCGCGATCCTGGCCCGGCTCGACATCCGACCGACCTTCACCGCGCATCCGACCGAGGCGCGCCGGCCGAGCGTGCTCGCCAAGCAGGAGCGGGTGGCCGAGCTGCTCACCCGCATGCGCCCGGACGGCCCGCCCTCGGGCGAAGACGAGGAGCGTCTGCTCGACGAGATCTACAACGAGATCGTGCTGCTGCTCGCCACGGACGAGATCCGGACCGAGCGTCCCGAGGTGGCGGACGAAGTGGAGCAGGGGCTCCACTACCTGAGGGGCAGCGCCTGGGAGGTGGTGCCTCTCCTGCACGAGGACGTGAGGCGGGCACTGACGCGCTGCTACGGCAGCGAGGTCGAGCCCCCGGTTTTCATCCGCTTCCATTCCTGGATCGGGGGCGACCGCGACGGCAACCCGAACGTGACGCCGGAGGTCACGCGCCGGACCCTGGAGGCGCACCGGCACGCCGCGCTCGAGCGGCACCTCGAGGAGCTCCGGATCCTCCGCCTCGAGCTCAGCGTCTCGGACCGTCGCAGCCCGGTTCCGGGGCCGCTCCAGGCCGTGCTGGACCGACACGCCGACGATGCGCCGCTCTCCGAGGCCCTGCTGCGGGCGTATCGACACGAGCCCTACCGGCTCGCCCTCTCGCACGTGATCGGACGTCTGGAAGCGCTCCTCACCGAGGAATCGGACAGCGGTGCCGCGCCCTACGACGTGGCCGCGCTGCTGACCGATCTGCGCGGGATCGAGGCCGCCCTGGTGGAGTCCGGCTTCCACCACACGGCGCGCCACAGCCGGCTCGCGCGCGCGATCGTGCTCGTCCGCACGTTCGGCTTCCACCTGGCTGCCCTGGACGTGCGCGAGCACAGCGGGGTGCACGAGCGCGCGGTCGCGGCCCTGCTCGCCGCGGCCGGGGTCGAAGCGGACTACGGCTCCCTCCCCGAGCCGGAGCGCGTTGCGCTGCTCGAGCGCGAGCTGGCCGACCCCAGACCGCTTGTCTCAGACGCCGCCGTCCTCCCGGACGAGGCGCGCACGGTGCTCGCCACGTTCCGGGTCATCCGGGAGGCGGTCGAGCGCGATCCCGCCAGCTTCGGCGCTTACGTCGTCAGCATGACGCACTCCGCGAGCGACCTGCTCGAGCCGATGCTGATCGCGAAGGAAGCCGGGCTCTGGTCGTACCGTGACGGAACCGTGCGGTCGGGGCTGGACTTGGTGCCGCTGCTCGAGACGATCGACGACCTGAGCGGGGCGGAGGAGCGCCTCCGCGGCCTTTGCCGGAACCCCCTGTACCGGACGCAGATCGACGCGCGCGGCGGGTTCCAGGAGGTGATGCTCGGCTACTCGGACAGCGACAAGGACGGTGGTTACTGGATGGCCAACTGGTCGCTGCACGGCGCACAGGCCGCGCTCGGACGGGTGAGCGGCGAGGAGGGGCTCGATCTGCGGCTCTTCCACGGCCGCGGCGGTACCGTCGGGCGGGGAGGAGGACGCGCGAGCCTCGGCATCCTCGCCATGCCGCCGTCCGTGCACAACGGGCGGATCCGCTTCACCGAGCAGGGGGAAGTGATCTCGTTCCGCTACGCGCTGAAGGACATCGCGCGGCGGCACCTGGAGCAGATCGTGAGCGCGTCGATACGCGTTCTGGGGGCGACGACAGCCACGGCCGGCGGACCGCGCGGCACGCCATCCGCGGAGGACGACCGGCTGATGGACCGGATCGCCTGCACCTCCATGGCGGCGTACCGCGAGCTGACCGGGCACCCCGAGTTCTGGCCCTGGTACACGCGCGTCACCCCGATCGAGCACATAAGCCGGCTTCCGCTCGCGTCACGGCCGGCCTCGCGCGCGGTGAGCGCGGAAGGAGGATTTGAGGAGCTGCGCGCGATTCCGTGGGTCTTCGCCTGGACGCAGGTCCGCTATCTGGTGCCGGGCTGGTTCGGCGTGGGGCGCGCGCTCGACGAGCTGCTGCGGTCCGATCCGGAGACGGAGGTCCGGCTCCGGGAGCTCGTGCGCGAGTGGCCGTTCTTCCGCGCCGTCGTCGAAAGCGCACGGCACGAGATGGCGCGCTCGCGTCTGCCCGTCGCGGCGGAGTACGTCCGCCGTCTCGCAGCCGACGGCGAGGAGTTCCATGGGATCATCGCACGGGACTTCGAGCACGCGCGCCGTGCGCTCACCGCTGCCGCCGGCGTGGAGGGACTGCTGGACGACGTTCCCGTGATCGTCCGCTCGATCGAGCTTCGCAACCCGTACACGGACGTGCTCAACCTCCTCCAGATCGAGCTCCTCGCCCGCTCGCGCGGTCCCGACTCGGCCCCCGAGGATGCCGGGGACGCCGAAGCGATGCGCCGCGCGATCTTTCTGAGCATCAACGGCATCGCCGCCGCGATGCAGAGCACGGGCTGAGGCGGCGGACCGTCCCCCAGTTGAGACCTTCGGGGGAACTT
>CAUZJY010000046.1:0-14151 GCA_963580305.1 Gemmatimonadales bacterium UBA6960
AGCGCCGACGCCTTTGCGAGCCGCACGTTGCGGCTGCGGTACTCCGCGTTCAGCCGCTCGAACTGCCGTGCCTGCTCGGCCTCCTGGACGTAGGCGCGCACGATGCGCACCCCGGTCAGGTTCTCCTGCACCATCGTCGAGAGGGTGGAGAAGTGTTCCTGGATCTGCTCGTAGCGCCGATTGATCACCCGCCCGAAGCCGATCACGAGCGGCGGGAGCAGCAGCATCGGGATCATTGCGAGCAGGGTGAGGCGCGGGCTGATCCAGAGCATGGCGCCGACTGCGAGGACGAAGCCCACCAACGTGTTGACTGCGTACATCACTGCCGGGCCGGCCGCCTGACGAACCGCCTGAGTGTCGTTCGTCGCCCGGCTCATCAGATCGCCCGTGCGGATCCGATCATAGAAGGATGCGTCCAGCCGGAGCAGGTGGCGGAAGAACGCGTGCCGGAGATCCACCTCCATGCGCCGGCTCACCCCGTTCAGCAGCTCGCGCATGCCGTAGCGCGCCGCGCCCCCGATCAGGGCGGTGATCACGATCAGTCCCGCGTACAAGGCGATGCGTCCGCGATCGACGCCCGGATCGCCCAGTCCGTCGATGGCGAGCTTCACGAACCAGGGGGACGCGAGGGCGAAGCCCTGCGCGATCACTACCAGCACGATCCCCCACGCCATGCGCGTAAGGTAGGGGCGGTAGAAGGGCAGGATCGCCTGAAGCTCGCTCATTCGGCGGCCTAGCGGTGTACCAGAAGCGGATCCTCTCGAAAGCCGATCCTCGGGAAAGTGACCCCTTCGCGAAAGCTAACCTTCGCAGGAGTGCCGATGGCTACCCCGCGTAGTTCTTCGCATGGTTCTTCTCATAGTTCGCGTGTCTCGCCGCGTCCTACCCCGCTGGCACACCTCGCGCTCGCTCTGCTGCTCCCCCTGGCCGCGTGCGGCGGCGATGCAGAGTCCGCGCCTGCCGATGGAGCCGGTGCCGCCGGCCGCCGAGCCCGTGATCGAGCCCGCCGCTGAGAGCGCGGAGCCGGCCCCCGAGCCCCGCCCGACCGCGGTACCGAGGCCGCGCCGCGAGGCGCTGACTCCCCGACCGGCGGTTCTGCCGGTCGCGAGCGCGCCGGAAGAGCCCGCCGTGCCGCAGCGAGTGGCGGCGTTCGCTCCGGTGGGAACCCTGATCGAAGCCCGCGTGGACTCGGAGTTGTCGACCGAGCGGAACGCCGCGGGCGATCGCTTCTTCGCCACCCTCGCTGACGACGTGCTCGGCGCAAACGGGAAAGTGCTAATCCCGGCGGGTGCGACCCTCAACGGCCGCGTGGCGGAGAGCCGCGAGAGCAGGGGCCCGGATCAGCCCGCGGTGCTCGCGGTCGAGGTCGAATTGGTCACGAGCGGGGGGCACACGTTCCCCTTGTACGCGTCGGTGATCGAGCTCGAGGCCGAGGTGGAGGCCAGGGACAGCAACACGCGTACCGCTGCCAAGGTAGGCGTCGGCGCCGCTGCCGGCGCGCTCATCGGCCGGATTCTAGGGAACGACGGTAAGGACGCCGCGAAGGGTGCGGTGGCCGGTGCCGCGGTTGCAGTCGCCACCCGCGACGGACACGCGGTGGTGAAGCCGGGAGCACGGCTGATCGTGCGGTTGGAGGAGCGGTTGGTCGTAGGGCAGTAGCGGAGTTTCGCCGAGGCGGTGAGTTGCCGGCCCCGCTGAGCGGCAGCTCCTAGCGCCCCCGCTCCTCCAGCAGCGCGATCGCGCTGCCGGCGAGCAGGGCGGCGTCCAGGGGCAGCACGCTCTCGTCGATGTCGAAGCGCGGGTGATGGTGCTCGCGGACCTCGGGGAGCGCCGCTCCCACCCAGACGAAGCAGCCCGGCGCCTCACGAGCGATGAACGCGAAGTCCTCGGCGGCCATCCAGCGCTCCATCGGCAGGACGGCATCCGCCCCGGCCACCGTCTCGGCGACGCGGCGCACCACGCGGGTGACGCCGGCGTCGTTCACCACCGTCGGATATCCCGGCCCGAACTTCACCTCGACGGTCGCGCCCTGCGCCTCGAGCGCGGTGAACGCGCCGTGGATCGCACGGCGGAGCTGCTCGCGCACCTCGTCGCGGAAGTAGCGGAGCGTGCCGTGCAGCTTCACGCTATCGGCGATCACGTTGTTCGCACGACCCCCCTGGATCGTGCCGAAGGTCACGACTCCCGGCTCCATCGGCGAGATTGCGCGCGCGACGGCCTGCTGCGCGGCGACCACGCCCTGAGCAGTGAGCACGAGTGCGTCGATCCCCTGCTCGGGGTGGGCGGCGTGCGCGGAGCGCCCGCGCACCTCGACCTGGATCTCGTCCGAACCCGCCATGATCGAGCCTTCGGCGACGAAGATCTTGCCGCGCGGGAGGTGCCCGCCGACGTGGATCCCGACCACCGCCTCGACGCGCTCTAGCGCGCCGTCCTCGATCATCCGCGTCGCGCCGCTCTTCCCCTCGTCGTCCACGGCTTCCTCGGAGGGTTGGAAGAGGAGTCGGATCGTTCCGGGGGGCAGCCGCCCCGCGTCCCGCTCGGCGACGAGCAGCCGCGCGGTCCCAATCAACCCGGCGGTGTGCGCGTCGTGTCCACAGGCATGCATCACCCCCGGGACGGTCGAGCCGTAGTCGTGCTCGAACTGCTCCTGGATCGGGAGCGCGTCCATGTCCGCGCGCAGCGCAACGACGGGGCCCTGGCCGTCGCCGATCTCGGCTACGACCCCGGTCCTTGCGATCCCGCGGCGTGCCTCGAGCCCCATCGCCTCGAGTCGCTCCGCCACGACCCGGGCGGTCCGTTGCTCCTGGAACGACAGCTCCGGGTGCCGGTGCAGGTCGCGTCGCAGCTCGACCAGCTCCGGTGCCAGGGAACGGGCGCGCTCCAGCAGGGTGCTCTTAGCTGCTTCCACTGTGGCCTCGGAGAGCGCTGAACATCATGAGGGCCACGAACATAGATCTGCCCGGCCCCAGCGCGCGAGCGCCATGCCCGATCCCCGGCTCACCGAACAGCGCAACCCTCGCTCCCGCCAGATCGATCGACTCTCCGCGCTCGAGATCGCCGATGTGATCAACGCGGAGGATCGGATGGTAGCGCAGGCGGTCGGGGAGGAGCGGGAGGCGATCGCGCGCGCGATGGAGCTCGCGGTGGCGGCGTTCCAGGCGGGCGGTCGGATGATCTACGTGGGCGCGGGGACCTCCGGACGGCTGGGTGTGCTCGACGCGGCCGAGATGCCCCCCACCTACGGCACCGATCCCGAGATGGTGCAGGGGATCATCGCGGGCGGGCACGCCGCGCTGGTGCGCGCGCAGGAGGGGGCGGAGGACCACCCGGAAGACGGGGCCAAGGCGGTCGACGAGCGTGGCGTGGGAGTGCACGATTTCGTGTTAGGCATCGCGACTTCGGGCACCACGCCCTATGTGCTCGGCGCGCTCCGGCGGGCGCGGGAGCGGGGAGCAAAGACCGGATTCCTGCTCTGCACGTACCCGAGCGAGGATCTGATCGCCGCACACGACGTGGTGATCGCTCCGCTCGTGGGCCCCGAGGTTATCACCGGCTCTACGCGGATGAAGGCGGGCACCGCGACCAAGATGGTGCTCAACACGATCACCACCGGGGCGATGGTCCGCATGGGCAAGGTGCACGGCAACCTGATGGTGGATCTCCTGGTCACCTGTCAGAAGCTCCAGGATCGCGGGGAGCGGATCCTGATGGAGACGATGGGGCTGGACCGGCCGGGCGCGGCCGCCCTGCTCGAGCGCGCGGGCGGACACGTGAAGACCGCGCTCGTGATGCAGGGTCGTGGGGTCGACCACGACGAGGCGCACCGGCTGCTCGACGAGGCGGGCGGGCTGGTCGGGCGGGTGGTGGAGGGGCTCGGCCCGTGAAGCCCCGATGAAGGTCGTCGGGCTCATGTCGGGCACCTCGATGGACGGCCTGGACGCGGCGCTCCTCGAGCTGGACGGCCTCCCGAGCGATCCCGAGTGGAGCCTGCTCGCCTTCGGCTCCCGCCCCTACACGGATGTGCAGCGCGCGCGCATCAAGGAGGTTGTCGAGCGCGGCACATCCGTGTCGATCTGCCAGCTCCACGCGGAGCTCGGCGAGTGGCTGGCCGATGCCACCCTCGCGCTGCTGGACGGAGCGGGCTTCGCGCCGAGCGAGGTCGCGGTCGTTGGATCACACGGCCACACGATCTGGCACGTCCCTCCCGAGAGGGGGCGGCGCGGCTCGACTCTCCAGCTCGGCGACCCCGCGACGATCGCGGAACGTACGGGCATCGACGTGGTCGCGGACCTGCGCGCGCGCGACATGGCCGCGGGAGGGCAGGGGGCGCCGCTCGTCCCCTATCCCGATAGAATCCTCTTCTCGCTCCCCGACCGGCGGCGCGCGCTCCAAAACCTGGGCGGGATCGGAAACGTCACGTGGCTTCCCCCGCGCGGCTCGGAGGAGGATGTGCTCGCCTTCGACACGGGACCTGGGAACGCGCTGCTCGACCTCGCCGCCGAGCGTGCGACGGGAGGCCGCCTCCGCTTCGACGTGGACGGGGCGTTCGCGGCCCGTGGTCGGGTGGACACGCTGCTGCTCCGGCGCCTGTTGTCCGATCCGTTTTTCCTGCGGAAGCCGCCCCGGTCGACCGGGCGCGAGCGCTTCGGTCATGCGCTGCTCGATGCGGTGATCACCGAGCGGCCGCAGGCCACGGAGCAGCACTGGGCAGACTTGCTCGCCACGCTCACCGCCTTCACGGCACGGAGCATCGGCGACGCCTATCGCCGGTGGGTCATCCCCAAGGGTGTGGACGAAGTCGTGCTCACCGGCGGCGGAGCCAAGAACCCGGAGCTCGTGCGCCGGATCGCCGAGGTGCTGGATCCCGTCCCGCTCGCGCTCGCCGAGTCGCTCGGCATCGATCCGGATGCGCGCGAGGCCGTCGCCTTCGCCGTGCTCGCGTGGGCGCATCTGCTCGGTGCGCCGGGCAACGTGCCCACCGTAACCGGTGCCCGCGGCCCCCGCGTGCTCGGCTCCTTCACGCCGGGCACCCCTGCTGCCGTCTCCGTGCGGTTCTCTGGTGGATAGCCTGCGGCGTCAGGCTTCCACTGGTCGGCAGGCTCTTCTATCATGCGAAGTCTCCTGCCACTCGCTCCTCGATGGCCAAGAAAGCCAAGCGGTCGAAACCCGTTCCCGCTCAGCCGGCGCACACCGGGAGCGCGGCGGCCTGGACGCTCGATCCGGCGAGGCTCTCGCTGCCGATCGTCTTCGCCGCAGTGCTCGCGCTGCACCTGCTCCTGATGTGGGCGGTCTTCAACCCGACGATCTTCACGGGGGGAGACAACGGCGTGTACGTCGCGCTCTCGCGCTCGCTCCTCCAGGGCGAGTACGCGAGCATCCACGACCCCACGCACTCGCCGCACACGCTGTATCCGCCGGGCTATCCCGCGATCCTCGCGCTCGCCTCGCTCGTGGGGGTCGGGCCGTGGGTGCCGATCAAGGTGCTGGGTGCCTTCTTCGCTGCGGTCGGGGTGGCCTTCACCTGCCTGTGGGCGCGGCGCCATACGACCGCCGGGATCGCGCTCGCCGTCTCGGTGCTCGTGGCGATGAGCCCGGGGATCCTGGGCCGGGCTCAGGAGGAGCTGTCGGACGTTCCGTTTTGGGCGTTCGCGATGATCGTGCTCTGGGCGCTCGAGGGACTGCCGCGCGGGGACACGCGTCGCACCATGATCGGGGGAGCCGCGACCGCAGTCGCGTACCTGACGCGCACGGCGGCCATCCCGCTCGTCGTCGCCGCGGTTGGGTGGCTCGTGTGGGAGCGCCGCTGGCGCCAGCTCGCGATCTATGCCGCCTTCGTCGTCCCCGCCGTGCTCGGCTGGATGCTCTGGAGCAACGCGCAGGTCGCCGCCGACCTCACGTATGGCGCCTATGCGAACGTCTTCTGGCTGAAGGACCATTACAATCCGTCGCTCGGTGCGGCGTCCTTCTTGGACATCTTCTTGCGCATCTTCACGAACGCCGAGCGGTACGGAGCGGTGATGATCCCGCTCCTGCTCACGGGCCGCCGGGAAGGCGCGATCGCCCTGCTCGGCTTCGGCCTGATCGCGTTCTCGATCGTCGGCTGGGCGCGCCGCGTTCGGAGGCCGGGATTGGTCGAGGTATTCTTCCCGTTGTACGCGGGGATGCTGGCGGTGCTGCCGCCCCCCTGGGCCGGCGAGCGCTACCTGCTGCCCATCTATCCGGTCGCGCTCGCATACGCGGGGCAGGCGGTCGTGAGCGTGATGACGGGGTTGCAGCCGCGCGCGCGCACGCTTGCCGGAGGGACGGCGGTCGCGCTCATCGCGCTCATCGCTGCCCAGCCCCTCGCTGCCTCCGCACGGGTGGGGAGCTTCTGCCGGGAGACGTTCTCCCGGGGCGAGCGCTACGCCTGCCTCGGGCCCGCGTGGCAGGACTATCTCGCAATGGCCGATTGGGCGCGCGCGGCACTGCCCAAGGACGCGGTCGTGATCTCGCGCAAGCCCGGGCTCTTCTACGCGCTCAGCGACCGCATGGGGATCGACATCCCGAAGACGCCCGATTCGGATGAATACCTGCGCACGGCCGAGACGGCGGGGGCGCGTTACGTCATCCTCGATCAACTGGACGCGCTCACCGCGCAGTACTCGATCCCGGTGCTGCAGAGCTATCCGGGCTCCTTCTGCCTGGTGAGGATGGGGGAGGTGCCCGGGGCCGCAGTGCTCGGGATTCGCTGGGAGCTGCCCCGCGCGAACGAGCCCGCCGACCCGGAGCGCCAGATCCCGGTCTCGCCCTGCCCCGAGCACTTCGCCCGCGCGGCGGTCGATCCTTGAAGGAAGGCTCCCCCGAGGTCTCGGTTGTGATGCCCTGCCTCAACGAGGCGGACACGCTCGGGATCTGCATCGAGAAGGCCAAGACGGCGCTCCACGAGCACGCCATCGCCGGGGAGATCGTGGTCGCCGACAACGGTAGCACAGACGGGAGCCGCGAGATCGCGCTCGGGGCCGGCGTGCGCGTGATCGACGTGAAGCAGCGCGGCTACGGCAGCGCCCTCATGGCCGGGATCGAGGCGGCCCGCGCCCCTCTCGTGATCATGGGCGACGCGGACGACAGCTACGACTTCAGGCAGATTCCTCGCTTCGTCGACAGGCTCCGCCAGGGCTACGATCTGGTGCAGGGATGCCGCCTTCCCGCGGGGGGCGGCCAGGTGCTCCCGGGCGCGATGCCCTTCCTGCACCGCTGGTGGGGGAACCCGATGTTCTCGGCGCTCGCGCGCGGCTGGTTCGGGGCACCGATCCATGACGTGTACTGTGGGATGCGCGGCTTCCGGAAGGACTTCCAGCAGTCACTCGAGCAGCGCTGCACCGGGATGGAATTCGCCACCGAGATGATCATCAAGGCGAGCCTCCGGGACGCGCACATCGGCGAGGTGCCGATCACGCTGCATCCGGACGGCCGCCGGTCCTGCCAGCCGCATCTACGCACGTTTCGCGACGGCTGGCGCACGATCCGCTTCTTCCTGCTCTTCAGCCCCCGCTGGCTCTTCCTCGTGCCGGGGCTCGTGATGATGCTGCTCGGGCTCCTCGGGTATCTGATCGCGATGCCGGGGCTCACCATCGGCGGGATCAGCTTCGACCTGCACACGCTGCTGTTCGCGAGCCTCGCGGTGATCGGCGGCTACCAGGCGGTCTGGTTCGCGTTGCTCACGAAAATATTCGGCATGGCGGAGGGATTCCTGCCGGCGGATGCGCGCGTCACGCGGCTCTTCTCGATCTTCGACCTGGAGAAGGGACTGGTGCTGGGCACGACGCTCGCCCTAGCCGGGGGCGTGCTGCTCGTGCTCGCGATCCAGCAGTGGGTCGCGGTTGATTTCGGCGCACTCGACTATCCGCGCACCATGCGCTTCGTGATTCCCGGGGTGATGCTCACCGCGATCGGCATCCAGACCGTCCTATCCAGCTTCTTCGTGAGCATCCTGGGGCTCCAGCGGGCTCACCATTGAGCGAGGGCCGGCCGGACGCGCCGCACGTCGCGATCGATTACTTCAACCGCGCGCATCCCCTCCACTGGATCAAGGAGCCGGCTGTGGGGCGCGCGCGGCGCCGCATGTACGACCGCTTCGTCGCGCTCGTCGGGCCCACTGTGGAGACGCGCATCCTGGACGTCGGCGCGACGCCCGACCTCGAGATCTCGTACAACAACTTCCTCGAGCGACTCCACCCGTATCCCGCGGCGATCACCGCGTGCAGCATCGAGGACTGCTCGAACCTCGAGCGCGCGTTCCCGGGGCTGAGCTTCCGGATGATCGAGGGAGACATGCTCCCCGCGGCCGACCGCGAGTTCGACGTTGCCGTTTCTTTCGCGGTCCTGGAACACGTCGGGTCGCGGGAGCGACAGCGCGAGTTCCTCTCGGAGATGGCGCGCGTGGCCCACCGCTTCATCCTCTACGCGCCCTACCGCTACTTCCCCATCGAGGTCCACACCTTCATCCCGTTCCTGCACTGGCTGCCCGCTCCCTGGTACCGGGCGGTATGGCGGCGGATCGGGCTCGGTTTCTGGGCCGAGGAGGCGAACCTGAACCTGATGGGGCTGCGCCAGCTATGGCCGCTCCTGCCCGCGCACGGCCACGCGCAGGTGCGGCTGCTCCGGACCTTCGGGTGGCCGTCGAACATCGAGGTGTACTGGAGGCGGGAACGCGACTCAGGCGCCTGATCGGCGTCGTCCTTGCCCTGTCGGCGCCGCTCCAGTCGGTCGTGCATCGGGCGCATGCCGGAGAGACGCGAAGGATCTCGGCATCGCAAGGATCAGTCGTGGTCGCCTCGGACCTGCTCCCCGTCCGCCCACGACCCGTAGAGGGCCGCGAGTGCGATGCCGAAGACGAGGTGATCGACCAGCGTGTCCTCGCCGGGCTCGAAGTCCTCGAACAGCTCCGAGAGGAAGGGAAGCGAGCGATGCGGCGCACGCGCGCCGGCGATCTCGGTGAGTCCGCCCCACGGGGAGACGAGGTGCTCGACGAGCCCGTATGCGGCGCCCCGCACGAACGGCGGACCCGGAATGCGCGGCTCGACGAGCCCGCCGTAGAGAAGCCCGCGCGCCGCACCTGCGAGCGCCGTGCCGCGCGCGGTCTCGGCCAGCGGAGCCTCGCGCGGCTGGTCGGTCACGAGCGGACGAACCAGCTCGCGCAGGAGCGCCGCACCCGCACCCGCCGCTCCTGCGCGGAGGAGGCCGAAGAGGCCGGGCTTGCGCCGCCGCGGCAGCGCCTCGAGCAACCGTCTGGCCACCGCGGCTGCCGCCGCGGTGAGCACCACGTCCCAGGGCTCGCCAGTGGGGGAGATGCCCTCGACGAGCGACTCCGTGCGCGGCCGTCTCGGTGGGCGGGCGCCTCGGAGACGGGTCCTCCGCTCGGCGGGGGAGCGGAACTGGCCCCGCGTCTGGCCGACCCGGTATCCGACGCGCGACGCGACCTCGGGGGCCTGCTCGCGCGCCCGCTCGAGCGCGTAACCGAGCCGGAACCAGACGCTCTCTTCCTCCGGACCCGCGGGCCCGTACTCCTCGATCTCTGCCGAGCCGTGCTCCGCCATGCGGCGCGACCTCCGGGGACTGGACCGAAACGGGCGTGAAGAAGGTGTGCTACCCGGGCTCGCCCCTCGTTTTCCCTGGGGCCCGAAGCTCGGTTGCCGCGCTCTTCACGGCGGCCTTCCGGATCCCCGTACAAATCCCGAAACAGCGCGTAGATCCAGGGGGTATAAAAGGATGCCGAACGTGGGAAAAAGAGAACCTTGACCACCCTGTATCTTGGGGATCATATTGCCAGTTACCTCTACATCTAGTGGTCTCTCCGCTGGATTTCCACAACAAGACCGCCGACGGGGGCTGTTTTTGCCACTTTTCCACCGGTTGCCCACGAGTTTTCGACCGGTTTTCGACAAAGGGAGTAGGCGCTTTTCAACCGTTCGTCTCAAGGAGCGAACCCTCAGATGACGCCCCCGCCTGAGATCTTCGACGACGCCGTCCCCGCCGACCTCCCCTCGGCCCAGCTCAGCGAGAACGCCCGGATCGTCCTGGCCAAGCGCTACCTGAAGAAGGACGAGCAGGGCCAGCCGACTGAGGATCCGGAGACGATGTTCTGGCGGGTAGCCCGGCCGATCGCGGAGGTGGACCGCACGTACGGGGCGTCGGACGCGGCGATCGAGGAGGTGGCGCGGCAGTTCTACGACCTCATGACGACGGGGAAGTTCGAGCCCAACTCCCCTACGCTCATGAACGCGGGCCGGCCGCTGGGACAGCTCTCCGCGTGCTTCGTGCTTCCGGTGGACGATGCGCTCTCGAACGGCAAGAGCGGGATCTACGATACGCTCAAGGCGATGGCGCTGGTGCACCAGTCGGGGGGCGGCTGCATCGCGGGGGACGCGCTCGTCTGCACCACCTTTTGCGGCATCGAGGAGATCCAGACCCTCTATGGCCGCGTGCGCGCGCTGGGCGTTCAAGAGATGGTCGGCGACGGGCACCGGATCATGGACGTCGCGCACCTCGGCATCCACACGCTCGCGCTGGACGCTGCCACCGGCCACTTCGAGGCCAAACAGGTCACGCATCTCTGGCAGTGGGATGTCCCGGCGGAGCAGCAGCTCACGATCAAGTGTGCCGACGGCTCCGAGGTCACGACGAGCGCGTGGCACCCCTTCATGGTCTTCACGGAAGAGGGGGTGCAGGAGCGCCGCTCGGACGAGCTACACCCTGGCGATCTCCTACCCACGCCGAACCGGACGGCCCGCGAGAGCTGGCCGGTCCGGGAGCAGAAGACGGTCGAGGGATTCGAGGTGGACGAGGAGCTGGCCTGGCTCGTCGGGTATGCGCTCGGTGACGGCAGCCTCGGCGTCTTCCGCAATCGCACGAACAATTGCGAGGCCCTCCGACTCCGGTTTTTCGATGGGCGTCCGGCTAGCCTTCTCTTTGCCGCGCGGGTGCTGGCTCGCCACGGCGTGGAGATCACGCCCCGGCAGGACGCGCTCGGACTCTGGAGCGTCACCACGACCAACCAGTCGTTCGTCCCCCGGTTCGCTCGGCTCGCCGGAATGGAGTCGGGCGCCAAGCACGACCTCACGATGCCGGAGTGGGTCGCCAAGTCGCCGCTCAGCGTGATCGGCGCTTTCCTGGCGGGTCTGGTGGATTCGGACGGGTACGTCAGCCTCGCGCGACGGCGGGTCGAGCTGTCGACCGCCTGCCCGAGGCTGGCCCGGAAGCTCGTCTCGCTCGCAAGCACGCTCGGCTTGAATCCGTCGGTGCGAGAGAAGGCGCCGATCGGGAAGGCGACGCAGATCGAGCACCGGATCAAGCTCGCGAACGCGAAGAAGACTCCCGAGCTGATCGAGTTGATCGCGCCCTTCGTGCACGATCCGTTCAAGCGCGACCGCCTCGAGATCCTGCGCATGCGCGCCGAGCACAGTACGCACGACCGGATTCCGCTGCCGTTCTCGGCCGTCCGGGATCTGCTCGTGGCCGCCGGCGTGGAGACCGAGACGGCGGACATCTACCGCGCGCCGGTGCTGGTGGACGGAGAAGCGTTCTGGCTCCTTCAGCTGCGCTGGGGGCAGGGGATCGGCGACGACAAGCTCGCGCGGTTGGCAGCCGCCCTTCGCCGCGTCCTGCCGCCCGAGCTCCACGCGAGGCTCGATCAGCTCGAGCGGCTGGCCGACGGCTGGGCGGTCGTGACTAAGATCGCGCCGGCTGCGGAGGCCAAGCCGTTCTTCGACTTCACTGTGGAAGGCCACAACACGTACCTCGCAGGCGGCGGCGCGGGGAAGATGCTGGTAATCCACAACACCGGCTTCTCCTTCTCCCGGCTCCGCTCCGAGGGGGACAACGTGCGCTCGACCATGGGTGTCGCGTCCGGTCCCGTCTCGTTCATGAAGCTCTACGACGCGTCCACCGAGGTGGTGAAGCAGGGGGGCACACGACGCGGCGCGAATATGGGCATTCTGCGCGTAGACCACCCCGACATCCGGAAGTTCATCACCTGCAAGAACGACACGTCGCAGATAACGAACTTCAACATCAGCGTCGCGGTGACCGACGCGTTCATGGCCGCGGTCAAGGCGGGGGGCAAGTACGACCTCGTGAACCCGCGCACCCAGCAGGTGGTGGAACAGGAGGACGCGTGCGAGATCTTCGACACGATGATCGAGGGCGCATGGATGACCGGTGAGCCCGGGTGCTTCTTCATCGACACCGGAAACCGCGACAATCCGGTCCCGCACGTCGCCAGTTACGAGGCGACCAACCCGTGCGGTGAGCAACTATTGTTCGAATATGACGTCTGCAACCTCGGATCTGTGAACCTCGGCAAGTTTGTCCGCGCAGACATCTCGGATGAAGCCGCGCCCGAGGATCGAATCGACTGGGGAGAACTGCGCCGCGTGACGCACCTCTCGACGTATTTCCTCGACAACGTCATCGACGCGAACAACTACCCGCTCGAGGAGATCCACGAGCTCGCGCAGCGCATCCGCCGGATCGGGCTGGGCGTGATGGGTTGGGCAGACATGTTGGTGCGGCTGGGCATCGCGTACGACAGCGAGGAAGCGATCGCGATGGCCCGCACGGTCATGGGCTTCCTGAACGAGGAGTCGCGAAATGCTTCGGAGAAGTTGGCCGAGAGCCGGGGCGTCTTCCCTGAGTGGGAGCGGTCGATCTGGGGTGCGGAGAAGACCTGCGCTCGGGCGCCTGACGGCTCGCGGATCCGGCCCAGCCGCCGACTCCGCAACTGCAACCTGACCACGGTTGCCCCGACGGGAACGATCTCGATCTTCGCCGGCTGCTCGGGCGGGATCGAGCCGCTCTTCGCTGTCGCGTTCATGCGCAACCAGGCGGAGGCGCTCATGCCCGACGTGAATCCAGACTTCGTTTCGGTAGCGAAGGAGCAGGGGTGGTACTCGGACGAGCTGATGGAGAAAATCGCGCGCGAGGGGCACATCGATTTCCCCGAGGTGCCCGAGGCCGTGCGGCGCGTCTTCCGCACCACGCACGACATCACGCCCGAGTGGCACGTCCGGATGCAGGCTGCCTTCCAGGAGCACACGGATGCGGGGATCTCGAAGACCGTGAACTTCCCGCACAGCGCGACGAAGGAGGACGTCCAGAAGATCTACGGGCTCGCCTTCGACCTCGGATGCAAGGGCGTGACTGTCTACCGCGACGGCTCTCGTCCCAACCAGGTGCTCTCGACGGGAAGGACCGGCAAGAGCGAGGTCTCGGCGGAGCAGGAGGCGGTCCGCGTGGAGCTCGATCAGCTCCTCGCCGACGCGCGCGAGGAAAACCACGCGCTGCGCGTCCGGATCTCCGAGCTCGATTACGAGGTCCAGGAGCACGACCAGAGCGCCGCGGCCACCCGCCAGAAGCGCCAGCGGCCGCACATGCTGCGCGGGCGCACGATCAAGATGCTGTCGCCGCTCGGCGACCTGTATGTCACAATCAACGAGGACGACAGCGGCCGTCCCTTCGAGCTTTTCTGCTCGCTTGGCAAGGCCGGTGGCGCCGCCATGGCGGATGCCGAGGCGATCGGACGGCTGGTCTCACTCGCGCTCCGATCCGGCATTCCGATCACGGCGATCAAGGACCAGCTCCGCGGGATCTCGTGCGACCGTGCGGTCGGCATCGGGCCGAACAAGGTGCTCTCGGCCCCGGACGCGATCGGTCAGGCGATCGACCTCTATCTGCAGGAGAGGGAAGGGGTGCAGGAGGCGCTGGCATTGCCGGGGCAAGTCCGTGCTGCCGGCGCGACCGCGGTGCAGACTTCATCGGGCGTCAAGCCGGAGAACTTCCTCGGCAGCTGCCCCGAGTGTGGCACGGGGGACCTGGCCTACGAGGAAGGGTGCGTGAAGTGCCACGTGTGCGGTTACAGCGAGTGCGGCTGAGGAGGCCGGGTGATGACGAGCACCGCACAAGGGACTCTGATGGAGGGAAGGGCTGGGCGACAGTGAGGCGAGCAGTTGTAGTCTGAAGTCGAGCGGAGCGAAGCAGGCGAGGCGTACGCTGAGGTCGCGTGTGCTCGAGGGCATCACGGGCCAGCTGTCCCGAAAGGGGTAGCTGGCCCGTGGGCGTAGGTAGGCGCAGAAGGACGGTTATACGCAACTCATCGACTTCACGATCTGGGCTAGC
>CAUZJY010000047.1:0-14064 GCA_963580305.1 Gemmatimonadales bacterium UBA6960
TAAACCTTTTCCCGGCAACCCCCCCCCCCCCTTCACCCCCCCCCCCCCCCCCCCCCGCGCCGCGTCGATCAGCAGCCGGTGGAAGAGCGGGGTGGGCACGAAGTACGAATTGGAGATGAAGAGCGTGCGGCGTGCACCCGCGACTGTGAGCGCGGTCGCGCGCTCGGCCGGTGTGCTCCCGAGCCCGGGAGGAGACAGGACCAGGGCTGCCGGGACCCCGCCTGCCGCGGCGCTATCGGCAGGAAGGTGCGGCGGGAAGAAATCGGTCCCCGCGTGCAGCGTCCCGGTGGCCTCCGCCCACGCCGTGAGAAAGGCCGCCTGCATCTCCTCCACGGAGGGTCCGGTGAAGCGCGCGGAGGTGTCGCGCCACGGCCCCTCGTCCGCCTCGCCCGTCCAGGCGTCGGCCAGGCCGAATCCCCCTGTGTAGCCGACCACGCCGTCGATCACGACCAGGCGCGCGTGGTTGCGGTGCTGCGCCCGGTGCAGACGATACCAGGCGATCGGGCGATGGATGGCCACCTCCGTGCCCGCGGCCTCCATCTGCGCGCGCACGGCCTCGAGCAACGTGTCGCAGGCGAAGCCGTCCCCGAGCCAGAGCACGCGCACGCCGGCGCGCGCCCGCTCCGCCATCGCGCGCGCGAAGCGATCGCCCAGCGCGCCCGGCTCGCAGAAGTAGGTGAAAAAGGTGATCGAGCGCTTTGCGGCGCGGATGTCGCGCAGCATCGCGTCGAAGACCGCGAGGTCGGTGAGCACCTCGACCGTGTGTCCCGGCAGGAAGGCGGCGCCGGCCAGCTCGGTGACCACCTCAGCGAAGTCGGGACGGTCGAAGCTGGGATGCTCCGCGAGCCGCTCGACCGGCTCACCGCGGATCGCGTCCGCGGTGTGGTGGGCGATCTCGGCGAAGATGAACAGCAGGAGCGCGCCGGCGACGGTTCATGGGAGGCCAGGCACGGTCGCAGTCGGCACGGCACGGAGGATCGTCCGCATCCCTAAAGGTGTAGTCCTACCGTGCCTCATCGCTTCCCTTCATCGCCGTTGGCGGCCTTGGCAGCTGTGGTTCTCGCCGCGGGTGGGGTGTGGCGCTGGAGACCGCCCATGACGTGGCGTGGGTGCGCACTTCCGCGCGCGACCTGCACGTCCTCGACGCCTGGTGCGAGGGCGTGGGGCCCGTGCACGCTGGCCTCGGCGAGCCCGGTGCGCCGGCCGAGCCGATCGACTCCCTGTACGTGATCACCTGGAACGTCCACGTGGGCGGCGGGGACCTCCGGTGCCTCGTCGCCGATCTGCGCGCGGGCGAGCGCACCGGCGGTCGGCCGGTGGACAGCTACGTCCTGCTCTTGCAGGAGGTGCACCGCGCGGGTCCCGAGGTGTCGGCCACGGCCACGCCTGACGCCCTGGCCAGCGGCATCGCGTCCGTCCCTCCGTCGGGTGAGCGACACGACGTGGTCGAGGTGGCCCGCAGCCTCGGGCTCAATGTCCTTACTATGTGCCCTCGATGCGAAACGGGGAGGGTGGCGTGGGGGTGGCCGAGGACCGCGGCAACGCGATCCTCACGCCGCTCGCCATCGAGGCGCCCCGGATGCGGCAGCGGCGGGTGGCGGTCGCGGCGACCGTGCGCGGGATCACATTGAAGGGGGAGAGATGGAGCCTGCGGCTGGTGAACGCGCACCTGGAGAACCGCGCACCCTGGAGCCGGGCGCTGGACAGCTTCGGCGCTGGTCGACGCGATCGGCGCGGACGCGGCCGTGGTGGGAGGGGACATGAACACGTTCGGTCCCGGCTTCCTGGAATCGGCGCTTGGCATCTTCCGCAAGTGCTTCCCGGACGGCCCGAACCAGGACGAGCCTACCATGACCGTGATGGGGGTGCCACGGCCGATCGATCACCTGTTCTTCGGGCTGCCCGAGGGGTGGGAGGCTAGCCTCGAGCGCGTGGACGACCGTTACGGCTCCGACCATCACCCCCTGATCGGGATGGTGGCGCTGGAGGGTCAACAGGTGGCTGAAGATTTGGGGGGCGCCGCGCGACCCCCCTGCGCCCATCGACATGTGCGACATCAACTTTCCGATTCCGATCGTGGGTTACCGGGGCACGGCCCCATCTCCGTCGCTCCACCCCACGCGACGAGTTGCGTGGGGGCGACCTGTTGAGCCCGGTGAGTGTAGGATCGCTGTCATGAGTCGGCACCTGTCGCTCTCCATTCTGCTCTGCGCCACGTGGGCGGCCGCCGCGGCCGCGCCGCGCGCCCACGCCCAGACGCTCGACGTCTTCTGGTCGCCCGAGCAGCCGGTCGTCGGTACGCTGTTCGTGGTGCGGGTCGGCTGGAGCGAGCCCGCGGGCGGACCCACCTCGCTCCGCGGCCGGTTCGCCGACGAGCCGCTGCACTTCCATGAGCGCGAGGGCGGCGGCCGGTGGGCGATCGCGGCGATGCCGATCGACGCGCCGTTGGAGGGCGAAGGCTCGCTTGAGCTGGAGCTGAATGTGCGCTGGCCGGACGGACGCGCCGAGACGCTCCGGCAGCCGGTCGCGCTGGAGCCGGGCCGATACCTGGTGGAGCGGCTCACCGTCGCGCCGCAGTTCGGTTCGCCTCTCTCCCCGGAGCTTCAGCGCCGCACTGAGGAGGAATCCGCCCGCGCGCTGCGGGTCGCGCGCGGCGCGCACGAGTCGCCGCCGCTCTGGACGACGAGCGGCTTCACCCGGCCGCGCTCCTCGCGGATCACGAGCGGCTTCGGCAACGGGCGCGAGTTCAACGGCCAGGTGCAGAGCCGCCATATGGGCACCGACTTCAATGGCAACGTCGGCGACCCGGTGCTCGCGGCCGCCGACGGCGTGGTGAAGATCATCGACCAGTTCTACCTGGGCGGGAACGTGATCTACCTCGATCACGGTGGTGGCCTCTCGACCGCCTACCTGCACCTCTCCGAGGCGCTCGTGCAGCCAGGCGACACCGTGCGCGCCGGTCAGCGGATCGGGAGCGTCGGCGCGACCGGCCGGGTCACCGGGCCGCATCTCCACTGGATCGTGCGCTACGGAGGCGTGACGGTGGATCCGCTGAGCGTGGTGGAGCTGCCGACTCCCTGAACCCCGCCCGCGCTCAGCACCAGCGCGTCTGGGCGAGGTGGTGGTCGTCGTGCTCGGCCTCCTCCGTCTTCCGGTTGGCCATGTCCCACGCGGACAGCACCGAAGCGCACGCCAGGAACTCATCCAGCCTGCGTTGGTCGAGCTCGTCCAAATCCGAGAGATGCTTGATCATGGGTTCCCACTGTCCGGATCCTGGCGTTCTCCCGACGGCGCGCCCCGCAGCAGCATCCGTACCATTTCCACCACTTCCCACCACTTCACCCGCGAGGCCGCGCATCGGAATGGGGGACGGAGGGGAGAGACCCGGACGCACGGGTCGCCGTTCTCCTGACAGATGTTCGACGGCCTCGGGTTGCGCTTCGAGGCCCGCGATTGCTTCGCGCGTTTCGACTCGGGGGTTACGGAGGTTCCTGCCGAATGGGGGAACGACCTGATGCTCAGCACCGGGCTCGCCTGGCGGATCCCGCTGTTGCGCTGATTCCGGCATGGCTGACCGCCCCCATTTCGCTTGCGGTTCGCCCCATTACATTCCCCGCCGATCGTCCCCCAGGGCCCTCCCCGGGTGGGAGGCCCTCTTTTCAAAAGGGCGCGATGGCGATACCCAGGCGGATGCGCAGATGAGCGCGGCGGAAGAGACGAAGCGCAGGAAGACGCCCCGCGTGGCGTTCCAGGGCGAGCACGGAGCGTACAGCGACGAGGCGGCGCACAGCTGGTTCGGCGACGGAATCGAGACCATGGCCTGCCGGGAGTTCCGCGACGTGACGCGCGCGGTGAGCAGCGGGGAGGCGGAGTCCGGCATGCTCCCGGTCGAGAACACGCTGGCCGGCTCGGTGGGCCCTGCTCTGGACGCGCTCCTCGAGACCGACCTCGAGATCGAGGGCGAGGTCGTGCGCCCGATCCGGCACTGCCTGATGGGGCTCCCGGGGTTGACCGCGGAGGGGCTCAAGAAGGTGATGTCGCACCCGGTCGCGCTCGTCCAGTGCATCCGCTTCTTCGAGGACCGTCCGGACGTGGAGGCGGTTGCGGTGCACGACACCGCGGGCGCCGCCCGCCTCGTCGCGGAGGGAGGCGACCCCACGGTCGGGGCGCTCGCGTCCGAGGCGGCCGCCGCCCACTACGGGCTCCGGGTCCTCGCGCGCGATCTGCAGGACCGCCCCGACAACAGCACCCGGTTCTACGTGGTCGCTCCCTCCGGGCGCGCCGGAGCCGTTCCGGCGCTGGCCAACCCCAAGACCCTGGTGGTCTTCGAGACCGGCGACCGTCCGGGCGCGCTGGTCGAGGTGCTGCAGGCGTTCGCGCGGCGTGGCCTCAACCTCTCGCGCCTCGAGTCGCGCCCGGGGCGGCTACCCTGGACCTACCGGTTCGTCGCCGAGGTGATGGCCGACCTCCGGCACGGGGAGGCGGCCGCTGGGCTGGAGGACGTCCGCTCGCGGGCTATGTCGGTGGTGGTCCGCGGGCCCTTCGCGGCCGCGGCCGGGATCGCCCCGGAGGACCGGGGGGCAGCCGACGTCTCGGTGCCGGAGATGGAGCCCTGGCAGGACCGGCTCGAGCGGAGCCGGAACGCGATCAACGACGTGGACGAGGCGCTGGTCCAGCTGCTCGCGGAGCGGCTCCGGCTCGCCCGGCGTGCCCAGGCCCTCCGCAAGGAGGGGGGGATCCCGGGGGTGGACCCGGAGCGGGAGGCCAAGGTGCTCCGGATGGCGGCCGAGCTGGCCCGGAAGGCCGGCCTCCCGGACGAGCCCGTGCGGGACGTGTTCTGGCGGATCGTGGCCCTCTGTACGCCCAAGCAGGACACTTGACACTCGGTGGCCCACGCCCCTACCATACTCTCTACTCTCTCGTTCCTTCCACGTGACGAGCGTATCGTGACCTGGCACGCGGGCCTCCTCAGCAGCAGCCTCCTTGTACTCCTCGCCCTAATCGGGCGGGGCGGAGAGGGCCGCTACGTGCCCGCGACGATCCGGACCAACTGACCGGACGGAACGCGACGGAAGCGAGGGGCCCTCTCCGAAGGCGGAGAGGGCCCCTTCGTTTCACCCCCACGGAGACAGGGAGCATGGAGAAGATCCTGGTGTTCGACACTACCCTGCGGGATGGCGAGCAGTCCCCGGGTGCGACGATGACAACTCCGGAGAAGGTACGCGTCGCCCAGGAGCTCGACGCCCTCGGCGTGGACATCATCGAGGCCGGCTTCCCCATCAGTTCGCCGCAAGAGTTCGAGGGCGTGGTCCAGGTTGCCCAGTCGGTCGAGCGGCCGATCATCGCGGGCCTGGCGCGTGCGACCAGCGCTGACGTGGACCGGGCGGCGGAGGCGCTCAAGCACGCGGCGCACCCGCGCATCCACACCTTCCTCGCTACCTCGGACCTGCACCTCGAGCGCAAGCTCAAGATCAACCGGGACGAGGCACTCCGCCGCATCGACAACGCGGTCACGCGCGCGTGCCGGCAGATCGAGGACGTCGAGTTCAGCTGCGAGGACGCGACCCGCACAGAGCTCGACTTCCTGTGCAAGGCCGTGCAAGTCGCGATCGATGCCGGGGCGAAGATGATCAACCTCCCCGACACCGTGGGCTACGCACACCCCGCCGACATCGAGCACATGCTCCAGGCCGTGACGGCGAACGTGAAGGGCATCGACCAGGTCGTGCTCTCGATGCACTGCCACGACGACCTCGGGCTCGCGGTCGCCAACTCGCTCACCGGGGTCGAGAACGGCGCGCGCCAGGTCGAGTGCACCGTGAATGGGATCGGCGAGCGCGCTGGCAACGCGTCGCTCGAGGAGATCGTGATGGCACTGCGCGTGCTGCCGCGCTACTACGACCGCTTCTACACGGGCATCGTCACGGAGCGGCTCTGCCCGGCGAGCGAGATGCTCGCGCACGTGACCGGAATCCGGCCCCAGCCGAACAAGGCGATCGTGGGGGCGAACGCGTTCGCGCACGAGGCCGGCATCCATCAGGACGGGCTGATCAAGGATCGGCGCACCTACGAGATCATGACGCCCGAGATGGTGGGCGCGCGTGGCACACGCCTCGTGCTGGGCAAGCACTCGGGCAGGCACGCGCTCGCTCGCCGCTACGCCGAGCTGGGCTACGATCTCTCCAGCGCCGAGCTGGACAAGGCATACGAACTCTTCATCCTGCTGGCGGACCGGAAGAAGGTGGTTCACGACGAGGATCTGCTCGCGATCTACTACGAGGGCACCATGGAGGACGCTCCGCGCGCCTTCAAGCTCGAATACCTCGAGGTGCGGTGCGGGCGGAGCCCCTCGGAGGCTGTAGTACGCATCTCGCACAACGACGGACCCGTGCGCGAGGCGAGCGCGATCGGCGACGGTCCGATCGACGCGACCTTCGCCGCGATCGGCGAGCTGGCGCCCTGGGAGATGCAGCTCGAGGAGTTCACGATCCAGGCGGCCGGCGGCGGCAAGGACGCGGTCGGCGAGGTGCACCTGTCGGTGCGCGTGGGCGGGAACGAGTTCAGTGGGCGCGCCGCCTCGACGGACATCGTGGACGCGGCCGCGCGCGCGCTCCTGAACGCGCTCGACAAGGCGGACCACGCTCGCTCGCTCGAGGCCAGGTCGTTCGCGAGGATGGACCTGTGGGCCGTCTGAGCGACGGGGGCTGGGGCGACGAGCGTCGCGCCGAGCGGAAGTCCGCGCTGCACGTGGCGGTGCTCGGGGGCGACGGGGTCGGCCCCGAGGTCACCGCGGCCGCGATGCAGGTGCTCCGCGTCGCAGTGCGGGACGCAGGGGTCGCCCTAGAGCTGAACGAGCAGCCGGTCGGTTGGACGGCGGTCGTACAGGAGGGGGGGCCGCTCCCCGAGGCGACGCTCAGCGCCTGCCTGGCGGCGGACGCCGTCTTCCTGGGCGCCGTGGGTCACCCCGCCGCCGCCGGCCAGCCCCGCGAGCGGCTCCCTGAGACCGGGCTGCTCGCGCTCCGCAAGGCGCTCGACTGCTGGGCGAACCTGCGCCCGGTGCGCGTGCCGCCGACGCTCGTGGACGTCTCGGCGCTCCGTCCGGAGCGCGTGCGCGGGACCGACGTGATGATCCTGCGCGAGCTGGGCGGCGGGCTCTACTACGGGGAGCCGCGCGGCGACGAGGGCGGCAGGGCATTCAACACGATGGTCTACAGCGAGGACGAGGTCCGGCGCATGGCGCGCCTCGCGCTGGCGCTCGCGCGCGGTCGGCGCGGCCGGGTGACCTCGGTGGACAAGGCCAACGTACTGGAGGTTTCACGCCTTTGGCGGCGCGTCGTCAATGAGACGGCGGCCGAAGAGGGGGAGGGAATCGAGGTGGACCACATGCTGGTGGACCGTGCCGCGATGGAGCTCGTGCTGAATCCGACGCGCTTCGACGTGCTGCTCACCGAGAACCTCTTCGGTGACATCCTCTCCGATCAGGCGGGTGCGCTGGTCGGTTCGCTCGGCGCACTGGGCTCCGCGAGCCTGGGCGACGGGACCGACCTGTACGAGCCGGTGCACGGCTCCGCGCCCGACATCGCGGGCAGGGGGGTCGCCAACCCGCTCGGCGCGATCGACTCGGTGGTGCTCATGCTGCGCCACACCTTCCGCATGGAGGACGCGGCGCGGCGGATCGAGCGGGCGTACGAGGCCGTCCTCGCCGACGGAATCCGCACGGTGGACCTGAGGCTGGCGGGGAAGGAGCCGGTCGGTACCAGCGCGTTCACGGAGGCGGTGCTCGAGCGGCTGGAGGCGGGCGCGCACGAGCCCTCTGTGATGGCAGGAGGTGCCCGATGAGTGCCGGGCGAGCACCCGAGCGTGCGTCTGGCGCCGAGCTGCTCCGGCGCGCGCTGCTGGAGGCGGGCACGCGCGTGATGTTCGGGCATCCGGGAGGCGCGATCCTCCCCTTCTACGACGCGCTCCACGGCGCGTCCGGACCCCGCCACGTGCTGTGCCGGCACGAGCAGGGGGCTGCCCATGCGGCGGACGGCTACGCGCGCGCCTCGGGTGACGTGGGGGTGTGCGTCGCGACCAGCGGCCCGGGTGCGACCAACCTGGTCAGCGGGCTCGCGACCTCGCTGATGGACGGCGTTCCCGTGGTGGCGATCACCGGCCAGGTGCCGAGCCATCTGATCGGGACCGACGCGTTCCAGGAGTGTGACACGCTCGGAATTATGATGCCGGTAACCAAGCACGGCTTCGCGGTCCAGAGCGCCAAGGACATCCCGGCGGTGGTGACCGAGACGTTCCGGCTCGCCAGGTCGGGTCGGCCGGGCCCGGTGCTGATCGACATCCCCAAGGACGTGCAGGTCGCCGAGGCGGACGTGCCGGCGGAGCTGGCCGGATATGGGCAGCGGGAGCCGAGCAAGGAGGAGCTGGAGAAGGAGCGCTTCGCGAGCTCGTGGGTGGACGGCAGGCCGACCACCGCGGACGCGGCCGTGGCGGCGGCTCTGGCGCGGCTGCGCGCGGCCGAGCGTCCGGTGCTGATGGTGGGGCGGGGGGTGATCTCGTCGATGACCACCGACCAGATCAAGGAGCTCGCCGAGGCGACCAACCTGCCGGTGGTGACCACGCTGCTCGGGCTGGACGCGTTCCCGACCATGCACCCGCAGTGCGTCGGCATGCCGGGGATGCACGGCACCGAGCGCGCCAACCACACCATCTCCGCGTCCGACCTGGTGATCGGCATCGGGAGCCGCTTCGACGACCGCGTGACCGGCAATACGAGCAAGTTCGCGCCGGACGCTGGAATCATCCACTTCGACATCGACCCGCGCGCGCACGGCCGCACGATCCGCACGGACGTGGCCATCCTGGGCGACCTGCGCGACACGCTGCCGGCGTTCGTGCGCGGAGCCTGTGACGGCTACCGCGTGCTCGGCGAGTGGTGGCAGAGAATCCACGAGTGGAGCCGGGAGTGCGCCGAGCCCGATCCGCCGATGGACGCGCGCACCGCTGAGGGTCCGCTGTCGGGTCGCCTGGTCTCGCGCGCGATCGCGCGCGTGGTGCGACGCGACCACGCGATCTTGGTCACCGACGTGGGTCAGCACCAGATGTGGGTCGCGCAGGAGGTGGCGGACGCCGAGCCCGGGACGCACCTGACCTCGGGGGGGCTGGGCACGATGGGCTACGCGCTTCCCGCCGCGCTGGGCGCGCAGATCGCCCAGCCGGGCCGGCCGGTGTGGGCCGTGATCGGCGACGGCGGTTTCCAGATGACCTCGCAGGAGCTGGCCACCGTCGTGCAGGAGGGGCTGCGCGTCCGCATCGCGATCATGAACAACGGCGCCCTCGGCATGGTGCGCCAGTGGCAGATGCGCATCCACGGCGGGCGCCGGGTGGCGAGCGATCTGGGGGCCCCCGACTTCGCCGCGCTGGCGACCGCGTATCGCATCCAGGCGGAGACGATCGACAAGGCGGGCGATCTCGATCAGGCCCTGGACCGTGCGGCGACCTGGCCGGGTCCGGTGCTACTCGACCTGCGCATCCCGGCCGACGACGAGGTGTACCCCATGGTTCCGGCTGGCGCAGCCCTGAACGAGATGTGGATGCGGGCCCCAGGCGAGAAGGTGGCGCCATGAGTGCGCCCAACGGGAGCCGAGCCTCGAAGAACGGCGGCGGTCCGGCGAACGAGCCGCGGCAGGGCGCGGAGAGCGAGTCCGTGGCCGGAGCGCAGCAGGGGCCCGAGCTCACGCTGGTGGTCGCCGACCGGCTGGACGCGCTCGAGCGCACGCTGGGCACGGTGCGGCGCCGCGGGATGACGCTCAAGATCCACTCGCTCGCCCGGAGCGACGACCACCTGGTGCTGGTCTTCCGCGCCGCGCCGGAGGCGGCGATCCCGGACCGCTGGATCGCGGAGCTGGGCGCGCTGGTGGACGTCAAGCAGGTGCGCGTGGCCGGAGTCCCGCCCGCCGCGCGCTGATCGACCTTCGACAACCAACCCGAACCCGATACCCCAGGAGATCGTCGTGAGCGAGCAGAAGCAGATCGAGCAGGCCCTTCCGTCCGATGCGGCGCGCGAGCGGCTCCGGTCCAGGCCTGTGGCGATCATCGGGTACGGGAGCCAGGGCCACGCGCACGCGCAGAACCTCAAGGATTCCGGGGTGGACGTGGTGGTGGGGCTGCGCGAGGGGAGCCCCCAGCGCGCCAAGGCCGAGGCGGCCGGGCTCAGGGCTGCCACCCCGGCCGAGGCCGCGAAGGAGGCGGGGCTGATCGCGATCCTGATCCCCGACACCGCCCAAAAGAAGGTCTACGACGAGGACATCGCGTTGCACCTCGACGGCAGCAAGACCCTGCTCTTCGCGCACGGCTTCAACATCCACTTCGCGCAGATCCAGCCCCCCGAGGACGTGGACGCGATCATGGTCGCGCCCAAAGGTCCTGGTAAGCTGGTCCGCCGCGAGTACACGATCGGGCGGGGCGTGCCCTGCCTGATGGCCGTGCACCAGGACGCCTCCGGCCACGCCTGGGACACCGCGCTCGCCTACGCGGAGGCGATCGGCGGCACACGCGCCAAGGTGATCCGCACGAACTTCAAGGAGGAGACGGAGACGGACCTGTTCGGGGAGCAGGCCGTGCTGTGCGGCGGCGTGAGCGAGCTGATGAAGGCGGGCTTCGAGACGCTGGTGGCCGCCGGCTACCAGCCCGAGCTCGCCTACTACGAGTGCGTCCACGAGATGAAGCTGATCGTGGACCTGATCTACGAGGGCGGGCTCAACGGCATGCGCAGGGGCGTTTCCGACACCGCGGAGTTCGGCGACTATTGCGCGGGCAACCACGTCATCGGCGAGGCCAGCCGCGCCGCCATGCAGGAGGTGCTCGCGGACATCCAGTCAGGCGCCTTCGCGCGCCGTTGGATCGGCGAGGCCGGCGCCGGCTTCAAGCAGTTCGAGAACATGCGCTGCGAGCAGAGCGAGCACCCGGTCGAGAAGGTCGGCGCCGAGCTGCGGGGCCAGATGGCGTGGATGGGGGGCAGTACATGAGCGCTGCGTTCCCAGCCACCGAGTGGATCTGGGCGGACGGGAAGGTCGTGCGCTGGCAGGACGCGACCCTCCACGTGATGAGCCACGTGGTCCACTACGGCAGCTCGGTGTTCGAGGGGATGCGCACGTACGTCACCAAGCAGGGGCGCATGTACTTCCGCTGGGCGGAGCACATGCAGCGGCTGCGGGAGTCGTCGGCCATCTACCGGATGGAGTATCCCTGGACGGACGACGAGCTGCACGCCGCGACCACCGACCTGATCGAGCGCAACGGGCTCGAGGGTGCCTACGTGCGCCCGATCGTGCTGCGCGGCCTGGGCGCGGCCGGGATCGACCCCGTGAACAGCCCCATTCACGTCTTCGTCATCGTGTGGAGGTGGGGCGCGTATCTAGGCCCGGAGGCGCTCGAGAAGGGAGTGGACGCGGGCGTGACGAGCTGGTTCCGTTCCGCGCCCAACACGCACCCGAACATGGCCAAGGCGGGCGGTAACTACCTGAACAGCCAGCTCATGAAGTTGGAGGCGAAGCGCCACGGCTACGACGAGGCGATCGCGCTCTCGGTGGATGGGCTGGTGAGCGAGGGGAGCGGCCAGAACATCTTTCTCGTGAAGAACGGCACGCTCTACACGCCGTCGGTGGATGCGTCCTTCCTGCACGGAATCACGCGCGACTCGATCCTCACACTCGCCGACGATATGGGCATCCCGGTGAAGGAGGCGCACATCCCGCGTGAGTTCCTCTACGTCGCGGACGAGATCTTCTTCTGCGGGACCGCGTCCGAGGTCACCCCGGTGCGCTCCGTCGATCACTGGCAGGTCGGCAGCGGCAAGCGCGGCCCGATCACCGGGCAGATCCAGGAGCGTTTCCTCGCGATCGTGAAGGGCGAGCACCCCGACCGGCACGGCTGGCTCACGACGGCGATGAGTTCCGCGGGGGGCGCCAAGCCCAATCGCGCCGGAGTGGGTGCGTGACCGCTCCGAAGCGTACTGGAGCGGGCAGCACGAAATCGAAACCGAAGGCGAACAGCAAAGGCAAACTCAAGCAGCTGTGGCTTCCCAGCCGCACCGTGCTCGAGGGTCCGGACCGTGCGCCCGCGCGCGCGATGCTCCGCGCGGTCGGGCTCAAAGACGAGGACTTCGAGCGCCCCCTCATCGGGATCGCCAACACCTGGTCCGAGACCACGCCCTGCAACGTGCACCTCCGCCAAGTCGCCGAGTGGGTGAAGGAGGGGGTGCGCGAGGCCGGGGGCACGCCGCTCGAGTTCAACAGCGTGGTCGTCTCGGACGGGATCACGATGGGCACCCCCGGGATGAAGGCGTCGCTCGTCTCCCGCGAAGTGGTGGCCGACTCGGTCGAGCTGATGACGATCGGCTACCAGTTCGACGGGCTGGTCGCGCTCTCAGGTTGCGACAAGACGATCCCGGGCACTGTGATGGGCATGATTCGGCGCGACCGGCCGTGCGTCATGCTCTACGGCGGCTCGATCGCGGCCGGGCACTACCGGGGCCGGGACATCACGATCCAGGAGGTGTTCGAGGCGGTCGGTGCGCACGCGGCTGGCCGCATCACCGAGCGGGATCTGGGCGAGATCGAGCGCGCCGCCTGCCCGGGCGCTGGCGCGTGCGGGGGGCAGTTCACCGCGAATACGATGGCGACCGCCTTCGAGGCGCTGGGGATCAGCGTGATGGGCTCGGCGGGCCCGCCCGCGCTCTCCCCGGAGCGCCGCGAGGTGGCGAAGCAGGCTGGGCGCGCCGCGATGGCCGCGGTGCAGGCCGATCTCAGGCCCTCGAAGTGGCTGCGAAAGTCGTCGTTCAGGAACGCGATCGCGTGCGTGAACGCGACTGGGGGCTCGACCAACGCGGTGCTCCACCTGCTCGCGGTTGCGGCTGAGGCGCGGATCAGGCTCTCGCTGGCGGACTTCGACCGGATCGGGCGGAAGATCCCGCTGCTCGCCGACCTCAAGCCGGCGGGCCGCTTCGTCGCTCCGGACATGCACGAGGCCGGGGGCACCGCGCTAGTGATGAGGCGCCTGCTGGACGCCGGGCTGATCGACGGCGACGCGATGACCGTGACCGGACGCACGATCGCGGAGGAGGTGAGCTCCGCGCGCGAGCGCTTCGGCCAGCAGGTGATCTCGCGTGTGGAGCATCCGCTCAAGCCGCAGGGCGGGCTCGTGATTCTCAAGGGGAACCTGGCGCCGGAAGGATCGGTGCTGAAGGTGGCGGGCACGGGGAAGCTCGTCCACCAGGGACCGGCGCGCGTCTTTGAGCGCGAGGAGGACGCATTCGCGGCGGTGCAAAAGGGTAGGATCGAGAAGGGCGACGTGGTGGTAATCCGCTACGAGGGACCGGTGGGCGGACCGGGGATGCGCGAGATGCTCGGCGTCACGGCGGCGCTGGCCGGCGCGGGGCTGGGCGAGCAGGTCGCGCTCCTGACGGATGGGCGCTTCAGCGGCGCTACCCGGGGCATGATGGTGGGCCACGTGGCGCCCGAGGCCGCGGTGGGCGGACCGATCGCGGTGCTCCGGGACGGTGACGTAATCACCATCGACGTCAAGAGGCGCAAGCTCGACGTCGAGCTGTCGAAGAAGGAGTTCGCGAGGCGGCTCAAGAAATGGAAGGCGCCCAAACCGCGCTTCCAGCGCGGCGTGATGGCCAAGTATGCCGAGCGGGTGGCCTCAGCGGCGCTGGGCGCGACGACCTGAGGAGTCGAAGGATCCGATGGCGAGGACGCTTTTCGAGAAGCTCTGGGAGGCGCACACGGTCCGGCAGGAGCCGGGCGGGCCCACTCTGCTCTATATCGATCTGCACCTGGTGCACGAGGTGACCTCGCCCCAGGCGTTCGAGGGGCTGCGCCTGGCGGGGCGGAAGCTCCGCTCGCCGGAGCGCACGATCGCGACCGTGGACCACAACGTGCCCACCATCAACCGGTCGCTACCGATCGTGGATCAGAGCGCGCGTACCCAGATCGAGACCCTGCGCCGGAACGTGAAGGAGTTCGGTATCACGTTCTACGACATTGGCACGAAGGAGCAGGGGATCGT
>CAUZJY010000048.1:0-13989 GCA_963580305.1 Gemmatimonadales bacterium UBA6960
CGAAGTTGTAGTGGTCAGAGCGCATGTAGAACCTCTCCTCCGGCCACGGATCGTCGATCGCCGTCATGCCGAGCTCCGGGTGCTCGGCGTTCACCGCCGCGAGCGCCTCGCCCAGATCCGAGTGCTCCTTGCCGATTGCGACGATCGTGTCGGTCCAGTTCCGCCCTACCATGTCGATGTTCAGGTTCGCGACCATCCGTTCCACGGGAACCGGCGGATGCTCGGCGAAATAGCCGCTCCCCCAAAGGCCGTGCTCCTCTCCGCTCACGGTCAGGAAGATCATCGAGCGGCGCGGACGGGGCTGGAGCGACGCGAACGCCTCGGCCAGCTCGATCACGGTCGCGGTGCCAGACGCGTCGTCGTCCGCCCCGTTGTAGATGCTGTCCCCCCAAAGGTCGGGCTCCCCCGCCCCCAAGTGGTCCATGTGCGCGCTGAAGACGACGTATTCCCCCTTCAGCTCCGGATCGCTTCCCTCGAGCACGCCCACGACGTTCGGCGCGGACTGGTCGCTGATGAAGTTCCACGCGGTGGTAACCGAGACCAGCACGGACGGGACGTCGTAGCGCTCCATATCCCGATCCGCACGCTCGCGCAGCTCCAGCAGGTCGAGCCCGACCGCGCGCAGTGAGGGGGTGATGGAGGCGTCGCGCACGACGAAGACGGGCAGCGTGGTGGGCTCGCCGACATGCAGATGCTGGCGCCGCAGCTCCGCGTTCACCCTCGCGGCCCACTCGCGGTTCGGCTGCTCCACCGGAATCCAGACTCCCAGCGGATCCTTTGCGAGCACCGCGCGCAGCACGGTCCGCACCTCGGGATCGCGCTGGTCGAGACCGAGCGCGGGCACGATCAACACGTGCCGCCCGGTCAAGGAGACGTCCGCGAGCGTCTCCTCCGCGGCGGCCGACCCGCTCACGACCACGAGCGAGCCGGTGAGGCTCTCGGCCGGCGGAAGGAGCGAGAGCGCCGGCCCGAAGTCGGTCCCGTAGCGTAGATCGCGCCGGCCGAAGCGTGCCCCCGACGTGCCCGGGTTCAGGGCCACGCGGCGGATCGGGTAGCGCTGGAGGAACGTCCCCCCGTCCCCCCCGGGCTCGAGCCCGAACCGCTCGAACTCGCCAGCGATCCAACGCGCGGTCTCCTCGAGCTCGGGGCTCGGCGTATCGCGACCCCGCATGGAGTCGTGCGCGAGCACGCCGATGCGGTGCTGCACGTCCTGGATCGTGATCGTCGCGGCGGCGCGCCCGGCCGCCTCGGGGGAGGACGCCAGTGGCGCCTGGGCGGCGAGCGGGGCGGCGGAGAGCAGCGCGGGCACCGTGAGGATGGCCGCGGCCAGCAGGCGTCGCGTCATGCCGGAGTCCCCGGCGGAGGGGAGGTTTAGGGAGGGAGCGGCTCCAAAGTATCACACTCTCCGCCCCCCGGGGATCCGCAGGGTTCGTGTCCAGAGACTACGTCCAGAGACTACGTCCAGATACCGGGCTCGCGCGCCACCTCGAGCGGGGTCAGGTAGACCACCTGCCCGACCTACACGTCGTCCCGATCCGGACCACGATCGTGCACGATCGCGCCGGGCTTCTTCTCCCGGAGCCAGGCAGTTACCTCCTGGGCCGCCATTAGGGCACCCGCGGTGACGCGGTGGGCTCTCCCGGGGTCCCCGTCCCGGCTGTCCGAGAGGAACCAGGACGTGCTTCTTGAAGACGCCCAGGTCCACGTCGAGCAGATGCGGCATGCCGGACGCATCCATCAGGACGTCGTCCACGGTTCCGACCTTGTCGTCGTCCGCCTCGCTGCGCACCTCCCAGCCGCGTCCGTCGAAAGTGTCAGGGTGGAGATGAGAGGGGTCGGCCTTCGAGAGCGGGATTAGCGCCATGTGACCTCCGGTGCAGGGTGGGACGCACGCAGACCGGACAGCACGCCCGGACGGAAGTGCGGCCCCCAGGCGCAGACCGAGCAACCGGTATGCCAACCCTGCGCGGAGAGGTGCTGATCAGACTGTTCGGAGGATCCCCCGCTCGCGCAGGAAGGCGATCACGTCCTCGAGCATGGGACCCCAGGGACAGTCATTGTGACCGCACTCGTAGCGGATGAGCCGGCCGTCCGCGGCGGCCGCGGCGAGCCGCTCGCCATGCGCGAATGGAATGGTGCGGTCGCGCGTGCCGTGCTGCACGAGCACCGGACCGCGGAAGGCGCGCACTGCGCCCTCGTTGTCGAAGGAGTGGCGCACCAGAAGGGACGGGAGCAGGTAGCGGCGCGCGTAGGCGCCCACGCTGGTGAAGCTCGCGCTCAGCACGAGCGCCGCGAGCGGCCGCTGCCGCGCGAGCGCGCACGCCGGGCCGCCCCCCACCGAGCGGCCGAACGCGACGATCCGGTGGGGATCGACCTCATCGGTGAGCGACCGGAGCAGGTCGTACGCGGCCTCCGCGGCGGCGGTGACGGAGGATTCCGTCGCGATCCCCGTCGAGCGGCCGTAGCCGGGATACTCGAGCAGCAACACGCCCGCGCCCGCCCGCCGAAGCGGTTCGAAGGAACCGACCCATTCGTCGACCAGCTCCATGTTCCCGTGCGTGAAGAGCACCGCGGGCGCGGGTCCGGTCGGGCGACCGGACGGCGGCACGGGCGGAAGCCACCAAGCCTCAACCTCGGCCCCCGGCAGCTCGATCCGGTGGAGCCGCGCCCCGGACAGCACCTCCCCAGCGGAGAGGGGCTCCGCTGTGCGGCCCGGGAAGATCATCCGGCGCTGCGCGACGAAGAGCACGAGCGCCCAGACCACCCACACCGCGAGCAGCGGCACGAGCAGGCTCACGGCGCGCCGGGCGAGACGACCAGCCACCGGTAACCGGGGTGCGTCCTCAGCGGGTACCGGCGCGCTCGACCAGCGCCTCGAGCACGTCGCGTGCGAGCGGAGCCCGGGCGATGAGCCAGCCGTCCCGGTGCACGCGGACCACCTGGCTCCATCCGGCGCGCAGAGGCGCGCTCACCAGGCCGGTGAGCGGATCGACGGTGGTGTCGCCGACGGCCCACCGCCTCCGACCACGTTGAAGTTGATCCACATGCCGGCAGTCGCGTGGCCGGGCACGTAGCAGACCAGCGCGTACTCGCCGGCCGTATCGGCGGTGAAGGTGATCGTCTCGCTCTCCCCAGCCATCGTCGACCCGGTCATCGAGGCCGGGTTCGACGAGATCGCGCCATCGAACACTGGCGTGGGATCCGGAGTGGCCGGCCACGGCCCCGCGGGCCGGTTCGCGACCCCGATGCTGTGGCCCATGTTGGCGTCGTTGTTCGAGAAGTTGATCGTGACGGTCGCGCCCCGGGGAACTTCCACGGTAAAGTTCCCGCCGGCGTGACCGTTGAAGTTCCAGTTGTTGTTGGTGGCGTCCTCGCCGGCGACGATGTCGAGCGTCACGGTGTTGGCCGCGCTGTCGATCTGGATCCAGTCTGCGGTCCCGACTCCGCCAGGAACCCCTGGGCCGGGCGCGCCCGGCGCTCCGGTCTCGGGAGCTCCGATCTCGGCATCGGGAGCTTCTCCTCCGCCGCCACAGGCGGCGGCGCTCAAGGCGAGAAGCAGTGCGCTGGTGATTCCCTGAGTGGGTCTCATAGTGTCTTCGTTCCCCGGAGGGTGCTGTGGAAGTCGCGGCTCAGGGCATGGGCCCCGGCGGCCGGTTACCCGGAGCCCTCTCCGGGGGTGCCCGCCGCGACCGGTTACGTACGATGGCCCCCCTCCAACATTCCAGCCGGCGCTCGCGCGGCCGATGCCCGCGTCGCCCACCGGCGGGCCGTCGCGGGCCTTTCAGCTCGAATAGTAGGCCGCGTTCTCGGCGATATAGCCGGGGGTCAGGTCGCATCCCCAGGCGCGCGCCTCCCCCGTTCCGACTCCGAGATCCACGGCCACGTCGACGGGGTCTCGGCCCAGGAGCTCCCGGACGTATCCCTCCTCGAACGCGGTCCGCCCTCCGTCCCGGAAGACCGTCACGCCTCCGATCTCCGCGACCAACCGGTCGGGCTCGATCCGACAGTCGAAGCACTTCCCGACCGCCATCAGGATCCGGCCGATGTTCGGGTCCCCACCGTACACCATCGTCTTCACGAGCGGCGAGTTGACGAGCGATTTGGCGACTGTGCGCGCCTCGGCACGATCGGCGGCACCGCGCACGGTAACTCGGAGCAGCCGGCTCGCCCCCTCCCCGTCCCGCGCGAGCGTCTCGGCCATCCGCGTGAGCGCGGTCCGGAGCCCGGCCTCGAACGCGGCGTCGTCGATGGGACCGCTCCGGCCGTTGGCGATGGCGACGCAGCTGTCCGAGGTGGACGTGTCGCTGTCCACCGAGATCATGTTCAAGCTGTCGTCCACGCTCCGGCGGAGGGCTCCATCCAGCACCTCGCGGTCGAGGCGCGCGTCGGTCAGAACATAGCAGAGCATAGTGGCCATGCTGGGCTCGATCATCCCGGAGCCTTTGGCGACTACGGTGATCACGGCCTCCCCGACCGAGAGCGAGAGCGCCTTGGGGTGGGTGTCGGTCGTCATGATCCCTTCCGCGCCGACCAGAGGGTCGTCCTGGAGCGCGGCCGCGAGCCGGCCCATCGCCGCCTCGATCCGTTCGATCGGCAGAGGCACTCCGATCACGCCGGTGGAGCTCATCAGCACTAGCTCGGGCGCGATCCCCAGCGCGGCCGCGGCGGTCGCTCCCATGCGGCGCGCGTTGCGGATCCCCTCTTCCCCCGTGCTGACATTGCTCACCCGGCTGTTCACGACGATCGCCTGGAGCCGCCCCGCCCGGAGCAGCTCGCGTCCCACCACGACCGGCGCTCCCGGGATCAGGTTGCGCGTGAACACCCCCGCGGCCGCTCCAGGTGCCTCCGAGGCGAAGAGGGAGAGATCCTTCCCTTCGGGCTTGATCCCGCAGTTCAGGGCGGCACAGCGGAAGCCGCGGGGAAGCCGGGGAGGAGCATGGAAGGCGGTGGGGGTGGCGGGGTCGGTCATGTGCGCGCGGGAGCGAGGAGATCGGGGCCGAAAAACGCCGCGAAAGGTAGGAGGGTCGGTCGCAGTCTCTCCAAGCAGCTTGGGCGCCGGATCCCCGTCAGCCGACCCGGTGCAGCGGCCTCGGGACCGGAACCGCCGTCGTCTCCATGGGAAGCGCCTCTCGCGCCATCCGGCGGAGGATCTCGGCGGGACTCGGCACGTAGTGCTGACGACCCTATCCGCCCTCCATCGGAAGGCCCGCTTCCTGCCAGGCTCTGAAGCCACCAGCAAGGTTGCGCACGTTCGTATAGCCAAGTCTTGCGAGGGTTTGCGCAGCCTCGACACTCATCGACCCACTCCTGCAATACAGGACGATCTTAGCGTTCCTGTCAGCAGGAAGTCGGTCACGCTGATTGGCGATGTCATCGAACGGAATAGAGAAGTCTGTCTCAGGAAGATCGCCTTCAAAAGGAACGTGAACATTCACCAGAGGGAAGTCCTTGCTCGCGAGCATCGTTTGCAGCTCGGCAACACTGATGTCCGTATATGTGGCTTCTCCGACAGCAGTTTCTTGGCTCAGCGCGGGCAAAGCGTCAGCGCCCCCATCGTCGGCCCCACATGCTCCCAACGCCAGAGAGCCTAGTATCAATACAAGAATCGGAACACGTGTCATGGTTGGCTCCTTTCCAAGTGGACATCCGAGACAGTGCGGTGGCAGGCTGGGCAGCGAGGACGAACGAAGGATTGCACCAACGGTCACGACTGCGCCAATGTGCGTTTGACGAGGTTCACGATGCTGTCCTAGACCATATCTGCGGTGAGTTCGTGGACCCCGAAAGGAGTGGGTCCGTAAGTCGGAAACGTGCCCTTCTTTGATACCTCCTCAGCCTCGAAAATCAGCTTTCCATCAGCAGGTGACCACATCAAACGAAGCCTTCCCTCGGGTCGCTCATGCTGGCTCTGCGTATCTAACGCTTCAGCTCGGAAGTGGAGTTCCAGACGTGGACTCACATAACCGCCCTCCAGCGTTTCTGTCTGCTCCTCGTCGGCGTCGCCCGTCCATTCGTCCATGAAGAATTTCTTGATCTCCACAGCCAACGCGCACCCGGAATCGGGGAACGTCTCGTGGATCCATCCGGACAGGTGTCCTCCGCGGAACTTCACATTTTCCCTTACGTCGAGGTGCCTACCAAGGAAGTCGAAGCCTCTGAGCTCTGACATGAACCGGTCCGCCAACGGATGCCAGCGTGGGTCCATCGTCCCTGTTCCCAGGTTCACTTCGGGATTTTCCGCAGGATTGGCCGGGGGGCCGTCCGGTCCAGCGCGGCGGTGGTTGTAGGTGTGCAGGTCAAGGACAACGAACCGACCGACGTATTCACGACGTCGCGCAGGATACGCTCCATTTCCTGGTAGAAGGCATCGTGCTCGGCCAAGGATCGAGCGAGGATGGCGGCTCCAGGGCGCTCTTTCCAGACCTGCATTCCCCAAGCGTCTTCAGGACCGATGTAGACGGACCCATCCCTGGGTCGGTTGAGGTCCACTTCGAATCGGGAGCGCAGCCCGACGACGCGGGTCGCGGCGACCTGAGTCCATCGATGAGTATAGGGATCCTCCTCACGCAGGCGATCGGATTCACTCACAGCGCACAGAGCCGCAAGTTCCTCCCTCATGGAGTGTCCGTTATGGATGGCCACGGCCACAATAGGGTTCGCCCCGGTCCCCTCGACGGTCCAGATCCTATCGGCCATCTCGGCTCAGCTTCGGGATAAGGTTCACATCCCCGACAAGGACACCCAGCACCTCAGCTTTGCGTCCTCCGGTGAGCAGAAATGTCGCTATGATCTCGTGGAGATCGTCTAGCAGCCACCTCCGTCTAGACCGCTCTAGAGTCCTTGTTGCCTCGAGCAAGCACGCTGCCTCATCGATCTCCAGAAACCGCGCTTGCTTCGTCTGTACACGCCCGTTCGACGCTGACAGCTTGCGATAGAGCATCGCCACGGGATTGTACGACGACGGGACAAGCTCCTCCTGGATAGCGAAGCGGTATAGAGATGAGAGCGCATTGAGATGGTGGTGAATGGTGCCACTAGAGAGTCCCTCGGATTCGAGGTGTTCCCACCACGCACGCACATCCTTCGGCTTGATCGTGGCCAAGGGACGGTCCTCGCCGAACCACTGACGCGCTCGGCCAAGCTTGTGCTGGTGTTCTCTGAGCCATCCCTCCGTGACATCTCCAGGGTTGCGTCGGAGGAAGGCGGTTACAGCCTCTCCAATGGAGTCCTCGGGGCGCGGCACGGGTGGCCCCTCCCTCCGAAGACGCTCGATCAACTTGCCCATGAGAACATGGGCTTCGGCCTCGTCCTGAGTCGCCCTGGAGGCACCGGGGGGACTCAGGGCGTGCTGCCCGAGACCTATGTCCCGTAAGTCCGCATAGTACCGGGAGTTGCCCTTGGTGTAGAGCTTCGGCATGCCTTAGATGTCCGTTACTGTTTACTGTTACCGTTTCGGCAAAATGGGGCTCAACGAAGAAAGCCCTGTGACCCAGTAATACACTGGAATCACAGGGCTTATAGCAATGCGCTCGACAGGATTCGAACCTGTGACCTTCGGCTCCGGAGGCCGACGCTCTATCCAACTGAGCTACGAGCGCGAGCCGGAGAACCCGAACATTCGCGGGGCCGTTCGGGCGGGTCAAGCTGGTCGGCGGTCCCCCGAAGAGGCTCGACACGCACAAAAAAGCGCGGCGCCCGCATGCACCTGCCACGCGGGCGCCGCACGAGCGCGCGGAATAAGCCGAGTTCTGTCCCCGCCTTCCTCCGAGGAGGGGCAGGGGAGGATCATTTCTCTTGGACCTGCGTCACCGCAGGCCTCCAGCGGCCTACCCGGGACTCGGACGGGGCGGGCCACCCCTCGTCCCCTATTTGGCCTTGCTCCGGGTGGGGCTTGCCATGCGGCGTCCGTTACCGAACCCCCGGTGCGCTCTTACCGCACCGTTTCACCCTTGCCTGAGCCCCGCGGAAAACCGGAGGCCATCGGCGGTCTGCTCTCTGTTGCGCTTTCCGTCGCCGCGCGATCGCGGCGCCCGGGTGTTACCCGGCACCCTGCCCTGTGGAGCTCGGACTTTCCTCCGGCGGCACGGAGAAAACCCCGCCCGCCGGCGATCCTCACTCACGCACTCGAAGAGATGATACCCCTCGGTGGACCACTCGGGTCCGGAGCACGCAGCCCCCAGCCCGCCGGCGCAGCGGGAGCTGAGACCCTTACTCCAGCTTCGCGAAGGTCTGCGGCGACCCCACCCGGGGCGGTGAGATCATGATCGCGATCCGCGCCTGCGGCTGGGCCACCGTGGCCGGCGCGCAGATCTCCTCGGGCGGGACCGCCGAGGCCTCGAGCAGCTGCACCACCGTGCGCCGGATCGCCCGGAGCAGCTCGGCGTAACTCTCCCGTCCTCGCTGCTGATCCGGACGCAGCCGTGCGAGTGCGCGCGCGCCAGCTGGTCCTCGCGAGCAGTCCCGTGGACGTAGAGGTAATCGTCGAATTGCAGCTTCACCCGGCCCATGGGATTGTTCGGACTGGGCGGAGCCTTCTTCTTTCCTCTGGCCCAGGGGCTTGAGGGCGAAGTCCAGGAGGGATTCCACTTGATGCGGGTGATCCGGTAGCCGCCCGTGGGGGTCTGGTTCTGGGGCATGCCGATCGTGACCCGGTAGCTCCGGATCCGCTCCTCGCCGTCCCACCACACCTCGAGCTCGTAGCTGGGGAGATTATGCTCAGCCGGAGCGAGGCCGCGGTGTCCGCAACGGGACCGGTGGCGGCCAGCAGCATCAGAAAGAACACAGCCCTGCGAAGCATTCGCGTCCACCCTCCTTGGCCCTCTGCCAGCACCAGCGTTTTGAGCGATTTTCATCCTTATCCACCCCCTGGATGGAGCAGGGCCCATGCCGCTGAATTCTGCGATTCTTGGCTCCGGAGGGGGGGTCGCTCCCCCGGGTGTTTCTGCTCTCCCCCGCGAGCCTGTCCGGGATCCGGGGACGCGCCCTCCTCGAGGGGAGGAGCTTCGCCCCCTTCGTACCGGCGCTGGCCGCCGGGGTCGCGATCGGGGAGGTCTACGCGTTCATCAGCTCGCTCTACTTCCGCGGCAAGCGCCGCTATGCGCTCCGCTTCGCGCGGCCGGCGGAGCGAGACCGGGGCGTGTGGGTCATCACTCCCACGCGTGGGCTCCTCCCAGAGGACCAACCGGTGACGCTCGCGGACCTGCGCGAGTTCGGGGCGGGACGCATCGAGGCGGAGGACGGCCCGTGCCGCGCGGAGCTCCTGCGCACCGCGCATGCGCTCGGCAAGCGGATCGGAGGCACCTGCGATGTGGTGCTGCTCGGAAGCCTCGCCACGCCACTCTACCTCGAGCCGCTGCTCGAGGTCTTCGGCACCCGGCTGTCCGTGCCGGAAACCTTAGCGGAGCGCGGAGACATGAGCCACGGCGGCCTCCTGCTGCGCTGCGTCGCCGCCGGCGAGGAGCTGACCTACGTCGCGGCGGCCGCTGCCGCGCGCCACGGCGCCCGTCCTCCCAAGCTCGACCCAAAGACCCGTCCCCGACGCGCGTTCACCCGTGAGCTTGGAGGCGATGCCGGACCCGATCGCCCACCCAATCGCCCGATGTGCGGTTCGTGACGGCGCGCGCGTCACCCCGGTAGGACAGCCCTGTCCCTGCCCGGTCGCGATCCGACGCGCGGGAGCGGGGTAACTCCAAGAGCCACGGGCAATTCGCACATGGCACGACGGTTGCGCCTGCGCGGCTCCGCGAGCCGCGCAGCGCGCTCCGTCCCCCGAAAGATCCGGAGTCTCTCATGGTCCGGCGGCTGCTGATCCCCCTGGTCCTGCTGGTCGCCACCCCGGCGGCCGCGCAGCGCCCCGATTTTCTCTTCTCCAAGCCGCGCGTGACCTTGGGGATGCGCGTCGGGATGGCCGCGCCGCGGGCCGGCAGCGAGGTCTTCGAGCTCACCACCTCCGAGCTGACTCTCGAGCGCGAGGACTTCCGGGCGCTCGATCTCGCCTTCGAGCTGGGCGTGCGGGTGCACAACCGGCTGGACGTAACGCTGAACGTCGGGCACAGCCAGAGCGACACTCGCTCCGAGGTCCGGCGCTGGGTGGGCACCGACGATCTCCCCATCGAGCAGACCACGGAGTTTGCCCGCACTCCGGTGACGGTCGGCGTGAAGGGCTATCTGAAGGACCGCGGGCAAGCGGTTAGCCGCTTCGCCTGGATCCCGCACACGTGGTTGCCCTACGTGGTGCTGGGGGGTGGATTCCTGGTCTACGACTTCTCCCAGCAGGGGGAGTTCGTGGACTACGCCGAGGCCGACGGGGAGCTGCGCGACATCTTCTTCGCGACCTACCGCTCCGAGGGCACGGCTCCGGTGGCACGGGCGGGGGTGGGGGTGGAGGCATCGCTCGTGCCGCACCTACTCGCGACCGCCGAGGCCACATACCTTTGGTCGAGTGCGGAGATGAGCCGCGACTTCGTGGACTTCGACCGCATCGATCTGTCCGGGGCGCAGCTCGCGGTCGGGCTGTCCCTGCGCTTCTGAGGAGGTTTCCATGACGACGATCCTGCGATGGAGCGCGCTCGTCCTGGTCACGGCGCTGGCCACCGTGCCGGCGACCGCGCAGGAGACCGATTCCCGCTGGTTGCCATGGATCGGCTGCTGGGAGGCGGTCGCGAGCGAGGAGACGCCCGAGACGGACGACCTGCTCTGCATTCGCCCGGCGGCGAGCGGGGTGGAGGCGGTAGAGGTGGTGGCCGGCCGGCCGGGCGCGGTGCAGACGCTGATCGCCGACGGTCAGCCGCGCGCCGTGACCGTCGAAGGGTGCGAGGGATGGCGGAGCGTCGAGTTCTCGCTCGACGGACAGCGGCTCTTCACGCGCGCCGAGCAGGCGTGCGAGGGAGACGAACGGCGCCCCTCGACCGGGGTGATCGTGATGGTCTCCCCGCACGAGTGGATTGACGTCCAGACGACCGCCTTGGGGGGGGAGGCGCTCAGCTGGGTGCGTCGCTTCCGCTCCGCGCGCCCGCAGCTGGCCCAGGCCGCCGGCTTCGGCGCCCTCGCCCCGTCTCGCGGACCGACGGCGCACGCGGTCCGGGCCGCCGCGCCACCCGACGTGGACGACGTGATCGAGGCGAGCCAGGCCATCGGCGCGGAGGCCGTGCGCTCCTGGGTAGCAGAGCTGAACGATCCCTTCGACCTCAACGCCGAGCGGCTCGTCCGCCTCGCCGACGCGGGAGTGCCGGAGAGCGTGATCGACGTGATGATCGCAGTGTCGTACCCGAGGCGCTTCGCGCTCCAGCGCGACGGCGACATCGAGAAGCTGGAGGAGACGGGCTACGCACGCACGCCGCGCCGTTACGGGCGGCGCACGATCCTGGCGGGTCCGGGCTACTGGGATCCCTTCTACTCCCGGTACCGGCCCTTCGGCTACGGGCCTTTCGGCTACGGGTACAGTTACGGCTCTTACGGGTTCGGATCCCCGTACGGCGGCATCTACTCCCCCGGGGTGGTGATCGTAGTCCCGCGGAGCGAGGGCGCGGAGAACGCGCGCGTGGTGCGCGGGCGCGGCTACACCCGGGGTGGGTCGAGCAGCACGCGCGAGGGGAGCGGGAGCGCAGGGCCCAGCTCCGCACGGGCGCCGCGCAGGAACGACCAGCCGTCAGCCGGTGGATCGGCGACGCGCTCGAGCCGGCCGAGCGCGTCGAGCGGAGCGGAGGGATCGAGCTCCGGCTCCTCGGGGGAGCGGCAGGCGAAGCCGCGCTGATCGAGAGGGGGCGCCGCGAGCGCCGTGGTGCTCGGGTCGGCCCTCGGCGTCGCGCAGGCGGGACCTTCGGCAACCGCAACTTCCTCGGCCACTTGGCCGCGATCGCCGCTCCGGTCGTGCTGATGGGGGCGCTCGGCACCCGTGGCTGGTCGTGGCCTGCGGGGGATAGGGGCCGGCTGTACTCGAACGCTGAGGGACGGCGACGGGGGAGCCCCGAGGCGCCTCAGCCCAGCACCCCGGCGACGCTGGCCCCCGAGCCGCGCGCACCGAAGAGCCGCTCGTGCAGCCGCCCGACCACCTCCTCTACTTCTTTCTCGGCGACCACGAACGTCAGATTGGTCGTGGAGGCGCCCTGCGAGATCAGCACGATGTTGATCCCCGCCAGCGTGCCGAAGATCTTGCCGGCGACGCCGGGCGTGCTGCGGAGCCCCTCCCCCACCGCGCACACAATCGCGTAGCCGCTCTCGGCGTGCACCGTGCCCAGCTCCTCCAGATCGGCGAGGATCGCGGGCAGGGCGGTCGCGTCGTCGATCGTGAGCGAGACGCTCACCTCCGAGGTCGCGACGCTGTCGACCGACGTGTGGTGCCGCTCGAACACTTCGAAGAGCGAGCGCAGGAAACCGTACGCGCCCAGCATGCGTGCGGCGGTGACCTGCACGACCGTGATCCCCTTCTTGTGCGCGATCGCCTTGATCCCCTGGGTCGAGACCTCGCGGTGAGCGCTGATCATGGTGCCGGCCGCCTCCGGCTCCCGCGAGTTGCAGATGCGCACGGGTAGCCCCAGCTCGACGGCGGGGAGGATCGTGCGCGGATGCAGTACCCTCGCCCCGAAGTAGGCGAGCTCCGCCGCCTCCGTGTAGGAGAGCCTGGGAATCGTGCGCGCCGCGGGGACCACGCGGGGATCGGCCGTGAGGAAGCCGGTCACGTCGGTCCAGATCTGCACCTCGGCGGCGTGCAGGGCGGCGCCCACGAGGGCGCCGCTGAAGTCGGAGCCACCGCGCCCCAGCGTGGTGGTCGCGCCCTGGAGCGTCGAGCCGATGAAACCGCCGAGCACCGGGATCTGCCCGTCGGCGATGTGCGGCTCGAGCAGTTCGGCCGCGGCGTCGGCGATCTCCCGACGAAGCGGGGTCGCGCGCCCATGCTGATCGTCGGTCTTGATCACCTGGCGCGCGTCGACCCACACGGCCGGCAGCTCGTCCTCCCGGAGGGCGAGCGCGAGCAGCTGGGAGGAGAGGTGCTCGCCCTGCGCGACGATCTCGTCCTCCAGCTGGCGCCGGGTGCCCGGATGGCGGCTCATCACGCGCAACAGGTCGGCCAGGCTGCCGCCGACCTCGCCGAGCGCGGCGTCGAAGTCGTGTCTCGCCGTGGGCCCAAGGAGCTCCACAGCGGCGGCGCGGTGGCGCTCGAGCAGCCCGTTCAGCACCTCCCGGGCGCCGTCGACGTGCCCGGCGACCGCGCGGCGCACCACGTCGATCAGCCCGTCGGTCACCTTGCTCATCGCCGAGGTGACCACCACGGGCAGGCCACCCCCCACGGTGGCGCGGCGCACGATCCCCGCGACCCGTCGGACGGCCGTGGGATCGGCCACCGATGTGCCGCCGAACTTGAGGACGAGGATCGGAGCCTCGGGAGAGCTCATACGCCGCACCGAGATCATGGACGATGGAGTAAACCGGATCGAAACTTGGGGACGGAGGGGCCTCCTGTCACCGCCCGATTGTCCCCGCGGGCTTCCGGCGCGCATCTCGCGCAGACGAACTCTTCCGCACGGAGCCTCCCGCGACCTCGGGGGGCTCGCTGCGCGCACGCCCCAGCAGGTCGCGGAAGAAGTGGGCGGCTAAGTCCCGCAGCTCCGCACGAAGTCGCGCACGATGCCGGAGAAGATCTCCTCGTCAGTGAGGAAGGCATCGTGGCCGTGCAGCGAGTGGACCTCGATCAGCCGGTGGGGCTCGCCCATCCTCTTCGCGAGCGCCTCAATCTGCCAACGCGGCGCGAGGAAGTCCGGGTCGGTCGAGACCAGCGTGACCGGGGTGCGGACCTGCTCCGCGTTCACGAAGTGCAGGTCCGAGGACTGGCTCAGGCAGAGGAACTGGGCGGGGGTGAAGCGGCGTGCGAAGTTCTGGCCGTGGTGGTCGATGTAGCTCTCGACCGGGAAGTGGACCCCCCGGGGGCCGACCATGGGAGGACCCGAGAAGCGCTGGGCGAACTCCCGGTCGGAGCGATACGTGGTCATCGCG
>CAUZJY010000049.1:0-13989 GCA_963580305.1 Gemmatimonadales bacterium UBA6960
AAGTCGACGCGGATCTCCTCCCCGTACAGGTCCCCATCGAAGCCGAGCAGATGCAGCTCGATGGTCGGCGGCGAGCCCACGAAGGTGGGCCGCGGGCCGAGGTGAAGAGCACCGCCGAAGGAGCCAGCGCGCGTGATCCCGCGTATCGCGTAGATGCCGGCGGCCGGAATGAGCTTCTCGCTCGACGCGACCGCGAGATTCGCGGTCGGGAAGCCCAGCTGTCGGCCACGCCCGTCGCCGCGCACCACGAGCCCGCGCACCGAGTATGGCCGCCCGAGCGAGCGCGCCGCCGCGGGCGCGTCGCCGGCCTGCAGAGCTGCTCGGATGGCGCTCGATGAGATTGGCTGGCCGTTCACCATCACCGGAGGGACGACGTCGACCCCGAACCCCAGCTCCTGCCCGATCTGGCGCAGCGTCTCCGCATCGCCCGAGCGCCCCCGCCCGAAGCCGTGGTCGTGGCCGATCACCAGCTCCTGGACGCCGAGCCGTCCCACCAGCACCTCGGTCACGAACCGCCGCGGCTCGTAGCGCGACAGCTCGGGAGTGAACGCGAGGAAGACGGCGTAGTCGAGGCCGCTCTCGGCCAGGATCTCCTTCTTCTCGACCGGAGTGGTGAGCAGGGGGGGCGCTTGTCCGGGTCGCACGATCCGGAGCGGATGGGGATCGAAGGTGAGGAGCACGCTGCGGTAGCCGGTCGCGAGCGCGCGCCGACGGATCTCCAGGAGCACTTCCCAGTGCCCGCGGTGCACCCCGTCGAACGTGCCGACCGTCACCACGGTTCCCTGGTCGCGCGGGATCCCGGGCGGAAGCGCCGGGTCGAAGGCCGTAGTGCTCACGCGCCGTCGCTCGCCGCGAACACCTTGCGCGGACGCAGCCGATCGCCAGCCCGCTCCCCGACCGCGATCAACTCGTCCCCGCGAAGGACCGCGAACGGGCCCGCCTCGGCCCGCCCAGCGGTCTCCTGGAGCGGGATCGACTGCCCGTGCGCGAGCCGCGCTGCCTGCTCCGCGTCCACCTCGATCCGGGGCAGGTGGGCGAGCGCGGCCGCGGGGGTAATCCAGCCGCACGTGACGGCTCCCGGATCGTGTAGCGCGTCCAGATCGAGTGCGCCGTCCACGTGAAACGGCCCGATCTCGGTACGCCGCAGGCTCTCGAGGTGAGCCCCGGTGCCGAGCGCCTCGCCGAGGTCGCGGGCGAGCGCGCGCACGTACGTGCCCGCGGAGCAGCGCACGTCCAGCCCGAGCCGGGGAGGAGCCCAGTCGACCAGCTCGAGTGCGTGGACTTCGACCTCGACGGCTGGGAGCGTCACCTCCTCACCGCGGCGGGCGCGGTAGTGGGCCGATTCTCCGCCCACCTTCTTGGCGGAGAAGGATGGCGGCCTCTGATGGATGCGACCGCGGAGGGACGCGAGCGCGCGAGCGACGTCGGCGCGCGCGAAGGTTCGCCAGGCATCGGAGGTCGCCACGACCTCCCCCTCCAGGTCATCGGTCGAGGTGCGCACCCCGAGCCGTACGCCCGCACGGTAGCACTTGGGCAGACCGGTCAGGAACTCGACCAGGCGCGTTGCCGCGCCCACGCACAACACGAGCAGCCCGGTGGCTAAGGGGTCGAGGGTGCCGGTGTGCCCGATACGGCGCGTCCCGAGGGCGCGGCGGGCGACCGCAACCACGTCGTGCGAGGTGGGTCCGGCCGGCTTGTCCACCCGGAGCAGGCCGCTGGCAGGGGGCAGCGCAGTCATTCTCCGTCCCGGTCCTCTCCGTCGTCGTCCGCGACGCCCCTCTCGCCCTCTGCGATCTCATCGTCATCCGCCCGCTCACGCGGGATCGCCTCGGCGTCTGCGGCGTGGCCCGTGCCCGGCCCAACCTCGCGGAGGAGCTCCTCGATCCGGCTGGCGTGCTCGAGCGTGCGGTCGATCTCGAAGCGGAGCTCAGGGATCCGGCGCATGCGGACGCGCGCCCCCAGCTCGCGGCGCACAAACGGCGTCGCCGCGTCCAGACCTTCCAGCGCGACCTCGCGCTCCGCGTCCGTGCCAGCGATCCGCACGTAGACGCGGGCCAGCGACAGGTCCGCGGTGACCTCCACCCGCGTCACGGTGGGAAGCCCCACACGCGGATCGCGCACCTCGAGGCGGAGGACGTCAGAGATCTCACGGCGGAGCTGCTTGTTGAGCCGCTCGCTCCTTCGGTGGGCCATGGTTCCGTTCGGGGTTGGACAGGATTCTCTGAAAGGAGAGCGCGTCGGGAGACCCGCACCACGCATCGGAGGTTCCAGTCCCGCCCGCGGCGATCCGCGGGAACGGCCAGGCCGTTCAGTAGAACTCGCGATGCCGCCCGAGCACGAGCGCCCGGCTCTCCTGCGCCACCAGCCGGTCGACCCTGTCGAGGACCCGGTCCGCATGCGTGCCGTCGCTCGCGACGATCGCCACGGCGATCTGCGCACGGGTCCGCTGATCCTGGAGCGCAGTTTCGGCCACCGAGACCTTGAAGCGATGCCGGATCCGGTCCTTGAGCAAGCGCACCACCATGCGCTTCTCCTTGAGGGAGTCCACCCCGGGCAGCGCCAGATCCCACCGCATCATCCCCACCACCATGGGCGCCTCCTGTGGAACCGAGCCCACTGCGCCCGACCCACCTCGGGGGGTTCAAAGAAGAAAATGGGGTCGCGGTGGCATTTACGCTGGCGCTAGAACCGCCGAAGGGGGCCGGGGGCGTCGCTCGAGGGGGCTCTCGAATGCGCAGCATTCGGAGCGCAGCGAGGTGCTGAGCGCCGCAGCGGAGCGCCCCCCGTAGAGCGATGTCCCCGGCCCCTGAAGGCGACCCCTCTGAGGGGAGACCCCCCGAAGGCGCCGGAACGCAACGAGCGAAACGAGACCTACCTACCCGCCCCCGCCCCCGCCAGCGTCCGCGCCACCGCCTCGACGTGGTAGGCCTCGATCACGTCGCCGATCTTCACGTCGTTGAAGTTCGCGATCCCGATTCCGCACTCGAATCCCTCGCGAAGCTCCTTCACATCATCCTTGAACCGCTTGAGGGAGCCGATGCCGCCATCATAAACGACGATGCCGTCGCGGATCACGCGCACCTTGGCCTTGCGGTCGATCACGCCCTCGGTGACGTAGCAACCCGCGATCGTCCCAACCCCCTTGATGCGGAACGGTTCGCGCACCTCCGCAGCGCCGAGCAAGGTCTCCTTCTGCTCCGGCGAGAGCATTCCCTCGAGCGTGGCGTACACGTCGTCCACGGCCTTGTAGATGACGTCGTAGAGCTTGATCTCGACCCCGTCACGCTCGGCGAGATGCCGGGCCTTGGCGTCCGGCCGCACCCCGAAGCCCATGACGATCGCGCCCGAGGTCTCCGCGAGCAGGACGTCGGATTCGTTGATCGCGCCGGCCGCACGGTGGACGATGTTAACCTGCACCTCGGGGGTACCGAGCTGCTCCAGCGCGTCCGCCACGGCCTGCACGGACCCATCCACGTCACCCTTGATGATGATGGGCAGCACCCCGACGGCTTCGCCTTCAGCGACCAGCCGCGAGAAGTCGCCCAGCTTCATGCCGCGCTCCTTCCTGCGCATCGCTTTCTCGCGCTCCAGCCGCTGCCGGGTCGCGGACATCTCCGCCGCCTTCTCCGCGGACATAACCTGGAAGGTATCACCCGCCTGGGGCACACCACTGGCGCCCAGCACCTGCACGGGGATCCCGGGGCCGGCGCTCTGTACCTTGTGGCCGCGCTCGTCGAGCAGCGCGCGGACGCGCCCCGAGTGGAGTCCAACCAGGAAGTCGTCGCCCACCTTGAGCGTTCCGCGCTGCACGAGGACGGTCACCACCGGTCCCTTCCCCACGTCCAGCTCTGCCTCGATCACCGCGCCCTGGGCCTCGCGGTCCGGGTTTGCTTTGAGCTCGAGCATTTCGGCCTGGAGGAGCACCTTCTCGAGCAGGTCGTCGATCCCCTTTCCGGTCTTAGCAGAGATCTCGGCGGACATGACGTCGCCGCCGAACTCCTCCGCCTGCACATCGTGCTGGAGCAGCTGCTGCCGCACCTGGTCCGGCTTCGCCGTGGGGAGATCGATCTTGTTGATCGCGACGACCATGGGCACGCCCGCATTGCGGGCATGGCTGATCGCCTCGATGGTCTGCGGCATGACCGCATCGTCAACGGCAACGAGCAGAATCACGAGATCCGTCACGTCCGCGCCACGCGCACGCATCGCGGTGAAGGCCGCGTGCCCCGGCGTGTCGAGGAGGGTGAGCGAGCGTCCGTCCTCAAGCTGCACGTGGTAGGCGCCGATGTGCTGCGTGATGCCGCCCGCCTCCCCCGCGATCACGTTGGTCTTCCGGATGCGGTCGAGCAGCATGGTCTTGCCGTGGTCGACGTGGCCCATCACCGTGACCACCGGAGAACGCGGCTTGAGCTTGTCCTCGCTCTCCTCCTCCTCGGCCTCCTCCGCGGTGGCGCCGACGTACTCCTCCTCCCGCACGGCGCGGAAGCCGAACTCGTCCAGCAGCATCTCGATCTGGTCGAAGTCGAGCCGCTGGTTGATGGTGACCATGAGTCTGAGGTTCTTGAACGCAGACCCGATGATCGCGGTGGGGGAGACATCGATGAGCTCGGCCAGCTCGGCGACCGTGAGGAACTCGTTCACCCGAACGGTCTTGGCCTCGCGCTCGGCCTCCTCCTGGGCCTCCATCTCCGCCAGCTCAAGCTCCTCGCGGGTCGGCCCGACGCCCTTCCGGCGGCGCTTCTTCCCGCCGCCTTTGATCTCGGCCATGACGCGCGAGATGTTCTCGGCCACCGCGCCCTGATCCACCCGCTGGCGCTTCTTCCCCTTCTTCTTATCCTTAGGGTCCTTCTTCTGGCCGTCGGGAGTGTAGCCATCCGCCTGGATGCGCACGGTTCCGCCCGGACCTGCGCTCGCGGCAGGCGTAGGCTTGCGGCGTCCGGCGTCCGCGCCGGCGGCCGGACGCCGGCCCGCGCTCGCGCGCTCAAGCTCGTGCTCGTCGCCGCGGGCGGGAGTTGGGACGAAGCCCAACGACTCGAGCGTCAGCTCGGGCTTGGCCTCAGTCTTTTCGGCCTTTTCGGCCCTCCCTGGTTTTGCCTGCGCCCGGGGCGCAGGGGTCTGGGCAGGCTCTCGCCGGGCCGGCTCGGGCTCCGCCTCCATGCGGTCTGCTGGAGCTTCGGGCGCCTCGGCCGAGGGCACCTCGGGCTCCGCTGTCGAGGCAGGCTCGGCCTCTGCCGTCTCGGGCTCAGGAGCCGGCTCGGCCTTGGGCTCCACCCGCTTCCTCCGGCGCCGCTTGGTGCCGGACGCCGCGTCCTCCACCGCGGCCTGCATCGCCTCGCCCGCGTCCTTGGCGCCCGCGCGGCGACCCCGCTCCATGCGCGCGATCACCCGTGCGAGATCGGCCTCGCTCACCTGCGCGGACGCGCCACGGACCGCGATCCCCATCTCCCGCAGGAGCTGGATGAGCGCGTCCGTTTCGACCTTGAGATCCTTCGCTAGCTCGAGTACCCGCATGATGTACTGCTATCCTCCACTCTCTCCATTGCTCTCCGTACTCCGAACCCCGTCCCCGTCAGCAAAACGCCGGAGCATCGACTCAGCGAATTCGCGCCGCGTAACCGCCACGGCCGAAAGCGGCGGAGATCCGACCGCGGCGCCCAATATGGCGCGATCGGCGATCCGACGTCGCGGAACGGGTCGATGCTCCAAGAGACCCGTAATCTTCTTCAACTGCGTCGCGGACGCGTCGTCCGCAATCAATATCAGGCGGGCCCGTCCCTCGCGGACCGCGCGGCGGACCGCATCGACCCCCCGCTCGACCGCACCGGCCCGGTGAGCGAGCCCGAGGAGCTCGAGCGGATCAGACCTCGTGCTGCCCTTCTCCACCCGTGGCACGGGCCTTTACCTGCACACCCCCCGACGACTCGGCCGAAGCCTCCTTAGGGGAAGCCTCGGCCGGCTCTTCGTCGGTACCGGCCTGTGGCCCTTCGTCGGACTGCGCATCCCCATCGACGACGGTCAGCTCGTCGATGATGGTCAGGAGCTTGTCAGCCTCCTGCTCCGACAGCCCCTCAATGCGCAGGAAGTCGTCGCGCTCCAGGTCGATGATGTCAAGAAATGTATTGTACCCGGCGCCTTCTAGAGCCGCCAGAGTGCCTTCCTCGAGATCCAGCTCGCGCAGCGGAAAGTCCGCCATCTCGAGCTGGTCGTCGTCGCGGCTGCCGAACAGCGACAGGTCCGCACCCTTCTCCAGCCACTCGCGCGAACCGTACAGGTCGATCTGCCAACCGATCAGCTGCGAGGCGAGCCGCACGTTCTGGCCGTTGCGCCCGATCGCGAGCGAGAGCTGGTCTTCGTCCACGATCGCCGTGATGATCTGACGATCGTGGTTGCTGATCACCTTGGCCACCCGCGCAGGCGCGAGCGCCCGGCGCGCGAAGACCTCGGTGTCCGGGTGCCAGGGCACGATGTCGATGCGCTCGCCACCCAGCTCGGAGACCACGGCCTGCACACGCGAGCCCTTGAGCCCCACGCACGCGCCCACCGGATCGATGGAATCATCGCGGCTGGATACCGCAATTTTCGTGCGGCCTCCCACCTCGCGCGCGATCTCCCGGATCTCGACGATGCTCTGATAGATCTCGGGCACCTCGAGCTTGAAGAGCGCGGCCACGAAGAGCGGATCGGCGCGCGACAGGATGAGCCGCGGCCCCTTGGGGGCCTCCTCCACCTTCTTGAGCACCGCTCTGATCGGGTCGCCCTGGCGGAAGCGCTCGCGCGGGTTCTGCTCCTTCCAGGGGATGATCGCTTCGGCATCGCGCGCGCGGTTGAGCATCACCACGATCTTGCCGCGCTCGATCTGCTGCACCTCGCCGGAGAGCAGCTCGCCGACCCGGTCGGTGAACTCCTCACGGATCCGCTGGCGCTCACCCTCGCGCACGAGCTGCACGATGCGCTGCTTGACCGCCATCACGGCGTTACGGCCGAACTGTACGAAGTCGACCGGGACCTCCATCACATCACCGACCTCGAAGGACTCGTCGTCCCAGCGGGCCTCCTCGAGGGAGATCTCGGACGAAGGATCCTCGACGGTCTCCACGACCCGGCGGAGCACCGTGATCACCACGTCGCCCGTGGTCTCGTCGATGTTGATCTCGGCTTGGACGTTCGGCCCATAGCTGCGCGCAAGGCCGGCCAGGATCCCCTCCTTGAGGAGGTCGTTGACCTCGTCGCTGGAGAGGCTCTTGGTCGATGCGACATAGTCGCGCAGCGCGGCGACCATCTGTCCAGCGTTCATACGCTCCTTCCTCTCCGGCAGCGCCGCTGCGTCCTCCCTACCACTCGAAGACCATCTTTGCGCCGGTGATCTCGGTTCTCGGAATCTCGACCTCGTCCCCGCCGGAGAGGCGCAGGCGAACCCGCTCCTCCCCACTCCCACTCCCCGCCAGCCCGAGGAGCTCACCCTCGAGCCGGGTGGCTCGCCCCGCCAGCGGGGCCGGCCCCTTCACCGCGATCTTCTTCCCGACGAACCGCTCGTAATCCTGCGGCCGCCGGAGCGGCCGCTCCACCCCGGGAGAGGACACCTCGAGCACGTAACGCTCGGGCATCGCCTCCAACCCGTCTAGCCATCCCTCCAGCGCCCGGCTCACCCGCGCACAGTCCTCGACCGTCACCCCCTCCCCCGGCCCCCGCCGCGCGGCCAAGTCGATCCCGATCCGGAGCAGCGGCCGCCGGGCACTCCCAGCCCACCGCACGTCGACCAACTCATACCCCAGTTGCGCGATCCGGGACTCCAGCTCCCGGTCCACCTCCGGCACCGGTCGGGACACGCACCCTCCCTGTCTTAACGCCAAACCCTTGTGCCAGACCAACTTCCAGGCCCTACGCCACGGCCCTGGACCCGGTCGACGGCGAATAAAAAAGCGGGGGCGAACCGCTCCCCCACTCCCAAAAATAGCCGCCCCCCAGGCGGGAGCGGCCGGTAACGCACCACAATATAGACGGATGGCCGTAACCGGTAAAGTCGGGGCCGCAGGGGCTCCGCGACCACCCGGTCTGCCGAGCCCCTGCGCAGCTGACCTGCGGGGGGGCCGGGTGCGCTCGAACCAGGCTTAGGGCGCCCCCTCTGGCCTGGCCGGTCTCGCTCCCGGATCTTGAGCCGTTCGCCGCTCGAGGTTCTCCAGTCGAACCCGCAGCTCCTCCATCTGCTCCTTCAGCCGCTCGTACTCCGAGCGCGGCACGAAGTCGAAGCGCTCGCGCGCACCTTCGGCCGCCTCCTGCGCCCGGGCCATCGCGGAGCGCATCGCCTCCTTGACCCGCTCCGGCGAGAGGTCGTCCCGGGCGCGGGCCTCCTGGATCGTCTCCTCGAGCGCATCCTTGAGCGCGGAGAGCACGCCGAGCCCCTGACGGATCCCGTCGGAGACCCGGCTCCGCGCGCCCTGCCCATGTCCCGTGCCCGTCTGTTCCTGGCGCGTGCCGCCGTCGCGCAGCGGCTCGGCCCCGGTCGTTCCTCCTGGTCCATCCATTTCGCCCCCCCCCTTTTAATCCTCCCGCTCGATGCATGCGCCCAGCGCCCTGAGCCGATCGTCGATCCGCTCGTAGCCGCGCTCGATCTGGCGGACGTTCTGGATCCGACTCGTCCCCTGCGCGCCCAGCGCAGCGATCAGGAGCGCCATCCCGGCCCGGATGTCAGGGCTCTCCAGCGTCCCGCCGTGCAGCGGAGCGGGCCCGACCACCACCGCGCGGTGCGGGTCGCACAGGATGATCCGCGCGCCCATGCTGACCAGCTTGTCGGTGAAGAACATCCTCGACTCGAACATCTTCTCGTGGATCAGGATGGTCCCGCGGCACTGGGTCGCCGTCACGACCATGATCGACGTGAGATCCGCTGGAAATGCGGGCCAGGGACCGTCGTCGATCTTGGAGACCGCGCCGAATGCGTCCTGGCGGATGACGTGGTCCCCCTCCCCATGCACGACCAGGTCCGGTCCCTCGACCTGGTACTCGACGCCCAGCCGGCGGAACCCCATCAGCGTCGAGTCCAGATGCTCGAGGGGGGCGTCCTCGATCGTGATCGTGCTACCGGTCACGGCCGCAAGCCCGATGAAGGAGCCGGTCTCGATGTGGTCTGCCCCGATCTCGAACTCGGTTCCGTGCAGCTCCTCCACTCCCTCGATCGTGAGGGTGTTGGTGCCGATCCCGAAGATCCGGGCCCCCATCGCGTTCAGCTGATGGCAGAGATCCTGTACGTGCGGCTCGCAGGCCGAGTTTCGTAAGCGCGTCCGGCCCTCGGCGAGCACCGCGGCCATGATCGCGTTCTCGGTGCCGGTCACCGACGGCTCATCCAGGAACACGTCCGTCCCCACCAGCCGCTGGGCCTTGATGTGGAAGCCGCCGTCCAAGCGCACCCGACCGCCCAGCGCCTTGAACGCGAGGAAGTGCGTGTCCATGCGACGGCGTCCGATCACGTCGCCCCCGGGCGGCGGGAGATTCACTTCCCCGAAGCGCGCGAGCAGCGGTCCCGCGAGCAGGAGCGAAGCGCGGATCTTTGCCGCCATCTCGTGGTTGACGTCGCCCCCGGTGACCCCAGATGCGTTGATGCGCACGCAGTTCGGGTCCGTCCAGGCGACCTCCGCCCCCAGCAATTCCATGATCTCGAGCAGATCGAGGACGTCGCGGATCCGCGGGACGTTCTTCAGGGTGACCGGCTCCGCCGCGAGCAGGCACGCGGTCACGCAGGGGAGGGCGGCGTTCTTATTGCCGGCGGGTCGCACCCGGCCCGTCAGAACCTGGCCACCCTGGACGATGAAAGCGGGCATCTGGTCGGTGGAGGGGCGGACGGCGCCGGAACGGTTGGCGCGCTGGCCCTACCGCCGGCTTCCGGAACCCGAACATACCCGACGGCGTCCGGATGCAGCAACTCAGCCATCTTCTCCTCCGGAAACAGGCGCGCGCAGGGGCCGGAGCCGACCGCGAGACTCCACGCAATCCCGGACGAGGAAGCACGTTGCGTGCCCGGCTCTCCGCGCCGCGTTTCGGCCCCTCGGTGGCTCCCCTGCCCCCCTCACGTGTAGACTCATCCATGCCCCTCGCATCCCTGCTCGCCGCTCTGCAGGCCGCGGACACCGTGGTCATGCTGCAGGCACGTGACGGCCTCGCCACTGCGGCCGCGATCGCGAACGTGGCGCTCGCGACCGTGTTCGCGCTGATCCTCGTCGCGCTGGTGGTCCTGCTGTTCCAGCTCCGGAGGATCCACGGAACGGTGCGGGAGCTCACGGGCCGGCTCGAGAGGCGACTCGATCCGATCATCGACCGGAGCCGAGAGGTCGCCGCGAACGTGGAGTTCATCACCGGCGCGCTCCGCACCGACGTCCAGCACGTGAGCGACTCCGTCCGCTCCCTCTCGGATCGGCTCCAGGGGGCCTCCGACCGAATGGAGAAGCGCGTCGAGGAGTTCAATGCACTTATGGAAGTCGTGCAGTCCGAGTCCGAGGACATCTTCATCAGCTCCGCGGCAGCCGTGCGCGGAGTCCGCGCCGGCACGCGCGCATTGTACGATGGTCGCGCGGGGGCTGGATCCGCGCTGGAGGAGCCTGCCCGGGTCGAGCCGCAGGAGCTGCCGGAGAGAGAGGCGCGGAGCGAAGACGAGGCGGGGCTCCCCCGACGCGCCCTCGAGCCCGCCGCCCTCGAGCCGAACGGCACCGCCATGTCGGGTACGGCCCCCGGCAGCGTCCAGGTGATCAGCACCGGCGACTCCGAGCGCGGCAGCCGCTGCTCGGGCGGACGCTGAGGCGAGCCCGCCCGGCGGTGGTCGTAGCGGTCCTCGTCGCGCTGGGCTGGCTCATCCTGCTCCCCGATTCTCTACACGCGTGGGGGACGGGGACGCATATCGCTCTCGGAGAGTCCGTCCTGGGCGCGCTCTGGTTGCTCCCGCCGGCGCTCCGCGCGCTGTTCGAGCGCTGGCCGATCCATTTCCTCTACGGCTCGGTCGCCGCGGACATCTCCTTCGCCAAGAAGTACGTGCCGGCGGGACGGCACTGTCACCACTGGCACGTGGGCGAGGAGATCCTGGCGAGCGCCGATAGCGATCCGCTCCAGGCGGTCGCATATGGCTACCTTGCCCACCTCGCGGCCGACACGATCGCGCACAACCTCTTCGTGTCGCGCCAGCTGCTGCTCACCAGCACAACCCAGGGGATGGGGCACGCCTACTGGGAGCACCGGATGGACGTGCACGTGGGCGAGGAGTACCTGGGCAAGGCGCGCCGGCTCGTCATGAATCACGACCACTCGGAAGCCGACGAGCTGTTCGACGAGGTGCTCTCCCGCACGCTCTTCAGCTTCAGCACGAACCGAAAGATCTTCCGCGGAATGATCCGCTTCCAGAGCGACGATCGCTGGAGGCAGATCTTCGAGCGCGTGCTCCAGTGCTCGCGCTGGGATCTGCCCGAAACCGAGGTGAACCGGTACGTGGCGTTCTCCTTCGACTACGTCGTCGACTACCTCGTGAACCGCGGCACTTCCTCGCCCGCCGGACTCGATCCGGTGGGCGAGCTCAATCTCCGGCTGGCGAAGAAGCTGCGGCGGATGGCGCTGGCGGATGGCGCCGCCAAGAATTCGCGCGTGCTGCACGAGATGGCGGACGACTTCTTCCCCTTTCCAACGCAGCGGCTCGTCTACTGGCCGAAGCGCGCGCACGGCGAGGTCGAGCCACCACGCCGCCCGCTCGCCGAGCAGCATGCACCCGCGCTCGATCTGCCCTTTGTCGGTGACCGGCCAACGGGGACGTGCCAACCGACCTAAAAATAGTCCTTCTTGAGCCCTGCAAAGCGCGCGACCAGCTTCTTTCGGCCCACCCCCTCGAACTCCACCGTCACGCGTACGTCGGGGCCGAATCCGCTTACTTCCACGATCCGCCCCGACCCGAAGGTGGCATGCTGGACGCACTCGCCTTTCACGAGGCGAGGCGCGTCCTGGTCGAAGCTCGGCTCGAATTCGTCGTCCGGGATGAAGCCGCTCTCGCGCCGCTCCCTCATACGCTCGTGCCGCCGCCGGTGGGGGGTTGTGAACCCCTCTCTCATGAGGAGGGGCGAGGTGCGCCGCTCGAGCAGAGCCTCGGGGACCGTCTCCACGAACGGGGAGAGCCGCCCGTACATGATCTCCCCCGCACGCCGCCGCTGCCGGGCGTGGAGCAGGTAGAGCTTGTCCTGCGCGCGCGTGATGCCGACGTAGAAGAGCCGACGCTCCTCCTCCATCTCCTCGGGCTCGTTGAAGGCGCGCGACATCGGGAAGAGCCCGTCCTCGAGACCGGCAATGAAGACCACCGGGAACTCGAGCCCCTTCGCGTTGTGGAGCGTCATCAGGGTGACCGCGTCGAATTCCGGGTCGTGCCGATCGATGTCGGTTACGAGCGCGACCTGCTGGAGGAACAGGTCCAGCTCGCTGAACCCATCCAGTTCGCCGTCCTCGCCGCCCTGTTTCAGGAGCTCCGCGTCGAAGTCCAGGGCGCCCGCGATCAGCTCCTTCACGTTCTCCGCGCGGTCCTCCCCTTCCGGCCCCTCGTCGCGGAGTGCCTGCAGCAGATCGAGCTCCTCGACCAGCTCCTCGATGAGCGTCCCGACTCGGACGGTCGCGGCCCGGGCGGAGAAGCGCTGGATCAATCCTGCGAAGGCCCGGAGCCCGCGCGCGCCTCCCGACGGGATGTCCCCGGCCTCGTCGGCGCAGGCCGCCACCTCCAGCAGCATGAGCCCGCGCGCCTCAGCGAACGCGCCCAGCCGCTCGAGCGTGGTGTCGCCGATCCCGCGGCGTGGGTAGTTCACGATCCGCTCGAAGGCACCCACGTCCCGCGGGTTCGAGATCAGCCGTAGGTAGGCCATCACGTCCTGGATCTCCCGCCGCTCGTAGAAGCGCCTGCCACCCACCACCTGATAGCGGATGTTGGCCCGCCGGAAGGCTCCCTCCAGCGCGCGCGCCTGCGCGTTCGTCCGGTAGAGGATGGCGAAATCGCAGTAGTTGTGGAGCGCCGGGCCGTCCTGATAGCGGGCGCGCACCTCCTCGACGATCCAGCGCGCCTCGTCGGTCTCGTCGAGCGTCTCCACGAGGGTAAGCGGCTCGCCTCCCAGGCGGTCGGTACGGAGGGTCTTTCCCTTGCGGCGCAGGTTCTCGCTGATCACCGCATTCGCCGTGTCGAGGATCGCGGACGTGGAGCGGTAGTTCTGCTCGAGCCGGATCACGCGCGCGCCCGGAAATGCCTGCTCGAACTCGAGGATGTTGCGGATGTCGGCTCCTCTGAACCGGTAGATTGAGTTGTGCACGCAGAGCCCACCGGCCACGTAGTGCCGCAGCGTGCTCACCGATAGATCCATCACCGGTCCATCGTAGTCCACGACCTGGCGGCTCTCGATTCGGTCGACCTCCAGCGAGCCGGCGGAACCGAGGACAGGGACCTCCATGCCGGGGAACATGTGCCCTACCGGCATGAGGTCGAACAGCCCATCGGGGACCAGCCTCGCGCGCACGCGGATGTCCCCCTCGACGGCGGCGGCCAGGGAGCGGCAGAGACCCCAGGCGACGTTTTCCTCCCTGCGCGCGGTCTCGACCCGCCAGGTGGAAAGCTTCCCGTCACATACCGCGGGGATGACGGCCTCAACGCAGGTGCGCGATTCATCGCCCTCGGAGCAGAGTTGGATGCGGTGATCGTGCCACGGTCGGCCACGGTACCCCGGCGCATCGCCGAACAGGGTCAGGTACACCTGGCGCCGCACCCGTTGTCCACGAACCACCGCTCCGGGAACGTAGTGCGGGTATTCGGGAAAGAGCAGCAGGTCGGAAAGGAGCCGCTCGGCGCGCGCCATGGTGTCGAGCTCGGCGAACAATCGATCGATCTGTGCCTCATCGAGCGCGATGCACCGCCCGTGCGGGTGGAAACCGGTGCTCGGGATCCCATAGCGCGCCGCATAGAGCGCCTCCAGGAAGCGCGCGTCGGATTCCGAG
>CAUZJY010000050.1:0-13833 GCA_963580305.1 Gemmatimonadales bacterium UBA6960
CGCGCGTCGCGATGACGCGGCATATCAAGCGCGGCGGGAAGGTCTGGATTCGGATCTTCCCTGACAAGCCGATCAGCAAGAAGCCGGCGGAGACGCGCATGGGAAAGGGAAAGGGAAGCCCCGCGGGTTGGGTTGCGGTGGTGAAGCCCGGCCGGGTGATATTCGAGCTTGAGGGGATCGACGAGAAGACGGCGCGCAGGGCCATGGAGCTGGCTTCTGCGAAGCTGCCCATCAAGACCCGCTTCGTGATCCGCGATCAGCAGATCGGGACCTGAGGAGGAACGACCGATGACGGCGGACGAGATCCGCGAGTGGGAGAACTCGGAGATCACGGCGCGGCTGGCCGAGCTGCGGGAGGAGCTGTTCCGGCTCAGGTTCCGGAGCGCCACCATGCAGCTCGAGAACCCGCGGCTGATCCGCAACATCCGGCGCGATATCGCCCGGCTGCAGACGATCCTGCGCGAGCGTGAGCTCGCCGAGCAGCGTAGCTAGGACAACGCGAATGGCGAAGAAGACGAGCGAGAGCGCGGGCGAGGCCGCGGAGCTGCAGGACGTCGCTTCCGCGGAGCACGCCGAGCGCAGGCGCCGCAAGACGAGGGTCGGTGTGGTCGCGAGCGACCGATCGGCCAAGACCGTGACCGTGGTGGTGCGGCGGCGCGTGGAGCACCCTTACTACGGCAAAATGACCACGCGCACCAAGAAGTACCACGCGCACGACGAGAAGAACGAATACCGGGTGGGGGACCTGGTCCGGATCGTGGAGACCCGGCCTCTATCGAAGACCAAGCGCTGGCGCGTGGCCGAGCTGCTCGAGCGGCCCGCGTAAGAAACGAGAGATTCAGATGATTCAGCAGGAGTCGGTCCTTCGGATCGTCGACAACACCGGAGCCAAGAGAGCACTCTGCATCCGGGTGTTGGGCGGGTCAAAGCGCCGCTACGCGCGGATCGGTGACGTGATCGTGATCACGGTCAAGGACGCCATCCCGAACGCACCGGTGAAGAAGGGTGACGTCGCGAAGGCGGTGGTAGTGCGGACCAGCAAGGAGATGCGGCGCCGGGACGGAAGCTACATCCGCTTCGATGACAATGCGGCCGTGCTGATCAACCCGAACGGCGAGCCGCGCGGGACCCGTATCTTCGGGCCCGTCGGCCGCGAGCTGCGCGAGAAGAGGTACATGAAGATCGTCTCCCTCGCGCCCGAGGTGCTGTGAAATGGCGAGCAGGGTCAAGGCTGCGCCGCGCCGCAAGCACAAGATCATGAAGGGCGACCGCGTGCGGGTGATCCGGGGAAACCACCGGGACGTGGAGGGTACGGTCCTCCAGGTGCTCAAGGATAAGGACCGGGTCGTGGTGGAGGGGGTGAACATGCGCAAGCGGCACGCGCGCCCGAGCCAGGCGAATCCGGAGGGTGGGATCCTCAGCTTCGAGGCACCTATCCACATCTCGAACGTAATGCTGATGGATCCGACCTCGGGCGAGCCGAGCCGCACCCGCGTGCGGCCCGAGGCGGACGGAACCAAGGAGCGGATCGCGGTGAAGAGCGGCAATCCGATTCCGAAGTCCCGGTAGGCCTAACAGAGATGACGCGATAGGAGCGATCACCCAGGAACGTCGCTGCGGTGCGCGCGACGCGAGGGGAACACGGAACGATGACAAAGAAGAAGGAAGGCGGCGAGAAGCCGAAGAAGCACGTCAAGGGTGAAGGCCCGCCCCAGCCCAAGGCGGCGAAGGGCGAGAAGGCCGGAAAGAAGGGCAAGGCTGCCACGGCCGGTGTGACTGGGCCGGAACCCAAGCTGGAGCCGAGGCTACTGCGGCACTACCGGGAGGTCGCGGTGCCCCGGCTGACGCAGCAGTTCGGCTGGAAAAACTGGCACCAGGTGCCGCGCATCGAGAAGGTCACGGTCAACTGTGGACTGGGTGAGGCCTCCAAGAATCAGAAGCTGCTCGACAGCGTGATCGAGGAGATGCGGATGATCACCGGGCAGACGCCGGTGGTGACCCGGGCGCGCAAGGCGATCGCGAACTTCGGACTGCGCGAGGGGATGCCGATCGGTGTGGCCATGACGCTCCGCAAGGGCCGGATGTACCACTTTCTCGACCGTCTGGTGAGCGTCGCCATCCCCCGGATCCGCGATTTTCGTGGCCTGGTGACACGCTCGTTCGACGGGCGTGGCAACTACACGCTGGGAGTGAGAGAGCAGATCATGTTTCCCGAGATCGACTTCGAGCGGGTGCAGAAGATCCACGGGCTGGACATCACAGTGGTGACCAGCACCAACAAGGACGATGAGGCCTTCGCGCTGCTCCGGGAGCTGGGATTCCCGTTCCGCGGCGAGAGCCCGGTGATCATCGGCCAGGCGGCGGCGTAGTAGCCCCCTGCCCACCACGACCCGTTCCGAGAGAGAGAATCAGGAATGGCCAAGAAGGCACTGATCGAGAAGGCCAAGCGCAAGCCGAAGTTCGAGGTGCGGCGCAACAACCGTTGCGGCCGCTGCGGCCGGCCGCGCGCCTTCCTCCGCAAGTTCGGCATCTGCCGCATCTGCTTCCGGGAGATGGCCCTCAATGGCGAGATCCCCGGCGTGCGCAAGTCGAGTTGGTGAGGATGAACCGATCATGATGACCGATCCGATCGCGGACCTGCTGACCCGCATCCGGAACGCCAGTGCGACCGGCCACCGGTGGGTGGACATGCCCGTCTCCAAGCTGAAAGCGGACGTCGCCCGCGTTCTCAAGGAGAACCACTTCGTCTTCGACTATAAGGTCTTGGACGACGGGATGCACGGTGTGCTGCGCGTGTATCTGAAGTACCACGAGGGTCAGCCCATCATCCGCCACCTCGAGCGGGTGTCGCGCCCCGGGCGCCGACACTACGTGCGGGTGAGCGAGATTCCACGGGTCCGGAACGGTCTCGGGATGGCGATCCTATCCACGTCGCACGGCCTGCTCTCCGACCGGGGTGCCCGGCAGGAGGGCGTAGGTGGCGAGCTCATGGCTCTGGTCTGGTAGGAAGGACGACAGACGATGTCCCGTATCGGCAAACGACCGGTCGCGGTCCCGCAGGGGGTGGACGTGACCGTGCAAGGAAACACGTTCCTGGTGAAGGGCCCGAAGGGCGAGCTCAGCATGCGCGTGCACCCGGCGATGAAGGTGAAGATCGAGGACGGCGAAGTGATCGTCGACCGGCCGTCCGACAGTCCGAAGCACAAGGCGCTCCACGGCCTTACGCGAACGCTGATCGCGAACATGGTGGGTGGCGTGACCGACGGGTACCGAAAGGCTCTTGAGCTCGTGGGGGTCGGCTACAAGGCGGAGAAGACCGGCGAAGGAGTCAAGATCTTGGTAGGCTTCTCGCACCCCGTTCAGTACGACGCGCCTCCGGGCATCACAATCGACACCCCGAACCCGACCACCGTGGTGATCTCGGGGGTGGACAAACAGATGGTCGGCCAAGTCGCGTCAGAGATCCGGGCAGTACGGCCGCCCGAACCCTACAAGGGCAAGGGCATCCGGTACCAGGGCGAGCAGGTCCGGCGCAAGGCCGGCAAGACGGCTGGAGCGTAATTCCATGGCCAAGAAGGGCAACCAGAAGTATGGCCGCGCGGTGCAGCGCGCGCGCCGGCACAACCGTATCCGCAAGCAGGTCTGGGGCACGCCCGAGCGGCCGCGGCTCGTGGTCTACCGCTCCCTCAAGAACATCGAGGGACAGCTGGTCGACGACGAGGTGTCACGCACCGTGCTCGGGCTGTCGACGCTCGCGAAGAGCCTGCGCGACTTTCAGCCTGAGGCGGGTAAGAACCGGCGGGTCGAGCACGCGCGTGCGGCCGGCAAGCTACTGGCGGCGCGGGCTCGGGAGCAGGGCATCGAGGCGGTCGTCTTCGACCGCGGCGGCTACAAGTACCACGGCCGGGTGAAGGCCTTTGCCGAAGGCGCCCGCGAAGGGGGGCTGAAATTCTGATGGCGAGAGAGCAGCGGGGCGAGAAGAAAGGCGGCCGCGGCCGCGGCCGTGAGAGCGAGCTGGTCGAGAACGTGATCCACATCAACCGCGTGGCTAAGGTCGTGAAGGGCGGCCGGCGGTTCTCGTTCTCCGCGCTGGTGACGGTCGGCGACCAGAAGGGCAACGTCGGCATCGGGCTGGCGAAGGCCAACGAGGTCGCCGAGGCGATCCGAAAGGCTTTCGACCGAGCCCGCCGAGCCATGATGGACGTGCCCATCCGCAACGGTACCCTACCTCACGAGATCCTCGGCAAGTGGGGGGCCGGCCGCGTGCTGCTTCGGCCCGCCGCGCCCGGAACCGGGGTGATCGCGGGCGGACCCGTGCGGGCCTTGCTCGAGGCCGCGGGCGTGACGGACGTGCTGACCAAGAGTCTGGGCACCAACAATCCCGTCAACGTCGTGCGCGCTACCATGGACGCGTTCGAGCGGCTGGTCACGGCCGAGCAGGTCGCGATGGAGCGGGGGGTGCCGGTGGAAACACTGAGAGTGGGGAACCGTGGCTAATAGGAAGGCAGCCGGCACTGGCAAGATCGCGGTCACGCAGATCCGCAGTCTCTCCGGAAGGCCGCAGAAGCACCGCCGTACGATCGAGGCGCTGGGCCTCAAGCACCACCAGCAGACTGTGATTCACGACGACACGCCCGCCATCCAGGGGATGATCCGGCAGGTCACCCACCTGGTGATCGTGCGTCCCGTAGAGTAGCGAGAGAGAACGATGGCCGAGCTGCACGATTTGAAGCCCGCTCCCGGCTCGCGCCGGGATCCCAAGCGCGTCGGGCGGGGTCCGGGTTCGGGCACCGGCAAGACTGCGGGGCGGGGGAGCAAGGGATCCGGCGCGCGCGCCGGGTACAAGCGCAAGCGGGGCTTCGAGGGCGGTCAGATGCCGCTCCACCGGCGCATCCCCAAGCGCGGCTTCAAGAATTTCACGCGCGTCGAGTACCAGGTCGTCAACGTACGCGACCTGGCCGGCCTCGAGGGCGAGGTGACCCCCCAGAATCTCAAGGCCGCCGGGCTGATCGGGAGCCTGAACCGGCCGGTGAAAGTGCTGGGCTACGGTGAGGTGGGAGGCCGCGTCTCGGTCTCAGCGCACGCGTTCAGCAAGAGTGCCCGCGAGAAGATCGAAGCCGCGGGCGGGACCGCCACCCTGATCGAGGGGACGGCAGCGGGCGACCTGGCGGGGGCGGGCGAGGGCACCGCCGAGCAGCGCTGATCAGGGACCGATGGCGACCAATCCGCTCGCGAATCTCTTCCGGGTTCCGGAGCTCAAGCAGAAGATCGTCTTCACGATCTTCATGCTCCTTATCTACCGGATCGGTGCTCACATCACCGTTCCCGGAATCGACCTCGGCGTTCTCCGCGTCCAGTTCGGTGCGCTCCAGAACACCTTCTTCGGCATCTACGACATGTTCGTGGGCGGCGGCCTGTCGCGGGCCACTATCTTCGCGCTCGGGATCATGCCGTATATCTCGGCCAGCATCATGTTCCAGCTGCTGGCGGCGGTCATCCCAACGGTCGAGAAGCTGCAGAAGGAGGGAGAAGAGGGACGCAAGAAGCTGACCCAGTGGACGCGCTACACGACCGTGGTGCTCTCGCTGATGCAGGGCTACGGCTACGCCATCTTCCTCCAGAGCATCCCCGGCGCGGTCCGCGCTCCGGGCTTTGTCTTCATGTTCACGACCGTCACCGCGCTCACCACCGGGGCCCTGTTCATCATGTGGATCGGGGAGCAGATCACCGAGCGGGGGATCGGCAACGGCATGAGCATGATGATCTTCTTCTCGATCATCGAGAGCTTCCCGGCTGCCATCGGGCGGACATGGGAGGCGCTGATGATCGGCGAGATCGGCGTGTTCGCGCTGATCATGCTCTTCGTCGTGGTCGTAGTGGTCTGCGGCGGGGTGGTCGCGATGACCATGTCTGCGCGCAAGATCCCCGTGCAGATCCCGCGTAAGGTGATCGGCCGCGGGCGGATCCAGGAGGGTCAGAAGAGCTTCGTCCCCTTGCGCGTGAACTCGGCCGGGGTGATGCCCATCATCTTCGCGCAATCCTTCATCATCATTCCCGGCACCCTGGCCGCCTTCTCGACCTGGGGGCCGTTGCGCGCCACCGCGGATTTCTTCCAGCCGCAGACCGTGCCGTACTACATCAGCTACGCGATGCTGATCCTGTTCTTCACCTACTTCTACACGTCGATCATCTTCAATCCGGTCGACCTGGCGGAGAACCTCAAGAAGCAGGGCGCCTTCATCCCAGGAGTGAAGCCGGGTGCACGCACCGCGGAGTACATCGATCGCGTGCTCACACGGATTACGCTGCCGGGATCGGTCTACCTCACGCTGATCGCGCTGCTGCCCTTCTTCATCTTCGACATCTTCAACATCCAGACCTTCTTCTTCGGCGGCACCAGCCTGCTGATCGTGGTGGGCGTCGGTCTGGACACGGTGCAGCAGGCCCAGCAGCTCCTCCTGCTCCGCCACTACGACGGCTTCATGAAGAAGGGCCGCGTGAAGATGCGGGGTCGCCAGAGGTACACGTGATTTGGTCGTGATCCTGCTCGGCCCCCCCGGGGTCGGGAAGGGGACCCAGGGGGTGTTGCTCGCCGAGGTGACCGGGGCGCGCCACCTCGCGACCGGGGACCTGCTCCGGGCCGCCCGGCGGGACGGGACGGAGTTCGGGCGCCAGGCGCAGGGCTACATGGACCGGGGCGAGCTCGTGCCCGACCGCCTGATCGTGGACCTGGTGTGCGAGGTGCTCGGGACCCTCGACTGCGAGACCGGGGTGGTCTTCGACGGCTTCCCTCGCACCGTTCCCCAGGCGGAGGCGCTGGCTGAGGCACTGGCGGAGGCGGGTCGCCAGGTCGACCGCGTGATCGTGCTCGAGGCCGACGACGAGCTGCTGGTCAAGCGCATCGGCGGGCGGCGGACGTGCTCCACGTGCGGCGCGGTCTACAACGTGTTCTTCAGGCCGTCGCGGCGGGAGGGCGTCTGCGACCGGGACGGCACGGTGCTCGTTCACCGCGCGGACGACGACCCGGCAACGATCCGGCGGCGGCTCGAGGTGTACCGGCAGGACACGGCTTCCATAGTGCGGTTCTACGAGGGATCGGCGGCCCGCCTCGAGCGGGTGCGCGCCAACCGCCCGGTGGCGGAGGTCCAGGACGCTCTGCGGGAGGCGGTCGGGACGCCATGATCAACCTCAAGACGGCGCGCGAGATCGACCTGATCGCCCGGGGCGGTGCGATCATCGACGGGCTGCTGCGCGAGGTGGAGAGCCGGATGGTGCCCGGCATCGCGAGTGCTGAGCTGGACGCCTTCTGCGACGAGTACATCCGCTCGCACGAGGGGGCAGTCCCGGCCTTCAAGGGGCTCTACGGCTTCCCCGGGAGCGTGTGCATCTCCATGAACGAGGAGGTCGTGCACGGGATCCCCTCTCGGCGTCGCGTCCTGGCGGAGGGGGACATCGTCTCCATCGACGTGGGAGTCAGGCTCGACGGCTGGTGCTCCGATTCGGCCTGGACCTTCCCGGTGGGGGAGGTGGACGAGCCCACGCGCGAGCTGCTCCGGATCACCGAGGAGGCTCTCGAGCGGGCGATCGCCGTCGCCCGCCCAGGCCGCCACGTGGGGGACATCGGTGCCGCGGTGGTGGGAACCGTCAAGGGGACCGGGCTCGGGATCATCCGCGAGCTGGTGGGCCACGGGGTGGGGCGGGAGGTGCACGAGGAGCCCCAGGTCCCGAACATCGGCAGGTCCGGCTATGGCCCCCGCCTGCGCGAGGGGATGGTGATCGCGATCGAGCCGATGCTCTCGAGGGGGAGCGACCAGGTCCGGACCCGGTCGGACCAGTGGACCGTAGTCACCGCGGACGGCTCCCGGTCGGCGCACTTCGAACACACTGTGGCGATCACCGCGGAGGGTCCCCGGGTGCTCACCCAGCCCCCCGTTCCCGTCGCCCTCGGTGGGGGCGCCCGCCCCGAAACGGCTTGAGCCGACCACCCCCATCTGCTATATTAACAAGCTCTACAGGAAACGGATCCTGGAGGCCCCCGGGAGGGGGCAAGAGGGGAAGTCATGAAGGTTCGAAGCAGCGTGCGGCCGATCTGCGGGCACTGTAAGGTGATTCGCCGCCGCGGTGTCGTACGCATCATCTGCAAGCGGAATCCGCGCCACAAGCAGAGACAGGGCTAGAACGCGTGAAAGCGGCGCGCTCCCCACGGTAGACCGAGACACGAGGCATCATGGCACGTATCGCAGGCGTCGATCTTCCCCGCGGCAAGCGCATCGAGATCGCCCTCACGTACATCTTCGGCATCGGGCGCCCGCGGGCGCTGCAGATCCTGGTAGGCACCGGGGTCAACCCGGACACGAGCACGCAGGACCTGACCGACGAGGACGTGAACCGGCTGCGGCGCGAGATCGAGAGCAAGTACAAGGTCGAGGGTGCGCTGCGCACCGAGACCTCGATGAACGTGAAACGGCTGATGGACATCGGCTGCTACCGGGGGCTCCGGCATCGCCGCGGCCTCCCGGTGCGGGGCCAGCGGACCCACACCAACGCGCGCACCCACAAGGGCACCCGGCGCGCGATCGCGGGGAAGAAGAAGGCGTCCAAGAAGTAGCAGTGCCGGGCGGGGGGCACCGCGGCGAAGCCGTGGTTCGTCCGCGCGAGAACATCGGAAGCGGTGTCGGGAAGGGCTCCCGAGGGACCTCCCGGCTGACCGTATCCACGTTGTTGAACCCCTAGGAACCGAGGACGAACTAGCGTGGCGACGCCAACCCCCAGCAGTAGCGAGGCTCCCGCGGCCGAGCATCCGAAGACGCGCAAGCGGGTCGTGGAGGCCGATGGTGTGGCGCACATCAAGGCGACCTTCAACAACACGCTGATCACGATCACCGACAGCCAGGGCAACGCGGTGGTGTGGTCGAGCGCGGGCAAGGCGGGCTTCAAGGGCTCCAAGAAGTCCACCCCGTTCGCCGCCACCGTGACCGGCGAGCTGGCGGGCCGCGAGGCGGTCGCCGCCGGTGTCCGCCGCGTGTCGGTGCTGGTACAGGGGCCGGGATCGGGGCGCGAATCCGCCATTCAGGCGCTGGCCACCTCGGGTCTCCTCATCAAGTCGATTCAGGACGTCACACCGCTGCCCCACAACGGCTGCCGCCCGCCCAAGAAGCGGCGCGTATAGCGCTCGGGACGAGCACGAATGTCGAGATACAACGGTCCAGTCTGTAAGCTCTGCCGCCGCGAGGGACAGAAGCTGTTCCTCAAGGGGCCCAAGTGCTACACGGAGAAGTGCCCCGTCGACCGGCGCACCTATCCGCCCGGGCAGCACGGCCCCGCCCATGCGCGCCGCCGGAAGCAGTCCGAATATGCGGTGCAGCTGCGCGAGAAGCAGAAGGTGAAGCGGATCTACGGGCTGCACGAGAAGCAGTTCCGCAATCTATTCGAGAAGGCTGCCAACCAGCCCGGGGTGACGGGCGCGAATCTGCTGGTGAGCCTGGAGACGCGGCTGGACAACATCATCTTCCGGCTGGGCTTCGCATCCAGTCGAGCCCAGGCGCGCCAGTTGGTGCGTCACCGCCACGTCGAGGTGAACGGGCGGGTGGTGGACGTGCCGAGCTACCACGTGCGCGTCGGTAACGAGGTCGCGGTGCGCGCGGCCGACCGCGATCTGCTGTCCGTGCAGCAGTCGCTCGAGGCACGTACGCGGGCCGGCGTTCCCGAGTGGCTCGCGCTGGACGAGAAGAATCGGGTGGGGCGGGTGATCCGCTCACCGGAGCGGCAGGACATCCCGCTCGCCGCGCAGGAACAACTTATCGTCGAGCTCTACTCGAAGTAGGCCGACCAGGAGGAGAACGTGGAGATAGATCTGACCGGTCTTGTCCTTCCCGAGCGCATCGACGTCGCCGAGGTCTCCCCGGACGGGAGGACCGCGCGCTTCGTGATTGAGCCGCTCGAGCGCGGCTTCGGCCACACGCTCGGGAACTCGGTTCGGCGCGTGCTCCTGTCGTCGCTGCGAGGCGGCGCGGTCTGGGCGTTCCGGACCGATGGGGTGATGCACGAGCACCAGACCATCCCGGGCGTGGTCGAGGACGTGCACCAGGTCATCCAGAACCTCAAATCGCTGGTCGTAACGTTGCACGAGGACGTCAAAGAGGCGACCCTCGAGCTGCACGCGACCCGTGCCGGTGCTGTCACCGCCGCCGAAATTCAGGCGTCCTCGGGCGTCACGGCGCTCGATCCGGCGCACCACATCCTGACGCTCCAGGAGGACCGGGAGCTCAACATCGAGCTGTACGTCAACAAGGGCCGCGGCTTCGTGCTGGCTGACCAGCACCCGCTGCCCCGGAGCGCTCCGGTGGACCTGGTGCGCGTCGACTCGATCTACAATCCGGTGCGCCGCGCCAACTTCACGGTCGAGGAAACCCGCGTCGGGCAGCGGACCGACTTCGATCGTCTGACCATGTTCGTGGAGACGGACGGCTCGGTGCGGCCTGAGTCTGCGGTGGCGTACGCCTCCGAGTTGGTGCGCAAGCACCTGGAGTACATGCTCTACTTCGGCCGGGGCGGGATCCCGCAGGCCACCCTGCCGGTCGCGGTGCCGGAGCGTCTCAAGGACCTGTTCGCGAAGCCGATCGAGGACCTGGCGGAGCTCTCGGTGCGGTCGCGCAACTCGCTCCAGAAGGAGAACATCCAGACGCTGGGCGATCTGGTGCAGAGGAGCGAGGAGGAGATGCTCGCGATCGATAACTTCGGCAAGAAGTCGTTCAAGGAGATCGAGGACTTCCTGCACGAGCACGATCTGCGCTTCGGGATGAACATGGAGCAGGGGGACGGGGGCAGGCTCTTCTTCGTCGAGGAGAAGCCCGAGACTGCCGAGACCGAGAGCGACTGAGCGCCCATTCGCTCGCGCTCCTCAAGACTGAACGGACATGCGACATCGCAAGAAGGGCAGAAAGCTTTCGCGGACCGCGTCGCACCGGCGGGCTACCATGCGCAACATGGCGACCGCCCTCTTCCGTCACGGCCGCATCGAGACGACCACGGCGAAGGCGAAGGAGCTGCGTCCGTACGCCGAGCGTCTGATCACGCTGGCCAAGCGGGGTGACCTGCACGCGCGGCGCCTGGCGGCGCGGCGGATCCAGGACCACGAGGTGCTGGGGCGGCTCTTCGCGGACATCGGCCCGAAATACACGGGCCGTCCTGGCGGATATACACGCATCCTGAAGCTCGGCCGACGCCAGGGCGATGCTGCCGAGATGGCGTTGATCGAGCTGATGGACTGACTCCCAATAACCTGGAGTTGACACATGAACGGAACGAGCTGGACGCGCGCGCGCAGGTTGGCCCCCACGCTGCTGGGGCTGGCGCTGGTCGGGTTGGTTGGCTGTGGCGGCGGCGAGCCCGCCGAGGAAGAGCTGGTCGAGGAAGCCCCGTCACCGGCGGCCACGATGCCAGAGGCGACGGTGATCGAGGCGACCCAGCTGGTGACGAACCAGGTAACATACGAGGGGCAGACGGTACGGATCAACGGTGTCCGGGTGTCGAGCCTGCTCGGCAGCGGCGCGGTGTGGGTCGACCTGCCCACGGACCTCCAGCCCACTCCCTTCCTGGTTCGCACTCCGACGCCTCCGGCCACCGGGTCGACCGTAGACATCGTGGGCACGGTGATGGCGATGGACGAGGCCACCGTTGATGAGTGGGTGACCTCGGGCATGATCTCCGAGAACGATCGGCTCCAGGCGGAGTTCGCCACGCATTACATCGACGCCCAGGCGGTCCAGCCTGCCGGGATGTAGCGGGAATACCACAGAGCACGCGGGAAGGAATCGGACGATGGCGCGGACGTGCTACGTGTGTGGCAAGCATCCCTCCACGGGGAACCGGGTGAGCCACGCGAACAACAAGACCAAGCGGCGGTGGCTGCCCAATCTCCAGACGGTCAAGATCGTCGATCGCGAGGGAGCGCGGCGGAAGGTGCGCGTGTGCACGTCCTGCCTGTCGGCCAACAAGGTCACCAAGGCGCCGCCGGTCGGGGCGGTGGAGGACTGAGCTCCATCCAGCCCGGGCTCGCGAGGTCGCACAGGACGCTCCCGTGGCAACGCCGCGGGAGCGTCTCGTGCTTCAGGGAGGTGCGTTGGGATTGTCGAGGAGTTCGGCGCGCCTCGCGGGGCTGACCGTCGCCGTCACGCGGCCACCCACCAAGGGCGACCGTCTCGCCGCCGAGCTGGAGCGGCTGGGCGCCACCGTCCTTGAGGCGCCCGCGCTTCGGCTGGTGCCGCCGCCCGACCCGCTGCCTCTCCGCAGCGCGGCCGCGCGGCTCGACCAGTTCGACTGGGTGATGCTCACCTCGGCCGCGGCGGTTGACGCGCTGAGCGAGGCGGTCGTGGTGGCCGGAGCGGGAGCCCCCAGGCGGCTCGCAGTGGTCGGATCCCAGACCGCGGCGGCTGCCGCGGCCGCCGGATGGTGGGCCGACCTGGTGCCGGAGCGCTTCGACACCGAGGGACTGCTCGAGCAGCTCGACCGTTCCGGGGTGCCGCTCCAGGGGGCGCGGGTGCTGCTCCCCCTGGCTGCCGACGCGCGCGACGTCCTCCCCGAAGGGTTGCGCGCCAGGGGCGCCTCCGTGGAGCGGGTCACCGCGTACGCCCAGCGCCCCGTCACGCGGGAGCAGCTCGGCGCGCTGGACGCCGCTGTGCGCGCGGGCCGGCTGGGGCTCCTCACCTTTACCTCGTCGTCCGCCGCGCGGAACTTGCTCGCGGCGCTCGGTCCCCCCGTCCTGGCCGTGCCGATCGCGGCCGTCGGCCCGGTGACCGCGCGCACCGCGCGGGATCTCGGGTATCCGGTGGTCGCCATCGCCGATGAGCACACCATGGACGGGCTGGTGCGGGCGGTGAGTCGGTGGTGGCGGGAGCGATGAGCGCGCCCGAGGCCGGGCCGGCCGGCGAGCCGCTCGCCGGGGCCGCCCGACTCTATCTGGCGCTCCTCCCCGTCGGATACCTGGTCGTCGTGCCGCTCTGGGCGGGACCGTGGGGACCGCAGCCGCTCTGGCGCGCGGGGGCCTGCTGGCCGCGGGGGTGGTCGCGGAGGGAGCCGCGCGGCTCGGCGGAGCCCAACGCCGCCCGCGCTCCCGTCCTCCGCGTAGCGGTGGGGCGCGGGCTCGTGCTGCTGGCCGCCTTCGGGGTCTGGGCCGCGCTTCTCGGGGGTGTGGGGCTATCATCCCCGCTACGCGGCCTTCAAGGGCGCTACGCGGCCTTCAAGGCCGCCGGGTACGTGGCCCTGGCCACGGGCGCCTGGCTGCTGGCGCGGAGCGGGGCCGGGTGGCGCCGGCTCGTGGATCTGCCTGGCTGGCGGGGTGCGCCGCCGCGCTCGCGCTCATGGTCTCGACCGGGTGGGTGGCGGCGGGGGTCGCCGCAATCGTGATCGGTCGGGCGCCGGCGCTGGCCGAACGGCCACGCGCGGCGCGCGCTCTCCGTTTGGGGGGAGGCGCTCCCGCCGCGGGCGCCCTCGTGGGCGTTCTCGTCTCCCTCAAGCTGGAGGTGGCGGGGCGGACCGTGCGCACCGCCGCGGTCCGCCCCGCGATCTGGGGGAGCGCGCTGACCACGGTGGCCACGTTCCCCTTGATCGGGGTCGGTGCGGCCCCCTTCCTCGCGACCGCGCCCGACCCCTGGGGTGGGCCGGTGCCCCGCCTCTGGGACGCGCACCAGGCGTACCTGAGCGTGGTGGGGCAGTTCGGCATCGTGTGGGGGGCGCTCTGATGGGCGCGGGGATCGCGCTCGTCGTGCGCGCGCTGCTGGGGGCGCCCGCCTCGCGGCGTCGGGCGGCCACCCTGGCTGCGCTCGCCGGGATCGC
>CAUZJY010000051.1:0-13808 GCA_963580305.1 Gemmatimonadales bacterium UBA6960
TGGAGACGATCAGCTCCGCGCCCTTGTCCTCCCAGCGCCACTCGGTGACCACGCCGACGAACCCCGTCCCCCCGAGGGTGAGCCCGATGCGGAGCCCTTCCTGCGCGGCGCCCGGCGCCGGGAGAGTTGCCCACAGTGCCATGAGGGCCGCGAGCCGGAGGGGGGAGGGCGGAGGCGGACGGCGCATCCCACAAATATGGCCGGCGGCGCGAAAAGCGGCCATCCTGGGCGCCCATGAGCAAGGACAAGAAGAAGAAGAGGAAGAAGCGGAAGGGCGAGGCCGAGCCCGCGGAGGTGGAACGCAAGGTCGACGCGCTGGGGATCCCGCGTATCCGCCACCACATCTTCCTCTGCTGCGACCAGACCGATCCCAAATGCTGCACGCGGAAGCGCTCGCTCGAGGCGTGGGACTACCTGAAGCGGCGGCTCGGTGAGCTGGGGCTGCGGAGACGAGGGAGTGTACCGGACGAAGGCCAACTGCCTACGCGTGTGTCGGGACGGCCCGATCGCCCTGGTCTACCCGGACGGGGTCTGGTACCGCGCGTGCGACCCGCCGGTGCTCGAGCGTATCCTGCGGGAGCACCTCATGGAAGGACGTCCGGTCACCGAGTACGTGATCGCGGAGCGGCCGCTCCGCGAGCCCGAGCTGTCGGGGTCCGCCGACTGGGATCCCGATTCGGGACGTTAGCGACCCCACGCGCTGCGCACGCCGAGCTGCCATCGCCCCCTCGATCAGCGCGCCGGTCTCCCCGTCCAGGAGGTCGGGCGCTCAGGTTACCCCTGCGGCCGGCGTGTCTCGGATCCGTGGACGCTTCCCGGAGGCGCGTCTAGTTTCGGGTAGCGGGGCCGCCACGACCGACACGCGCCAGGAGCCGAGTTGCACGAGCCGTTGGGGGGATTCCCACCCGAGATCTTCCAGCACCGCCGGGAACGGACGCTCGCCGCGCTCCAGGACGCCGTGCTCGTGCTCCCCGCGCACCCGGTGCGCTTCCGCTCGCGTGACACCGAGTACCGGTACCGGCCCGACAGCGAGCTCTTCTACCTCACCGGTCTCACCGAGCCCGAGACGGTCGCGGTGCTCCGGCCGGGCGAGGAGCAGCTGGTGCTCTTTGTGCGCGAGCGCAATCCGGAGGCGGAGCTGTGGAGCGGAGCGCGGCTGGGCGTCGACGGCGCGCGCGAGCTGACCGGGGCGGACCAGGTCCACCCGATCGGCGAGCTGGAGGAGCGTCTGCCCAAGCTGCTCGGGGGTCCGCGGACGATCCATCATCGGATCGGCGCGGATCCCCGAGCGGACCGGTTGGTGCTCGAGGCGCTCGCCCTCGGGCGCGCACGGGGAGCGCGGCGCGGGACCGGTCCGCGTGCACTGGTCGACCCCGGCGACGTGCTCGACGACCTGCGCGTGATCAAGGACGAGGAGGAGCTCTCCCGCATCCGTCGGGCGGCCGAGATCTCGGTCGAGGGCTTCCGGGCGGCGCTCGCGGCCACCGCGCCGGGGGTCGGCGAGTGGGAGATCGAGGCTGTGCTCGATGGCACGTTCCGTCGCCACGGGGGGGACGGCGCCGGATATGATTCCATCGTGGGCGGCGGCGCCAACGCGTGCGTTCTGCACTACGTGGACAACGCGCGTCCGCTCCCCGCCGACGAGCTCGTCCTGATCGACGCGGGCGCCGCGTTCCGGTTGTACCACGCCGACATCACGCGGACCTTCCCGGCGAGCGGCCGCTGGACGCACGAGCAGCGCGCCGTCTACGAGATCGTGGAGGCGGCGCGGGCGGCGGCCGTCGGCGCGGTGCGGCCGGGCGCGACGGTGGCGGCGGTGCACGATGTGGCGGCGCACGTGATCGCTGCCGGACTGGTCGATCTGGGGGTGCTCGAGGGTGATCCCGCGGAGCTCGCGGCCGAGGAGAAGCACAAGCCGTTTTACCCGCATCAGACCTCGCACTGGCTCGGGCTCGACGTGCACGACGTGGGTGATTACGCGTGCGGCGGCCAGTCACGCGTGCTCGAGCCCGGCATGGTGTTCACCGTCGAGCCGGGGCTCTATTTCGGGCCACCGGCCAGCGAGGCGCTCGAGGGCGTCACGGCGCGGTTCGCGGGGATCGGCGTGCGGGTGGAGGACGATGTGCTGGTCACTGCCGCCGGCTGCGAGAACCTGACCGCTGCGCTACCGACTGGCGCGGATGCGCTCGCCGAATGGGTCGGCCGGCCGCGATGAGCGCGTCGCCAGCGCGGTCGGTGCCACTGGACCGGCTGCACGATCCGGGTCCCCTGGTCACGGTCGAGATGCGCCCGCCGCGGAGCGGGCTCGGTCAGAGCGAGACCATGGACGTCTGGATCGACCTGCATCAGTCGGTGCGCCGGCTGCTGCGAGACGATCGATTCGTGTTCGTCACCGACAATGCGGTGGGCGCGGAGGAGGAGGAGAATCTCGCGCACTTCGGTGCCAACCTGGGCGAGGTGGTCGATCTTCGCCGCGTCATTCCCTTCCTCACGACGAAGCACACGCTCGAGTACTGCCTCATGTACGCAGCCCGCGCCGCGTCGTCCGGAATCGAGGCGCTTACCGTGCTCGGCGGCGATCGGACCGTGGGCCCGCCGCGCTGCGTTCCCCACGCGCAGCAGCTCAGGGCGCTCATCCGGGAGCGCATCCCCTCCCTGGTCCTCGGCGGGTGGGCTAACCCGCACCGGGACGCCACCGAGCAGGTGGAGTTCCTGGCTTCGCACGACTTCCAGGCCGAGTTCTTCCTGACGCAGGTGGTCTCGCACCACTCGGTCGACCGTGTGGAGGCGCTGCTGGAGGCCGGCGTACGGAGGGGCGTGGGCCTGCCGGGCGTGTTCGGTGTGTTCTTCTACCGGAGCGCCAACCCCGTGACGCTCTCCAAGCTGGGCCAGTTCTTCCCGGTGCCCGTGGAGGGGCTCGGGCGAGACTTTGCCGCCGGCGCCACGCCGGAGGAGGTGTGCGCGCGGAGCATCCGGGCGCTACGCGCGGCGGGCGCGGACAAGATCTACGTGAGCAACCTGGGGTGGAGGGGTGCGGCCGCGCGGCTGGAGCGGATTCTCGAGCGGGTGTGAGGGGCTACGCCTGAATCTTCCGGGCCGGCTGGACGAGCGCAGGGAAGACGAGTTCGTCCTCTCGGTCATCACCGTGAGCGAGGTTCTCCACGCGAGTCGCGGAGAGCCGATCGGGGCGCACGATCTGTGGCTGGCGGCCAGCTGTGTCGGGCGGGGGATGGCGCTGATCACGTCGAACGCGCGGGAATTCGCTCGCGTACCGGCGCTCGAGTTGGAGGTCTGGGGTGCCGCTCCGCCCACCTGACGGCGCCTACTCCGCCAGCACCGCGAGTGCCGCGTCGATGTCCCCCGCCGGCGCCGCCACATGCACCCCGCGGATCACTCCGCGCTCGGCGAGCGACCGGACCTGCGCCGCCACCTCGCGCGCAATCGCGATCCCCTCGGCGCGTACGGCGTCGGCTCCCCGCTCCTCCGCCCAGCGCATCCGCTCCACGATCGCCTCGGGCACGACGGCACCGGGCACCTCGTTGGCGAAGAACTCGGCGCTTCGGAGCGAGCCCAGCGGCCAGACTGCGACGAGGAGCGGCACGCGCCAGTGCGCGGTCAGCTCCAGAAAGCGCTCCAGCGCCCGAATCTCGAAGACCGGCTGGGTGAGCGCGAAGTCGGCGCCGGCCTCCACCTTGTATCCGAAGCGCTCGATCTCCCGCTCCAGGTCGAGCGCTTCGGGATTGGTCATCATGCCGATCACGAAGCGGGTGGGCTCCCCGATCCGCGCGCTCCCGGGGTCCAAGCCATGGTTGAGCCCGTTCAGCACGTTGATCAGGCCGATCGAGTCGATGTCGAACAGGACGGTCTGGTCGGGATAGGGTCCTTGCGTGGGAGGGTCGCCCGATAGCACGAGCAGGTTCCGGATCCCGGCTGCCGCCGCGCCCAGCAGGTCCGAGAGCATGCGTGGCATGTTGCGGTCGCGGCAGGCGTAGTGCACGACCGGCTGCAGCTCCGCCTCACGGGAGAGAATGATCCCGGCGGGCACCGACGCCATCAGGCTTCCGCCCGGCGCGCGGTCTAGCACGTGCACCGCGTCGACGCCCGCGGCGCGCAGCCGACGGGCCGCGGCCACCAGCTCCCCGGCATCCCAGCCGTGGGGCGGATTCAGCTCGACGCTGGTCAGGAACTCTCCCGCCGCCAGGCCGGCACCGAGCTCGGAGCGCTCGGCGAGTGGGACCGCGGGCAGGGGGAAGTCCTCGACCGCCGGCGACGGTGCGCGCCGCGCTGGCGCGGCGCGCGGCTGCAACGTCGCCACCACGTCGTGGATCCGCCGCACATGGTCTGGCGTGGTCCCACAGCAGCCGCCCACGAAGCGCGCGCCCGCGTCGATCAGCCGGCGCGCGTACGCGGCCATGTAGTCGGGGCTCGCGAGGTAGATCTTGCGGTCGCGCACGGTGCGCGGCAGGCCGGCGTTGGGCTGCGCGGAGAGGGGCTTGCGCGTGACGCGCGCCATCTTTTCCAATGCGTCGAGCATGGCCGCAGGTCCAACGGAACAGTTGAGCCCGATCACGTCGGCGCCCAGCTCGTCCAGCTCCGCGGCCAGGTGCTCCACGTCGGTGCCGTAGCTCGTGCGGCCGTCCTCGCCCACCGTCATCTGGGCGATCACCGGCATATCCGAGAGTGAACGCACCGCCCGGAACGCGGCCGCCAGCTCGGCGGGGTCGGAGAAGGTCTCGAGCACGAACGCGTCCACCCCCGCCTCGCACAGCCCCGCGATCTGGCGCCCGAACAGCTCCTCCGCCTCGGCCACCGATGTCGGCCCCCACGGCGAGATGCGGATCCCAAGCGGACCGACCGCCCCGGCCACAAGCGCGCGCCCGGCCGCCGCCTTGCGCGCGAGCCGCACGGTCTCGCGGTTGAGTTCCTCGGTCCGCCCCTCGAGCCCCCAGCTGGACAGCTTGACCGGATTGGCGCCGAAGGTGTTGGTCTCGAGGATCTCCGCGCCGGCCTGGACATACTCATGGTGGACGGTCGCGACCAGGTCGGGGCGCGTGATCGAGAGCTCGTCGTAGCAGACGTTCACGAACACGCCGTGGCTGTAGAGCAGCGTGCCCATCGCGCCGTCCAGCACGTGCACGCGTCCGTCCGCGATCAGCTCGCGCACCGTGAGCACGGGCGACTCCAGAGTCGCGCTCATGCGGTCGCGCGCTCCTTCGGGGGCGTCCCGGGCGCGCCCGCGGACTCCGGCTTCCGCTCGTACGCGAGCACCGGCGCCAGCCAGGCCTCCACCTCCTCGACCGGCATTCCCTTCCGGCGCGCGTAGTCCTCGACCTGATCCTCCCCGATCCGACCCACGCCGAAGTAGAAGGAGGCGGGGTGCGAGAGGTAGAGCCCGGACACCGATGCACCGGGCAGCATCGCGTAGCTCTCGGTGAGCTCGATCCCCGCGCGGCGCTCGGCGTCGAGCAGAAGGAACAGCGTGCGCTTCTCTGTGTGGTCCGGGCAGGCGGGGTAGCCGGGGGCGGGGCGGATGCCGCGGTAGCGCTCGGCGATCAGCGCCTCGTTGTCGAGCCGCTCGTCGGAGGCGTACCCCCAGAGCTCGCTGCGCACCGTCTCGTGCATGCGCTCCGCGAGCGCCTCGGCCAGCCGGTCCGCGAGCGCGCTGGCCATGATCGCGTTGTAGTCGTCGTGCTCGGCGGCGAGCTCGGCCACGAACGCGTGCAGCCCCTCGCCCGCCGTGACCGCGAAGCCGCCGATCCAGTCCCCCAGGCCGGTGTCCGCCGGGGCGACGAAGTCCGCCAGCGACACGTCCGGACGTCCCGGCTTGTCGAACTGCTGCCGCAGGAAGTAGAGCGTCGCCGCGCGCGCGCGGCGCTCCTCGTTCGCCCATACGGCCACCTCGTCCGGGCCGACGGCGTTGGCCGGGAAGAGCCCCACCACCGCGCGCGCGCGGAGCCGCCGCTCGCGGATGATCCGATCGAGCAGCGCCCGGGCGTCCGCGAGCAGCGTGCGCGCCTGCTTGCCTACCACCGGATCCTCCAGGATGGCGGGGTACTTGCCCGCCACCTCCCAGGTCTGGAAGAGGGGGGTCCAGTCGATGTAGTCCACCAGCTCGCGCAAGTCGATGTCGTCGAAGACGTGGATGCCCGGCCGCGCCGGCTGCGGCGGCCGGTACGCTTCCCAGTCCACGTGGAGGCGCCGCCGGACCGCCTCCTCGTAGGGGAGCAGCGGCGTCCGGTCGCGCCGGGCGGCGTATCGCTCGCGCAGCACGCCGTACTCGCGCCGCGTATCGGCGACGAACGCCTCGCGCTTCTTCTCGTCGAGCAGGCTCCCCACCACCCCCACGCTGCGCGACGCGTCCAGCACGTGCACCACCGGGCCCGTATACTCGGGCTCGATCCGCACCGCGGTGTGCGTCTTGGAGGTGGTCGCTCCGCCGATCAGGAGGGGCAGACGGATGCCGCGCCGCTCCATCTCGCGTGCCACGTTGACCATCTGGTCGAGCGAGGGGGTGATGAGCCCGGACAGCCCGATCGCGTCCACCCCCCTGGCCGAGGCCTCGTCCAGGATCCGCTCCGCCGGGACCATCACGCCCAGATCGACGATCTCGTAGTTGTTACACTGGAGCACGACGCCCACGATGTTCTTGCCGATGTCGTGGACGTCTCCCTTCACGGTGGCCATGAGCACGCGCCCGGCCGAGCGGGCGCCCACGTCCGCCTTCTCTTCCTCGAGGAAGGGGATCAGCCAGGCCACCGCCTTCTTCATGACGCGCGCGCTCTTCACGACCTGTGGCAGGAACATCCGCCCCGCGCCGAACAGGTCGCCCACCACGTTCATCCCCTCCATGAGAGGGCCCTCGATCACGTCGAGCGCACGGGAGGAGGCGCGGCGCGCCTCCTCGGCGTCCTGCTCCGCGTACTCGTCGGTCCCCTGCACGAGCGCGTGCACGAGGCGCTCGCGCACGGGCGCCTGCCGCCAGGCGAGGTCCTCCTGCTTGCGCATCTCCTTTCCCTGGTGCGCCTCGGCGAGTCTGGTCAGCTGCTCGGTCGCGTCCGGCCGCCGCGCGAACAGCACGTCCTCGACCGTCTCGAGCAGCCCCTCCGGAATCTCGTCGTAGACCGGGAGCGCGCCCGCGTTCACGATCGCCATGTTCATCCCGGCCTTGATCGCGTGGTACAGGAAGGCCGAGTGCATCGCCTCCCGCACCGTCGGGCTTCCGCGGAACGAGAACGACAGGTTGGAGAGGCCGCCGCTCACCAGCGAGTGCGGGAAGCGCTCGCGCAGGATGCGGGTGGCCTCGATGAAGTCGATCGCGTAGCGGTCGTACTCCTCGATCCCGGTCGCCACGGCGAAGATGTTGGGATCGAAGATCACGTCCGCGGGCGGGAAGCCGAGCTCGTCGACCAGGATCCGGTGCGCGCGCTCGAGCACCTTCACGCGCCGCTCGACCGTGTCCGCCTGCCCTTGCTCGTCGAACGCCATCACCACCACGGCGGCGCCGTGCGCGCGCACCTCCCGAGCGAGCTGGCGAAACTCGGGCTCGCCCTCCTTGAGCGAGATCGAGTTCACCACGCCCTTGCCCTGCACACACCGCAGCCCCGCGCGGATCACGTCCCAGCGCGAGGAGTCCACCATGACCGGGACCCTGCTCACGTCCGGCTCGGCCGCGATCAGGTTCAGGTACGTGCGCATCGCGCCGACCGAGTCGAGCAGCCCCTCGTCCATGTTGACGTCGATCAGCTGCGCGCCCCCCTCCACCTGCTGGCGCGCCACGTTGACCGCGGTCGCCAGGTCGCCCTGGTGGATCAGCTTCCGGAAGCGCGCGGAGCCGGTCACGTTCGTGCGCTCGCCCACGTTGACGAACAGCGACTCGGGGCCGATCACCAGCGGCTCGAGACCGGAGAGCCGGGTGCGGACCGGCAGCTCGGGCACCTTGCGTGGCGGCACCCCCGCGACCGCCTCGGCCATCGCCGCGATGTGCGCCGGGGTGGTCCCGCAGCACCCGCCGATCACGTTCACGAGCCCGGACTCGGCGAAGTCGCGCGCGGCCGCCGCCATCGCCTCCGGGGTCTCGTCGTAGCCTCCCATCTCGTTGGGGAGCCCGGCGTTCGGGTGACAGGTCACCCACACGTCCGCCACCGCGGAGATCTCGGCGACGTACTGCCGGAGCTGCTTCGCCCCGAGGGCGCAGTTGAGCCCCACCGAGAGCACGCCGGTCGTGGAGCCTTCGTAGACGCGCCAGGGGGTTCGTCCATCGGGGAATGCGGCGGCCACGCCGTGCTGCATCGAGTACCACCACGCCTCGGCGGTCTGACCCGTGAGGGTCCGTCCCGACAGATCGGTGATCGTGCCGCTCACCATCACCGGGGTCTGGAGTCCCCGCTCCGCCAGCAACTCGGACAGCGCGTAGAGCGCCGCCTTCGCATTCAGCGTGTCGAAGATGGTCTCGATGAAGAGCAGGTCGGCGCCCCCCTCGAGCAGCCCCTCCGCCTGCTCGCGGTACGCCGCCACCAGCTCCTCCCAGGTGACGTTGCGCTTCCCGGGGTCGTTCACGTCCGGGGAGATCGAAGCGGACCTGTTCGTGGGCCCGATCGCGCCGGCGACCCAGCGCGGACGGCCGGTCGCTTCCGCGACCGCGTCAGCCGCCTCGCGCGCGAGGGCCGCAGCTGCGCGGTTGATCTCGCGGGCGTGCTCCACGAGCCCGTAGTCCGCGAGCGCGACGCGCGACGCGACGAACGTGTTGGTCTCGATGATGTCCGCGCCCGCGTCCAGGTACGCGCGGTGGATCTCCGCGAGCACGTGGGGACGGGTGAGCGCGAGCAGGTCGCCCGCGCCCATGAGCGGGTGCGGATGATCGCGGAAGCGCTCCCCCCGGTAGTCGTCCTCCGTGAGGCGATAGGACTGCACCATCGTGCCCATGGCGCCGTCGAGCAGGAGCACCCGCTGGGCGAGCTCGTCCTGGAGGCGGCGGATGCGGGCGGCGGCGGGCTGGTCGCGCCACGTGACGGGCCCCGGCTGCGCGCGATCGGGAGCGGCCGGAGCCGCTCCGGCCGTGGTACGGTTGGTCACGATGGGCACCGCCAATGAAAAGGCCCCGGTAGCATAGCCCCGGGGCGGTGGCCTTTTAGCAGATTCGCGGGGGACCGCGGGTGCTGCCCGGCGTGCCGAGCCGCCATCCCGTATCCCTCCGCAGGGCCGCAATATGCCGCAAATCGCCCCAAACGCAGGATTGTAACCGGAAGCTATGGGCGCGCTCCCCGAAATCCAAGTGGGAAAGGGGATTTCGGTGTCGGGAAACACCCGACACCGGCCGGGAAAACCCCCGCTACGCCCCCCGGTGCGTCCCCGACGGCGCCGCCCCTCCGGGAGAGTCATCGTTGAACCGTTCGCTACGACCGAGGAACGCTCGACCGCAGCTTCGACCGGAGTATAGACGATGAGACGCAGGGCGATGGTCCTCTCCGTGGCGGTACTGGCCGCGATCGCGGTAGGCGCGTTCCCCACCCTCGACACCTCGACGGAGCGGGCGGACCTGCCGGTCCCCAGCCTCCCCGAGCTGGTGGGCGAGGATGTGGCCGAGCTGCTTCCCCCGCCCCAAGTGCCGCCGCCGATCACGCGCTCGCACGCGACGCGAGTGATCGTCGAGCTGGAGACGATCGAGCTCACCAAGCGGTTGGCCGACGGAGTGGACTACTGCTTCTGGACCTTCGGGGGACAGGTGCCTGGCAACTTCATCCGGGTGCGCGAGGGCGACCTGGTGGAGATCCGGCTCAGGAACCATCCCGAGAGCATCGTCCCGCACAACATCGACCTGCACGCGGTGACCGGTCCGGGCGGAGGCGGCGCGGCGACGTTCACCGGGCCCGGCAAGGAGACCTCCTTCAGCTTCCGTGCGCTGAATCCCGGGCTTTACGTCTACCACTGCGCGGTGGCGCTGATGGGCTGGCACGTGGCGAACGGCATGTACGGGCTGATCCTGGTCGAGCCCGCGGAGGGGATGAGCGAGGTGGACCGCGAGTTCTACGTGATGCAGGGTGAGTTCTACACGCAGGGGGAGCCGGACACCCGCGGCCTGCGGGAGTTCAGCTACGAGAAGGCGGTCGCGGAGCACCCGGACTTCGTGGTCTTCAACGGCGCGGTGCGCGCGCTGACCGGCGAGCACGCGCTCCAGGCCCAGGTGGGCGAGCGGATCCGGCTGTTCGTGGGCAACGGCGGGCCGAACCTGGTGAGCTCGTTCCACGTGGTCGGCGAGATCTTCGACAACGTGTACCCGGAGGGTGGCACGCGCCTGCAGAACAACGTACAGACCACGCTGGTCCCGGCGGGCGGCGCCATCATCACCGAGTTCCGCGCGGACGTCGCGGGCACGCTCATGCTGGTGGACCACTCGATCTTCCGGGCGACGGACAAGGGGGCCATGGGCATGATCGAGGTGAGCGGGCCCGCGGTCTTCGCCGGCATCTTCAACGGCAAGACCGAAGGCCACCTCACCGACTGAGCCGCCGAGCGGCGCGGGTGGGGACTCAGCCGCGGCGGACACCTCTCCGCCGCGGCCGTGCGCCGTCCGGGGCGGAGAACGGCGCGCGCGTTCCGCGCCCCGCAGCGCGACCGGCGCGATCCCCTCCTGCGGGGCGGAGATCTCCCTACGGTGCGGGCGGTCTGGGCCCCGACACCGGCCCGGAGGCCGTCGCCCCACCTTGGATCAGCGCCGGTGGAGGCCACCGGTGGGGAGAGCTCGTGATGCGGGCGTACCCGAAGAGGAGGGAGCCATGAGCCGGTTGCACGCCCTCGCCCTGCTCGCCTGTTCGGTGTAAGCGGTTCCGGCGGCGGCCCAGATCAACATGTCCAGCGAGTTGGACGACCTCCATGAGGCGGTGGTTTCGCTCGCCTTCTTGTCCGGTGACTTCCAGGCCGACATGGCCGAGGTCGCCCGTCTCCATTCTGCGGTCGCGGCGATGCGTATGGGTGACGATCCCCACCGCTTCCGCTGCCTTATGGATCAGGCCTCGTTCCACGCGAGCGTGGGGCAGCTCGACGCCGCACGAGGCACGGTCGTTCTGGCCGTGACGTACGCGGAGTCCAAGGGCAACGTCGTGCCGGCCGCCGACGCCTGGGTCACCGCGATCCTGCTGGCCCGCCAGGCCGGCGATCTGGAGACCGCCGAGTGGCTCGCGACGTCGCCGCATATGAGCCCGGAGGAGTCGGCCCGGGTGGCGGCACGGCTCTACGCCGAGCAGTGGAAGATCGGGGGCGTGCCGCCGGACCGTGCGCTCGACTGACCGAGCGGGGCAGGGCGGGTGATCCCCGGCCCGCACAGGGGAGGCGGCCGACCGGCCGCCTCCCCTCGTTCGTCCTCCGGTGGGCTGGAGGCCGTCCGCCCCGCGCTGTAGGCTTCGCCGCACTACGGGCGCCGCGCCCGGGGGCGACGTATCCAAGCGGGGGACCATGGCCAAGGATTTCGGCACGCGCCCGTCCGTCGGGCGCGCGTGGTACAAGGCGCACGGGCTGGGGAACGACTACCTCGTGTTCGAGGCCGGCGACGGCTGGCGCGCCGAGCCGCACGCGATCGCGCGCGTCTGCCACCAGTGGGAAGGGATCGGCGCGAACGGGATCGTGGTGGTGCTGCTGAAGCCCGTCGGCCGGCCCGTTCCGCTCCGGATGTTCAATCCGGACGGGTCGGAGTTCGAGCGGAGCGGCAACGGGCTGCGGGTGCTGGCCGCGTACCTGCACTCGCGGGGGCGGATCGGCACGAACCCGTTCGAGGTGGAGTCGGGAGGCGACCGGATCCGCATGCAGGTGCACGGACGCGACGCGAGCGGCCGCTACGACGTCGAGGTCGAGATGGGCAGGGCCCGTGTGGGACCGGAGGCGGCCGAGCTCGACCCGCGCGCGCTCGATGCGGAGGGACGGCTCCCCCATCCCGTGCTCGGCGTGGTGCCGATCGTGCCGGTCTCAGTCGGCAACCCGCACGCCGTGGTCTTCGCCGACGCGCTCGGCCTGCCCCTCGAGCACGGCACTCTCGAGCGGCTCGGCCCCGCCCTCGGCACCCATCCCGCGTTTGCGCACGGCGCCAACGTTCAGCTCGTGCGGGTGGTCTCCCCGGCGGCGCTGGACATCCTGATCTGGGAGCGTGGGGTGGGGCCGACCACCGCATCGGGCACGAGCGCGTGCGCGACGGCGGTCGCCGCGGTGGCGCGCGGGAAGCTGGAGCCGGGCACGATCGAGGTGCGGATGGAGGGGGGGAGCTTCGAGGTGCGCGTGAGCGCGGAGCTGGGCGTGGTGCTGCGCGGTCCGGTGCAGGAGGTGGGGACGGGCGAGCTCGCGGAGGGATTCGCGCGGGCCCTCGGATAGCCGCGCCGCTACGTGCGCACGCGGGCCAACAGCACGAGCCCCACCGCCAGGAACAGCAGGTTGGGCAGCCACGCCGCCCAGAAGGGCCCGATCGAGCCGCTCGCGCCGAACCCGGCCGACACCTTGAGCAGCAGCAGATACAGCAGGGTGGAGCCCAGCGAGACCCCGACTCCGTAGGCGGTGCCGCCCCGCTTCGAGCTGGTGGCGAGCGGAGTGCCGAACAAGATGATGATCAGGGTCGCGATCGGGATTGCGAGCTTCTGTTCCTTCTTGACCAGCAGCTTGTGCGGCTGGCCGCCCGACCGCTGGATGATGTCGGCCAGCCGGCTTATCTCCTCGTAGGTCATCTCCTCGTCTTCGCGCGGTTCCTCCAGCAGATCGTCGGGACTCTCCTCGAGCCCGGCCAGTCGCAGCCGCTGGAAGCGGTAGGAGCGGATCGTGTCGGGCCCCTCTACCATGCGGACGTGCCCGCTGTAGAAGGTCCACCCCTCCCCCTCGCGCCAGCCCGCGTCCTGGGCGTCGACGTGCAGCACGCCGGTCTGGTCGCGCCGCACGAGCACGATTCCCTGCATGCGCCGCTCGTCCACCGTGAGCCGGCGTGCCGAGATCGCGAGTCCGTCCTCGGTCTGGTAGACGAAATCGGTACGCCCGATCCGCTGCGGCTCGTTCTGGAGGATATCGTTCGCGCGCCGCCACGCATGCGGCGCCGCCTCGGACAGCCCGAGCGCCACGAGCGTCAGCACGGCGCCCCCTCCCAGCACGGGTAGCGTGAGGCGGTGGAAGCTGATGCCGCCGGCCTTCGCGGCGACCACCTCACGGTGCATCGTCATGCTGTGCACCGTGAACACGGCCGCGATCAGCGCCGCGATCGGGAACGACCACTGGACGTACAGCGGCATCATCCAGAGGTAGGCCAGCGCGACCTGGGCGCTGGTGAGGCCGCGGTCCAGATAGCGGTCCAGGTTCTCGGTGATGTCCGCGAGCACGAAGAGTGGCGGCGTCGCCAGCAGCGCCACCAGGAAGAGCCGGAGGAAGGTCCAGAGGACCAGCCGGTCGAGGAGTCGCATTAGACCGGCGTCTCCATCAGGTCGGCGCCCTGCGGAAGACCCGCTCGAGTCCGCCGCGGAGCGTCCAGAGCAGATCGTCCCATCCGCCGCCGCGCATGGTCGCGGCCTCGCGCCCCATGCGCCGGACCAGGACGATTCCGAGCGCCAGGAAGATCAGGTTGGGGGCCCACATCGCGAGCCAGGGGGGCGCGAGGCCACGGTCGGCGAGGTTTTCTCCGCCGATCAGACCGATCCAGGAGACGGCGAAGATCGCCGAGGATGCCGCGATCACGAGCCCGAGCCCTCCTCGCGGAAAGCGCACCGCCAGCGGGGCGCCGAGCAGCACGAAGACCACGCACGCGAACGCGAGCGCGTACTTCTTCTGGATCTCCACCTGGTTGCGCAGGA
>CAUZJY010000052.1:0-13683 GCA_963580305.1 Gemmatimonadales bacterium UBA6960
CGGTTGCACACGAACCGCAATCTGATGGAGGAACTGAAAAAGGTGGAGCGCGTGGTCGCCAGACGGCTCGAGGGCGCGCCGCACGAGACGCTCATCGTGCTTGATGCGACCGTGGGGCAGAACGCGCTCAATCAGGTGCGCCTGTTCGGGGAAGCGGTCGTGCTGAGCGGGATCCTTCTCGCCAAGTTCGACTCCACCGCGCGGGGCGGGATCGTGGTGGCCCTCCAAGAGGAGATGGGCCTGCCCGTGAAGTGGGTGGGAACCGGTGAGGCGATGGACGACCTGGAGCCGTTCGATCCAGACGCGTTCATCGCCGGGGTCTTCGAGGACGGGTGACGGCGTTCTTTTCCCTGGACCGCCCGGTCCAGTTCCTGAAGGGGGTGGGACCGCGGCGCGCGGAGGCGCTCGCCCGCATGGGCATCCTCACCGCGCACGACCTGCTGCACCACCTTCCCCGGCGCTACGACGACGCGTCCACCGTGTCGGCGATCGGCCGGCTCGACGTGGGCATGGACGCCACCGTGGTCGGGCGCGTGCGCTCGCAGGGCACGATCCCCACTCGCTCGGGACTCAGGATCTTCCAGGCGGTGGTGCAGGACGAGAGCGGGATGATCACCTGCGCCTGGCCCGGGCAGCCCTGGCTCGACCGACGGATCCGCGAGGGGGACCTCCTGCTCGCCACCGGGCCCGTCCGCTTCTTCCACGGGCGCCAACTCCAGCCGCGCGAGTTCACCATCCTGGCGCGTGCGGCCGAGGCGAGCGGGGCGGACGAGGATGGGGGCGGGCAGGGCACCATCTTCGTCAGCTACCCGGCCTCCGAGGAGGTACCGCAGTGGACGCTGCGGCAGCTCTTCGCCCGGAACCTGGGCGCGCTCCTCCCCTTGGCCGAGGAGGACGAGTACCTGGGCGCGGCGGAGCGCGCCGAGCTCTTGCTCCCGACGCTGTCCGAGGCGCTCTGCTGGCTGCACCGCCCGGAGACGCTGGAGCAGGCCGAGGGGGGCCGGAAACGGCTCGCCTTCGACGAGCTGTTCTTCCTCCAGGTCGTGCAGGCGCGCGTGCGCTGGGAGCAAGGGCTCGCACGACCGGGCATCGCCCACGCGCGCACCAACACGCTCATCCGCCCCCTCCTCGATGCGCTGCCCTTCGCGCTCACGGACGCGCAGTCGCGCGTGCTCAGGGAGATCGTGGCGGACATGACCGCGCCGCGCCGGATGAGCCGTCTGCTCCAGGGCGACGTCGGCTCGGGCAAGACCATCATCGCGCTGTTCGCGATGCTGCTGGCGGTGGAGGGCGGGTGGCAAGCGGCGCTGATGGTGCCCACCGAGCTGCTGGCCGAGCAGCACGCGCGGCGGATCCGGGCGTGGCTCGCCCCGCTCGGCCTGAGGACCGCGCTGATCACGGGCAGCCTGACCGCGGCCGAGCGCCGCAAGAACCTGGCAGGACTCGCCGCCGGCGACATCCCGATCGCGATCGGCACGCACGCGCTCATCCAGGAGGGCGTCGCGTTCCACCGGCTCGGACTGGTGGTGGTGGACGAGCAGCACCGGTTCGGGGTACGCCAGCGCATGGCGCTCGGCGAGCACGCGACCAACCCGGACGTGCTGGTCATGTCCGCGACGCCCATCCCGCGTTCGCTCGCGCTCGCGCTGTACGGCGATCTCGATCTGAGCTTCCTGGACGAGCTGCCCCCCGGCCGGCAGCCGGTGCGCACCCGTCTGTTCACGCCGGCGCGGCGCGAGGACGTGTACCGGCTGGTGGATGCACAGGTGGCGTCGGGGCGGCAGGCTTACGTGGTCTTCCCGCTCGTCGACGAATCCGAGAAGGTCGACCTGCGCTCCGCCACGCGTGAGCACGAGCGGCTCGCGCGCGACGTCTTCCCGCATCGACGCGTCGGGCTCGTGCACGGACAGCTCCCGGCCGAGGAGAAGGAAGCGGTGATGGGGGCCTTCGTGGCGGGCGACATCGACGTCCTGGTCGCGACGTCGGTGATCGAGGTCGGGATCGACGTGGCGAACGCCACCGTGATAGTGATCGAGCACGCCGAGCGCTTCGGGCTCTCCCAACTGCACCAGCTCCGCGGCCGGGTCGGGCGCGGCGCGGAGGAGAGCTGCTGCCTGCTGATCGCCGAGGGCGGGGACGACGCCAGGGAGCGGCTCCGGGTCTTCCGCGACACGAGCGACGGCTTCGCGATCGCGCGGGCCGACCTGCGCATCCGCGGCCAGGGCGACCTCTTCGGGGAACAGCAGCACGGCACCCGTCCGGTGCTGTGCTTCGCGGATCTGCTCACCGACGAAGGCCTCCTGGTCGAAGCGCAGGCGCGCGCCCGCGCGCTGGTGGATGCGGACCCCCGGCTGGAGCGGCCAGAGAGCGCGCGTGTGCGCGCGGTGCTCGAGCGGCGCTACGCCGACCGGCTGCGGCTCTTCGGGGTGGCCTGAGGTCCACCTCCGTTGTGGGCGCCCGACCCGCACCTATCTTCCCCTGCCATGGAAAACCCGACGGTGGAGGTGCGCGAGCTCTCCGCGCACGTGGGCGAGGAGGTGACTGTGAGCGGCTGGGTGGGGGCGACCCGCGTCCACGGCAAGGTCGCGTTCCTCGACGTGCGCGACGGGACCGGTGTGGTGCAGGGCGTGGTCGTGAAGAAGCAGGTCCCCGCGTCGGTGTGGGAGGCGCACGGCACCCTCACCCAGGAGAGCTCGGTCGTGGTCACCGGTACGGTGCGTTCCGAGCCGCGCGCGCCGGGCGGCCACGAGCTGGGCGTGACCGGGCTCGAGGTGATCAGGCTGGCGGAGGAGTACCCGATCCAGCCCAAGGAGCACGGGGTGGACTTCCTGCTCGACCACCGGCACCTCTGGCTGCGCTCCAGCCTGCAGTGGGCCGGGCTCCGCGTGCGCGCCGAGGTCGAGCAGGCGAGCCACGACTTCTTCTATCAGCGTGGGTTCGTGCGCATCGACAGCCCGATCCTCACGGGCTCGATCGGTGAGCACGCCGGCACGCTCTTCCAGACCGACTACTTCGACGAGAAGGCGTACCTCGCGCAGACGGGCCAGCTCTACGGCGAGGCCGCCGCGGCCGCGTTTCGGAAGATCTACACGTTCGGTCCGACCTTCCGCGCGGAAAGGTCGAAGACGCGCCGTCACCTCACCGAGTTCTGGATGGTGGAGCCCGAGGTCGCGTTCCTCGACTCCGAGGGCAACATGAAGCTGCAGGAGGAGTTCGTCACTTATCTGGTCGAGCGCGCACTGGAGCGCTGCCCCGACGAGCTGAAGGTCCTGGAGCGTGACACGACCAAGCTCGCGAACGTGCGCCCGCCCTTCCACCGCCTGGCGTACACGGACGCCGTCGCGAAGCTCAGGGGCATGGGGCGCGAGATGGAGTGGGGGAGCGACCTGGGCGCCCCGGACGAGACCGCGCTCACCGAGGGGCTCGATCGGCCGCTCTTCGTCTTCGAGTACCCGAAGGAGGTGAAGGCCTTCTACATGAAGGAGAATCCGGCCGACCCGCGCACGGTCCTGTGCGACGACTGCCTGGCGCCGGAGGGATACGGGGAGATCATCGGCGGCAGCCAGCGCGAGGACGATCTGGAGCGGCTCGTCGCACGCATCCGCGAGCAGGAGTTACCGGAGGAGGCGTACGATTGGTATCTGGATCTGCGCAGATATGGAACCTTCGTCCATTCGGGCTTCGGGCTCGGGATCGAGCGGACCGTGGCGTGGATCACGGGAAGACCGCACATCCGGGAGATGATCCCATTTCCACGGCTGATGAACCGGCTGAAGCCCTGAGGGGGCTCAAGAGGGGGCTCAGCGCCCTCGGTGCTCCGCGCGCTTCAGCTTGTCCCACAGCTCGTCCAGCTTTTCCAGCCCTGCCTCCTCCAACACGATCCCGCGCTCCTGCGCCAGCTCTTCCAGCCGCCGGAACCTGCGCTCGAACTTGCCGTTCGCGGCGGCGAGGGCAGTGGTGGGGTGGTGCCCGGCCAGCCGCACGAGGTTCACCACCGCGAACAGGAGGTCCCCCAGCTCCTCCTCGAGCTCCGCGCTCCGCTCGCCTCTGCCCGCCAGCTCCTCGCGCACCTCCTCCAGCTCCTCGGCGACCTTGGCGAGCGCGCCCTGGTAGTCGGACCAGTCGAAGCCGACCCCCGCGACCCGCTCCTGGATCCGGTGCGCGCGCGTGAGGGGGTCGAGCCCCTTCGCGAGTCCGCCGAGCACCCCACCGTCGTCCGTCCGCCCGTGCCGCTCCCGGGCCTTGAGCGCCTCCCAGCTCTGCGCCTCCCCTCCGGCGAACAGATGGGGGTGGCGCCGCACCACCTTGTCGATTAGGCGATCGGTCACCGATGCCGCAGTGAGCTCACCGGCCTCCTCAGCCACGACGATCTGGAACGCGAGGTTGAGGAGCAGGTCCCCGAGCTCTCCCTCGAGGGCGGACGCGTCGCCGGTGTGAATCGCGTCCACCACCTCGTGCGTCTCCTCGAGCAGGTGGGGCACCAGGGAGCTCGCGGTCTGCTCCGCGTCCCAGGGACAGTGCGCCCGGAGCAGGCGCACGAGCGCGAGCGCGCGATCGAGGACGCCGGCGGTCCGTGGCACCTCCACGGGGGTCTGTTCGTTCTCCATCGGTACACGCGTCGGGCAGAGGATGGACACGTCGGCTCAGGCTTTGCCGGCCGGTAACGTTCTCCCATCTTTCGCGGCCATGTCAACGGACCGGACCCCATTCTCGGACCGGCGCACCCGGGCCTGGATCGAGGTTCAAGCGGCTGCGGTGCGGCGCAACTATCACCGCGTGCAGGCGGCCGTCGACGGGGTCGGCATGATCCCGATGGTGAAGGCGGACGCCTACGGGCTCGGGACCGACGGCATGGTGGCCGCGCTGGAACCGGAGGCGCCCCTCGCGTGGGGAGTTGCGGCGGTCGAAGAGGGGCGGCGGCTCCGCGCGCTCGGCGTGCAGCGTCCGGTGCTGGTGTGCACTCCGCTGCCGCCTGGCTCGTATCCGGACGCCGTGGACGCGCGGCTGACGGTCTGCCTCTCGAGCCTGGACGGGCTGCGCCGGCTGGACGAGGCCGCCGCGGGACACCGCGAGGGCGCGGCCAGCTTCCACATCGAGGTGGACACGGGGATGGGGCGTGCCGGCTTCGACTGGCGGCGCGCGGCCGAATGGGGCCCGGTGGTCGCCGCGCGTCAGCGGGTGGGCATGCGCTGGACCGGCTGCTTCACGCACCTGCACTCGGCCGACGAGGATCCGAGCACCATTCAGGTGCAGTGGGAGCGGCTGGTGGACGTGCTCGGCGAGCTCGCGCACCCGCGCGAGGATTTCGTGGTGCACGCGCAGAACAGCGCGGGAGCCCTGCGCTCCGGGCGGCTCGAGTCGGGCGGCTATCGCATCGATGCGGTGCGCCCGGGGATCTACCTGTACGGGGGCGCGGCGGGGCCCGGGCTCCCCGAGCCGGATCCGGTCGCATCCGTGCGCGCGCGCGTGGTCCAGGTCCGCGATGCGTTGCCCGCGACGACCCTGGGATACGGTGCCACCTACGCGGCGCGGGGGTGGGAGCGCTGGGCGACGCTGGCGATCGGGTACGGGGACGGGCTCCCGCGCGCGCTCGGCAATTGCGGCGCCGCGCTCCTCCGCGGCCACCGGGTGCCCATCATCGGCCGCGTCTCGATGGATATGACGGTCGTAAACATTTCGGACGTGGAGGGGGTAGAGGTGGGCGACGTCGCGACCCTGATCGGGGAGAGCGGCGAGGAACGGATCACGGTTGACGAGGTCGCTGGGCTGGCCGGGACGATCTCCTACGAGGTACTGACGGGCTTCACGAACCGGCTGCCCAGGATCTGGATGGACGACGGTGGATCGTGATCGGTTACTCGTGCTCGCGCGGAGCGCGCGCATACGCGCCGTACTCGGGCTTCTGGGTGGGAGCGGCGCTCGAGGCGGAGGACGGCTCGACGCACGTGGGATGCAACGTCGAGTGCGCGTCCTATCCTCTCACCGCTTGTGCCGAGCGGAACGCGGTGGGCGCCGCGGTTGCGGTCGGTCACTGCCGCTTCCGGCTGCTCGCCCTGAGCTCGAGCGGGTCCGAGCCGGTGCCGCCGTGCGGTGGCTGCCGGCAGCTGCTGGCTGAGTTCGCGCCGGACCTCCGGGTGGTGTCGGAGGCAGCCGGAGGCTCCTGCGCGGAGTGGTCGCTCGCCGACCTGCTGCCGGAGCCGTTCGTGTCACAGCGACCACGGGAAGGCGACCGTTGATTCGGAAGACGAGGCGGCTCCTGCCGCTGCTGGCGGCGGTGCTCGGGGCCTGTGAGGACCAGCTCCCCACCGCCGTGGGCCCCGCCCTCGCGCCGGTCCGCCCGCTGACCTTCGAGGTCATCCTTCCCTGGTCCGAGTTCGTGTCGGACGCGAGGGTGCTTGGCGGCTTCGGGCGTCCCGTCCAGACGGGCTCGGGGCTGGTCGCGCACGAGTTCGTCGGCGAGGTGGAGGCGCACACGCTGGTGCGCATGGCCGAGTTTCCCCGCGCGGCCAACGTGGTGGACTCACTCGGCACGACCCGCAAGGACACGTTGCTCACCTTCCTCGACGCGACGCTCTTCGTCACTTTCGACACCACCTCGAATTCGAGCACGGGCTCTGTCACCCTCCAGCTCGAGCGCATCCTGGAACCGTGGGACGCGCGGACCGCCGGTTGGGAGCTCGCGGTCGACTCGGTGGGCGAGCGCACGCCGTGGGGCGAGCCGGGTGGGGGGCCGGTCGAGCCGATCGCCGGGACCACGTGGTTCCCCCAGACGGGACTGGACGGGCAGTTCTTCCTCAACGCGGCCACCCTCGCGCTGCTCGGGGACACCACCCGGAACGATCGCGGCCTCCGGATCCGCCTCGCGACTCCGGGCCACCGGCTGGACATCACCGGCGTGCGCCTCGATCTCCGCACCAGCCCGAGCATCAACCAGGACAACACCGTCCTCCTGTCCGTCGGCCTGAGCGAGCTGACCTACGTATACACGCCCACGCCGCCCGCTCCCGAGCCCGACGAGCTGCGGGCGGGTGGGGTTCCCGCGTGGCGGTCGGTGCTCACCCTCGGGCTGCCCGCGAGCGTGCCGGGCAATCCCGCCGTGTGCGCGAGGCTGAGCTGCCCGGTTCCGCTCACCGCGGGCCGGCTCAACCACGCTGGGCTGCTGCTCACGACTGAGCCCACCGAGCCCGCGTTCGTCCCCACCGATCCCATCCAGTTTGAGGTGCGCGGAGTCCTCGCGCCCGAGTTCCTTCCCAAGAGCCCGCTGGGTGCTCCGCTCTTCCTGGACACGCTCGGGCTGGCCGTCGGGACGACCGTCCCGGAGAGCGCCTTCCACCCAGGGGGCGCGCGCGTTGTCGAGATCCCCATCACGCCGATCGTCCGGTCGCTCCTCTCGGGCTCGACCCTGAGCGGCTTCCGGCCGACCCCGACGATCGCGCTGATGGAGCTGTTCGAGCCCATCTCCTTCACGTTCGGGTCGTTCGTGGGGCCCGGTCGGTCGGGTGAGCCCCGCCTGCGGCTGGTGTTGACGGTATCCGATCCGGTGGCGCTGCCATGAGGCGTGCCGAGCGCCTCCTCTGGTGCGCGTTCTCCGCGCTCGCGCTGCTGGCGCCGGCATCGGTCCCGGCCGTGGCCCAGTCGGTGCTGGCCGCGGCCGGGCTCGGCTTGCCGATCGAGCCGGTGGACGGGCGCGGGCGCGCGCTCGGGTCGGTCGGCATCGGCCTGCTCGGCACCACGGTGGTCCCCGCCGATCCGGTGGGCGCGGTCGACCTCCCGATCCCTACGCTCGCGCTGACGCTCCAGAGCTCCTGGCTCGATGTGCAGGAGGGTGCCCAGGCCGCGAGCTTCTCCGGAAACCGCTTTCCCGCGCTCGGCGTCTCCTATCCGGTGCGCGATTGGGGCGTGCTCACGCTCACCTATGGGGCGGTGCTCGACCAGCGCTGGCGTCACGAGCGCCGGGACACGGTGGACCTAGAGGCGGGCGAGGCGGTCCCGATCCTCGACCGGTTCAGATCCGAGGGCGGCGTCTCGGCGGTCCGGCTGGGCTTCGCACACCGCGTCGCGCCCAGCCTCGCGGTCGGCGGGGCGGTGGGCATGTACACGGGCAGCTTGTCGCTTCTGTTCACGCGCCTCTTCGACACGATCGCTGCCTCCGGGGACATCAGGCCCTTCCAGAGCTCGGGGCGGTGGAGCTACTCGGGGCCCACCGCGACGATCGGGGCCGTCGTCGACATCGGCACCGTGGTGCGCGGCGCGGCCGCGCTCACCTGGTCCGGCGCCCTGGAGGCGGATCCGTCCGACGGGACCGCTGGGGAGAGCCGCTCGTACGACCTGCCACTCGAGCTGCGGGCGGCGCTCTCCGGATCGCTCGCGCCTGAGCTGTCGGTGCTGGTGAGCGTCGGATGGGCCGACTGGTCCGGGACCGACGACGAGCTGGAGATGCCGTCCGTCGGGGGGGCGCTCAAGCTGGGCGGGGGAGTCGAGTGGGGGGGCGCGAGCCTCTTCGGCCGTAACCTGTCGGTCCGGCTCGGCTGGCGGCGCGCCGATCTTCCCTTCCGGCTGGAGGCGGGGACGGAGGGGAGCGAGTCTGCCGCGAGCGGCGGCCTGGGGCTTCTCCTGCTGGCCCGCTCCGACGGCTTCCCCCTCGCGCTCGTCGACCTCGCCATCGAGCGCGGCACGCGCTCGGCCGGCACGGTCAGCGAGGACTTCTGGCGGAGCACGCTCAGTCTCCGCGTGGCGGGGTTCTGATCGGCCGGGGGTTCGGCATGCTGGTCTACTTCCACACCTTCGGCTGCAAGGCCAACCAGTACGACACCGAGCGGATGCGTCAGGAGGCCGAGGGGTCGGGTGCGGTGACGGTCCCCGGCTGGCGCGAGGCCGACGTGTGCGTGGTGAACACGTGCACGGTGACCAACCACGCCGACGCCGAGGCCCGCCGCTTCGTGCGCCGGGTGCACCGGGAGAATCCGTCTGCTCGCCTGGTGGTGGCGGGGTGCTCGGCCGCGCTGCGTCCCTCCGACTACGCCGTGCTGGATGGGGTGGAGGCGGTCGTACCCGGAACGGACGTGGCGGCCGTGGCCTCCGCGGTGCGCTCCGTGCCCGGCGCGCGGGGCGAGCGCCTGGTGCCGCTCGAGCTGCGCTCGGCGCTCGATCGCATCGACAGCGAGTCCGTGGGTGCCGAGCTGCTGCGCGAGCGGGCCGGGGCCACCCGCGGGTGGCTTAAGATCCAGGACGGCTGCGACCGGCGCTGCTCCTTCTGCGCCACACGGCTCGCGCGCGGACGCAGCCGATCGCGCTCCCTGGACGAGGTCGTGCGGGAGGCGCGCCTGCTCGCGCGCGTGCACCCCGAGCTCGTGCTGACCGGGATCCACATTGGGCACTACGGGCGCGACCTGGACCCGCCGGGCGCGCTCTCTGCGCTGGTGGCCCGTCTCCTCGACGAGGTGCCGGACGTGCGGCTGCGGCTTGGGAGCGTCGAGGTCACCGAGGTAGACGACCTGCTGGTCGAGCTGCTTGCGACCTCGGGCGGGCGGCTCGCGCCGCACCTGCACATGCCCCTGCAGAGCGGCGCGGATCCGGTGCTCCGGCGCATGCGGCGCTGGCATACCCGCGACGCGTACCGTCGGCGCACGCTCTGGGTCGCGGAGCGGATGCCGGTGCTCGGGCTCGGGGCGGACGTGATCACGGGCTTCCCCGGCGAGAGCGAGGCGGACCACGTGGACACGCGCGCGCTCGTCGAGGAGCTGCCCTACACGTACCTGCACGTCTTCCCCTTCTCTCCGCGCGACGGGACGGCGGCTGCCGCGCTGCACGCGCAGGGGCCGGTGCCGCAGCGGGTGGCCGCCGAGCGGGCGGGCGAGCTGCGGGCGATCGCGGCCGCGAAGGGGGGCGCCTACCGCGCCGGGCGCGCGGGGGGGCGGGCGGAGGTCGCCCTCGAGGCGGGCGGCTCGGCCCTAACCGAGGACTACCTGCGGGTCCGCCTGCGTAGCGCTCTCTCGGGGGGAGTGCGGCGGCTGCACGCGGGAACGCTTCGGGCCTCAGGTTCCGATCTCTATATTGATCTGCCCCGGCCGGCAGCCGGGATTTGACAGGTCGCTGAAGAAGTAGAGGGTACCGCCCATCACCATTAACGATATGATCTTACAGCTTGTGGGTTACCAGCGGCACGGCCCCATCTCCGTCGCTCCACCCCACGCGACGCCGCCCCCACGCGTACGTCGATGGCCCTAGGTTCCACGCTCCGGAAGCGCGCCTACGTCGAGACGTACGGCTGCCAGATGAACATCAGCGACGGCGAGCTGATGGAGGGGATCCTGGCGGCCGGAGGATACGAGCTGGTCTCCTCGCCGGAGGAGGCGGACGTGGTGCTCGTCAACACGTGCGCGATCCGCGAGCACGCCGAGCAGCGGGTGCTGGGGCGCATCTCCCAGCTCTCCGCGCTCAAGAAGGATCGTCCGGGCTTCGTGATCGGAGTCACCGGCTGCATGGCGCAGCGCATGGGCGACGAGCTGCTCCGGCGCGCGCCCTACATCGATCTCATGATGGGGCCGGACGGCTACCGGTCGCTCCCCGTCGCGCTCGCCCGCATCCGCGAGGCCGCTCCGGCGGCGCCCCTCCGCCGCCCCCCGCGCGCGGCGAAGCCGCGCGTACAGCTCGCGGTGGTCGACTTCGACCGGGAGGAGAGCTACGAGGGGCTGGTCCCGCGCCGCGGCTCGGACGTGACCGCCTTCGTGACCGTACAGCGCGGCTGCGACCATCGCTGCACCTTCTGCATCGTCCCATACGTGCGTGGCCCGGAGAAGAACCGCCGCCCGGGGGAGGTGCTCGCCGAGGTGACCGGCCTCGCCGCGCGCGGCCTCACGGAGGTCACCCTGCTCGGGCAGACTGTGAACTCGTACCGGCATCCCGGCTGGAGCTTCGCGCGGTTGCTGCGGGAGGTGGCGCGGGTGCCAGGCATCCGGCGCGTCCGCTTCACCTCCCCACACCCGATCGACGTCACCCCCGAGCTGGTCGGAGTGATGGCGGGGGAGCCGGCCGTCTGCGAGCAGCTCCACCTGCCGCTCCAGTCCGGCAGCGACGCGGTGCTCCGCCGGATGCTCCGGCGCTACACCGTGGCGGCCTACCTCGAGAAGGTCGCGCTCGTGCGGGACGCCGTTCCCGACGTGGCCCTCTCCACGGATTTGATCGCGGCCTTCCCCGGCGAGAGCGAGTCCGACTTCGAGGCGACCCTCGAGGTGGTGCGGACCGTCGGCTTCGACGACGCGTTCACGTACCGGTATTCCCCGCGCGAGGGGACGCCGGCCACCCGCCTTCCCCCCGCCTCGTTCATTCCGGACGGCGTCGCCCAGGCGCGGCTCGAGCGCATGATCGAGGTCACGCGCGCGGTCCAGTCGGAGATCAACCGCGCCGAGGTCGGCCGCACCGAGGAGGTGCTGATCGAGCGTGCGGGAAGAACGCCGGGCCAGCTCCTGGGACGGACGCGGCGCAACAAGGTGGTCGCGTTCGACGGCGATCCGGCTCTGATCGGGAGCTGTCGCGCGGTCCTGCTGGAGCGGACCAGCGGAGCCACCTTCGGTGGGCGGCTGCTGGAGGAGCCGGCGCGGGCAGAGAGCGCGTGACGCGCTTCGCTGGGGCGGCAGGCGTCCTGGTGGTCCTCGTCCTCTCAATGGCCTTCGCAGCGCTGAACGGCGGCCAGCGCGTCACCCTGCGCCTGGGAATCGCCACCTTCTACCGCGTCCCCCTCACCGGCATCGCGTTCAGCGCGCTCATCCTGGGGATGCTGGTGATGCTGGTGGCCGGGATCCACTCGGACCTCAAGGTCCGGCGCATCCTGCGCGAGCGGCTGGCCGAGGAAGATCGGCAGGAGCGGGCCCGCATTGACCACAGCCAGCGCGACCTGTTCGAGGGAGATCACGGATGAACCCATGAGCATGTGGCGCTCCGAGCGCGGCCCTCCATGTACGGCCCGTGCCCCGCCCGTCGCCCTGCTCGCGCTGGCCCACGCGGCCGGTGCCCTTCCGGTGCATCTGGGCGCCTCACTTCCTCCGGCGCTCCTCCTTCCCGCCGCCCTCCTCCTTCCCAGCCCGCTCTGGCGCTGCCACGCCCTCGCTGCGGGGCTGCTCGCCGCCGCGCTTGCCGGTACACTCGGCGCGCGGGCCGACTGCCAGGCCGACCTGCACGACTGTCGGCGCGCTTTCGCCGACGGCGCCTCCCTCCGCGTGCTCGGACGGATGGCTGCGCCGCCCATGGACGGGCGCGGTGCGCTGGTGCTCGAGTCGGTGGCAGACTCCGCGGGGCCGCCGGATCCGGAGTGCCGCGGCGAGATCCCCCTCGCGTTCGCCCGCGCGGACTCCGCTCCGCCCGCGGGGCGGGCGCTCGAGCTGTCGGGGCGCTGGCGCGCCTCCCCGGGCGCGCGCTCCGCTGCGTGGGCGGGGACACTCAGGGTCGAGGGCTGGCGCAGAGTCGCCGAGCCCCGGGACGCCGACTGGGCGGCGGCGCGGGCCGCGCTCACCGCGCGCGGGACCGAGCGGCTCCACCGGAGCCTGGGAGCGCGCGGACCGCTGGCCAGCGCGCTCGTGCTCGCGCGCAGGGAGGGAATCGAGCGGCCGGTCCGCGACGCGTTCGCGCGCTCCGGGACCGCGCACCTGCTCTCGATCTCGGGATTCCACGTCGCGGTGGTCGGCGGCTTCTTGTTCGCGCTTCTGAGCCTCGTCCTGCGCCGGGTCCGCGGGTCCGCGCGTGCCGCGTAGCTGGGCGCCGCGGCCGGCGTCTGGCTGTACGTGCTGCTCCTGGGCGCGCCCGACGCCGCGGTGCGCGCCGCGCTCCTGCTCTCGCTGCTCGCAGCGTCGCGGTGGGGCGGTCGTCCGCTGTCGGCCGAGGGCGCGCTCGCGGCGGCCTATCTGGGGATGACGGCGCTCGATCCGGGCGCGCCGGGGCGGATCGGCTTCCAGCTCTCCTTCGCGGGAGCGGCCGGGCTTGCACGGCTCGCGCCGGCGCTCGAGCGCTGGCTGCGGGGGGTGCTTCCCCGTCTGCCCCGCGGCGTCCGCACCGCCCTGGCGGCGGGGAGGGGACCGGAGCGACGCTCGCGACGCTGCCGATCGCGGCCTGGCACTTCGAGCGCGTCTCGCTCGTGGGCATTCCCGGGACCCTGGTGGCCCGGACCCCTCGTCTCGGTCGCGATTCCTGGACTGCTCCTGATCCTGATCGTCGGTCCGGTCTCGGAAGGTGCCGCCTCCTTCCTCGCGGGCGGTACCGATCTCGTGCTCGCGCTGCTGATCCGCGTGGTCGAGGCGCTCGCAACGCCCTCGTGGGCCGCCCTGTTCGCGGCGCGTGGCTGGGTGCTGGGGGTGGGGGGCCCCGCCGCGCTCGTGCTGAGGCGGGCGCGCTGGCCGCGGTGCTGCTCCTCCCGCTCGGCCGCGCGATCGGCGAGCGCGGGACGGTTGCGATCGAGGTGCTCGACGTCGGGCAGGGAGACGCGGTGCTGATCCGCTCGCCCCGGCGCCGCTGGGTGCTGGTGGACGCGGGTCCGCGCTCCGCGGGCGCGGGGTGTCCAGGCTCGAGATGGTCGTGTTGACCCATCCGCACTTGGACCACGTCGGCGGCGCGGCCGCCGTGCTGCGCGAGCTTCCGGTCGGGGTCGTGGTCGATCCGGGGCAGCCCTTCGGCACCGCCGGCTTTAACAACGCG
>CAUZJY010000053.1:0-13617 GCA_963580305.1 Gemmatimonadales bacterium UBA6960
CGCAAGGTGGACCCGACCGTGCCCGTGGCGTGAGCCCACACCGGCCGGCCGGACGCCGCGTCGTCGTTTGCGGCGCCGGCTTCGGCGGGCTCTGGGCGGTGCGCACCCTCGCCCGGGCACGCGTGCAGGCGAACGTGCTGCTGGTCGACCGCAACAACTACCACACCTTCTTCCCGCTTCTCTATCAGGTGGCCGCGGCCGAGCTGGCGCCCAGCGACATCGCCTACCCGGTGCGCTCGATCCTGCGGCGTACGGGCGTGCGCTTCCGCATGGGTGAGGTCACCGCGCTCGACCTCACGCGCAGGACCCTGACTGTCGGGGCCGACCCAATCCCGTACGACTGGCTCGTGCTCGCTCTGGGGAGCGTCCCGAACGACTTCGGCGTCCCGGGCGCCGCCGAGCACGCCTTCTTCCTGCGCTGGATGCACGACGCGATCCCGATCCGGGAGCACGTGCTCGCGCGCTTCGAGCGTGCCAGCGTGGAGCGCGACCCCGAGATACGGCGGCGGCTCCTCACTTTCATGATCATCGGGGGTGGTCCGACCGGGGTCGAGTTCGCGGGCGCGCTCGCCGAGATCGTGCACGGGCCGCTCGTGCGCGACTACCCGGACATCTCCGAGCGGGAGTCGCGGATCGTGCTGGTCGAGGCGACGGGCCCTGGTGCTGGGCGCGATGCCGGAGCACCTGGGGGCCTACGCGGCCGACCGCCTCCGCCGCCGGGGCGTGGAGGTGCGGACGAGCGCGACCGTTGAGCGGATCACCCCGACCGAGGTGCAGCTCGCCGGCGAGGAGGCGCTCCCCACCGAGACGGCGGTGTAGGACGGCGGGGGGGGATCAAGGGGGATCCGGAGGTCGCGCGCTGGGGACTGCCTGTGGGACGAGGAGGACGCGTCCCCGTGCTCCCCCCCCACGCTCCACGTGGATGGTCACCCGGAGGTGTACGTGGTGGGGCGACCTCGCGCTGCTCGCGGAGGACGGAGCCCTGCTCCCGCAGGTCGTGCAGGTCGCGATCCAGCAGGGGAAGCACGCCGCGGACAACATCGCGCGTGCCATTCGGCAGCTTCCCCCCCGACCCTTCCGCTACAACGATCTCGGGGTGATGGCGGTGATCGGGCGCAACGCGGCGGTCACGGACTTGAGGGGAAAGACCTTCCGGGGGTGGCCCGCGTAGCTGCTCTGGCTCGGCATCCACATCGCCTGGCTAATCGGGTTCCGGAACCGGGTCCTGGTGCTGAGAAAATTGGGCCTGGAACTACATCTCCTTCTGCCGCGCCGTACGGCTGATCCTGCCGACCGCGCGGCCGCCCTCGGAGGGCACCACGTAGCGGTCGCGCAGCTCGGTGCGGCGGCCGCGTCGCTCAGTAGCGAGCCAGCTCGACGATCCCCTGGAGCACGTTCCCCATCTGCGGCAGGATCACGCCTTCCAGCGCGGGGGCGTAAGCGACCCAGGTGTCCTTGGACGCGATGCGGCGCACGGGCCCGTCCAGCCATTCGAAGAGCTCGCTCGCGATGCGCGCGGAGATCTCCGCGCCGAACCCGAAGCTTAGGGCATCCTCGTGCACGATCAGCACCTTGCCGGTCTTCTTGACCGACTCGGCGATCCGGTCCATGTCGAGGGGCGAGATGGTACGCAGGTCGATCACCTCGGCGTCGATCCCGTGCTCGTCCTTCGCCTGCCGGGCAGCGTCCAGGCTCCGCTTCACGAGTGCGCCGCAGGTCACGATCGTCAGGTCCGTTCCCTCACGCACCCGCTTCGCCTTGCCGAAGGGGATCATGAAGTCTGGGCCCGGCTCGCGTCCCTTGTTGTAGACCTGACGGTACAGGTGCTTGTGCTCGAGGAAGATGACCGGGTCGTCGCAGCGGATTGCGGTGCGGAGGAGTCCGTTCGCGTCCTCGGCCGTCGAGGGCAGCACGACGCGCAGTCCCGGCGTGTGCGCGAACAGGGTGGCGCCCGTCTGCGAATGGTACGGGCCACCGCCCCTGAGGTATCCGCCGTAGGTCACGCGTATCACCACCGGCGCCGCCCAGCGCCCGTTGCTCCGATAGAGCATGGTGGCCAGCTCGTTCCGGATCTGGTGGAAGGCGGGCCAGATGTAATCAAAGAACTGGATCTCGACCACGGGCTTGAGCCCGCGCACCGCCATTCCGATCGCGCGCCCGACGATGTTTGCCTCGGCCAGCGGGGAGTTGAACACGCGTGCGCCACCGAAGCAGGCCTGGAGCCCGTGCGTGACCTTGAAGACTCCTCCCTTGCCGCGACACTCGGCCAGCACGGCCTCGCGCGACGCATCGGCGACGTCCTCCCCGAAGACGACGATGCGCGGATCCCGCTCCATCTCGTCCTTGAGGCAGGCATTGAGGAGGTCGACCATCGTGAGGTCGCGCCCGCGCTGGTAGTCGGGGTGCTCTTCGGTATCGAACTCGGGGCCGGTCGGGTCGACCTCCTCGGAGTACAGGTGCCACAGCGCGGTCTCCGGGGTGGGCTGCGCATGCGTGAGCGCCTCAATCGCCGCGTCCGCCACCTCCTTCTGGACCTCGCCCTCGAGCTCCTTCAGTTCCTCCTCGGTAGCGGTCCCCCGCTGGAGGACCAGGGCGCGGGTGTGCGTGAGCGCGTCCTTGCGCTCCTGCTCCTCCAGCTCGGCGGCGGGGCGGTACGTGCGCTCGTCGTCGGAGAGGGAGTGGGAGTAGGGGCGCGTGCAGTGCGCGTGCAGGAAGCCGGGGCCCTTGCGCTGCCGGGCCCACCGGACCACCTCGCCCGCGGCCCGGTACGTCTCCTCGAGGTCGGTGCCGTCGCACTCGACCACGTGCAGCCCGGGGAACGAGGAGACCAGCCGCGAGATGCTCCCGCCTGCTGTCTGCACCTCGACCGGGACGCTGATCGCGTAGCCGTTGTCTTCGACGACGAACACGATCGGCAGCTTGAGCGTGCAGGCGGTGTTGAGCGCCTCCCAGAACTCCCCCTCTGACGTGGTTCCGTCGCCGCTAGTGACGACGACCACCTCGTCGTCCTCGATCTTGTCGAGCGCCGCACGCATCTCGGGGACGAGCCCGGCCCGGTAGCCGACCTCGGCCGCGCCGACCGCCTGCAGGAACTGCGTGCCGGTGGGCGAGGAGGTCGGGCCGATGTTCAGGCTCGGATCGGTGAAGTGGGCCGGCATCTGCCGGCCGCCGCTCATCGGGTCGTCCGCGGCCGCGACCGCCTGCAGGAAGTGGTCGAGCGGAGATTGCCCGAGCGCGAGCGAAAAGGCGCGGTCCCGGTAGTAGAAGAAAAACCAGTCGTGCGCCGGCTTCAGATGCTCGGCCAGCGCGACCCCGATCGCCTCGTGGCCGGCCCCCGAGATCTGGAAGAAGATCTTGTTCTGCCGCTTGAGCGCGCTCTCCCGGTCGTCGATGCGGCGCGACGTCAGCATCGTCCGGTACATGCGGAGCAGCTGCTCTCCGTCGAGCACGTGCTTGTCGCGCTTCGTCCGTACGCCGGGCTCGGTCGTTGCCATGGGCCCCAAGTATAGGGCAGGGCGGGCCGGATCAACACGGCGCGGCCTGTCATTGAGGCAGGAGCGGTACTCGGCACCGCGTGAAGCCGCTCGTGGGAGGAGGCAGAGGATGTGCCAGGGACCGAGCGGCCATGCCCCCTCGGACCTGGCCGCCCGCGTGATCCCGCGTTCGTAGCGCGGCCGCTGCCGCGCTACCATCCGTGATGCGCTACCGCGCGGTCCTCTCCACCCGCAACCGCACCGCGTAGCTCGCCGGTCGGATCGGCTCCGACGCCTTGGGTGCCGGTGCCAGCTCGAGCAGGGTCACGGTGACGCTGTTCGACGCTGCGGAGCGAGGCTCCTGGGAGGTATGCAGCTCGAAGCGGGTGCTCACACCCGGAGCCGCCAGCTCGATCAACGCCACGGCGTCGCCCATCCACACGCACACCGCATCGATCGGGCAGCGCGAGTCCGTGAGCACGCCGTCGAATCCCAGCCCCAGGCGGGCACCCGCGATTCGCCGGTACTCACCGCGTCTCAGGGTCACCTCGATCGGCGTGCTCAGCGCCGCCGCCACCTCGGCGGACGGGGCCGTGTCGAGATCTGTCCCGCCCGTCCCGGTGCAGGCTGCCGCGGTCAGGATCAGCAGCCCCGCCGCGCATCGCCCCATCGGATCCTTCATCGCTCACTCTCTCGAGGTGTGCATCGCTTTGGCCGTGTCGCGTGTCCAGGGAACGACCGGATCCGCCGCCTTGTGACAGCGGCAGTGAGCCCACGTTTTCGCCGGATCCCCAGCGGCTCTTAGCTTAGCAGGATTATGTCTGAACGCACCGCACCGCCACCCCCCACCAGCGCCGCCGCCGAGCCGCTCATCCCTCCGGCCCCGGGGCCGACCTACCGCTACGACCGCTCTATCGTCGAGGGGCCGCTCGGACGGGCCGTGTGGAAGATCGCCTGGCCCACGATGCTGCAGAACGTCATCGGGGGGCTCCAGGGGCTGATCGACCACCTCATGGTGGGCCGTTACGTCGGGTATGCCGGCAACGCCGCGATCGGGGTGAGCTGGCAGATCTTCCTGGTCGTGGTCGTCTTCATCAGCTCGCTCTTCACCGGCATGAGCGTGCTGGTCGCGCGCTTCGCCGGCGCGAACGACCACGACCAGGTGGACCGTACGGTCTATCAGGCATTCCTGACCGCGATCGGGATCTCCATCGGCGTGATGGCACCGCTCGGACTCTTCCTGGGCCCGAGCCTGCTTGACCTGGTGAACGCCGCCCCGGAGGTGCAGGAACAGGCGCTCCCATACCTACGCATCATGTTCGTGTTCAGCAGCGGCATGCTCGTCTTCTTCATGCTGGGCGCGGCGCTGCGCTCGGCGGGCGACGCGCGCACTCCCCTCCGGCTCGGGATCATTGTCACCGTGCTGAACATCGCGCTCAACGTGATGCTCATCCGAGGCCTCGGTCCGATCCCGGCGTTCGGCACGACGGGCGCCGCGATGGGCACCGTGATCGCGACCGGGAGCGTCGGGCTCTACACGCTCGCGCGGCTCTGGTTGGGGGGCTGGGTCGTCTCGTTCCCGCGCCGCCACCTGGGGCCCGACTGGCAGATCATACGCGCGCTCCTCCGCTTCGGACTGCCGACCGGAGTGCAGGGGGTCGCGATGAATCTCGGAGGGATGCTGCTGCTCGCGTTCGTCGGCTCACTGGCGCAGAGCGCCGCCGCGCAGGCCGCGTACGCGGTGTCCTACACGCAGCTCTTCTCGCTCATCACCTGGACGTCGATCGCCCTGATGGGATCGGCCGCGGCAGTCGCGGGGCAGAATCTGGGCGCCGGCCAGCCGGAGCGAGCGAAGGCGGCCGTGCATATCGCCGCGGGTATCGCGCTCACCGTGGCCTTGGCAGTTGGCGCGCTCTTCCTGGTCGCGCCGCGCCTGCTCTTGGGTGCGTTCGGGCTGACCGAGCCTGTGGTCGTGGAGATCGGCGTGCAGCTGCTGCACGTGCTCAGCGTCTCCGGCGTGTTCATCGCCGTGGCGCTCACCTACACGGGCGGACTCCAGGGAACGGGCGACACCAAGAGCCCGCTCTACATCTCGATCGTGTCGCAGATCATCGTGCCGCTGGGGTTGTGCTTCCTCATCCAGCAGATGTCGCAGCTCGACCCGATCGATATCTGGCTCGCGATCCTGGCGGGTCACATAACCCGCTGCGTGCTCAGCGTGACCCGGTTCAACCAGGGGAAGTGGCGGCACATTCGGGTGGAGATCCCGGCGCTGCGGTAGTGGCCGCTGGAGGAGGCGCGCTACGAGGCTGGAGCACGCTACCGCCGGCTCGGGGATCTGATCGGTCGCTCGCAGGAGCGCTACCCGCTACATGCTCGCTCCGCCACCTGCACCGGCCGGCGTGCCCATCGCCGCCAGTCGCGCGCCTTACTGCCGCAGCTCTTCCTCGAGTGCCTTGGGGTCGGTGATCGGCAGCCCGCACACCCGGTCGCGGCACAGGTACGCCGCCGGCTGCCCGCCCACGAGCGCCTTCCCCTCGAGCAGCGGCATCGGTAGCGGGGCGGGCTCACCCGGCGCGGCGCCCGTGACGAGCCGCGCGGGGACGAGCGGGCGGAGCGCGGCACCCAGGAGCGCGCGCGTGGCGGGATCGGCGCGCTCGCCCACGATCACCACCTCGACCGGCCCGGCGAGCTCCGCCTCGAGCGCCGAGAGGAGCTGCCCGAACCCGATGGGCCAGCGCGCGACCGCGCCTGCCTCGCGGGCGAGCGCGCCGCGGGCGGTCCCGAGCCAGTCCTCCCGCTCGAGCAGTCGCCCCGCCCGGAGCAGCAGCTCGATCGCGAGCGAGCTGCCCGACGGCAGCGCGTTGTCGGTCACCTCGCGCGGCCGCACCACGAGGGTCTCGGAGTCCACCGCGCTGTCGTAGAAGACCCCCTCCTCCGCGCTCCAGAAGCGCGCGAGCACGTCTTCGGCGAGCCGCTCCACTTCCGGCAGCCACTCCGGCTCGAGCGTCGCCTGGTGCAGGGAGAGGAGCGCGTTCCCGAGCGCCGCCACGTCGTCGAGCAGGGCGGGACTTTTGGGCATCCCCTCCGTCCACACGTGGAGCAGACCGCCTGAGGGCGAGCGCACCCGATCCAGGAGAAAGCGCGCGCCCGAGCGCGCGGTGTCGAGCCAGTTAGCGTGTCCGAGCGCTCCCCCCGCCTCCGCGAGCGTCCGCACCGTCAGGGCGCTCCATCCCATGATCACCTTGGTGTCCCGGAACGGCTCCGGGCGTGTGGCGCGGGCGGCCAGCAGCTTCGCGCGCGCGGCGGCGAGGCGCACCTCGAGGGCCTCCGGCGCCACGCCCTCGGCGCGCGCGATCGCCCCCGGGTCGTGAGGCCGGTGCAGGATGTTCTTGCCCTCGAAGTTGCCCGCCGCGCTCACGTCGTAGAAGCGCCGGAAGAGCGGCCCGTCGTGGGGGCCCAGCACGGCGTCGACCTCTTCGGGCGTCCAGACGTAGTAGCGCCCCTCCTCTCCTTCCGAGTCGGCGTCACGCGCCGCGAGGAAGCCCCCCTCGGGATGGCGGAGATCGCCGAGCACGTACTCGATCGTGCTCTCGCACACGACGCGGAGCGCCTCGTCGCCGCTCTCCTGCCACCCCTCGAGGTAGGCGCGCGCGAGCAGCGCGTTGTCGTAGAGCATCTTCTCGAAGTGCGGGACCAGCCAGCGCGCATCCACCGAGTAGCGGTGGAAGCCGCCCCCCAGGTGGTCGCGCATCCCGCCCGCGGCCATCCGGCGAAGGGTGTGCAGCGCCATGGCGCGTGCCTGTTCGTCTCCGGTACGGTGCGCGTGGCGCAGCAGGAAGCCGAGCAGCATCGGCTGCGGGAACTTGGGCGCCTGCCCGAAGCCGCCGTGCTGCGCGTCGAAGGCGGTGGCCAGGGCGCGGGCCGCGTGGGCGGCGAGCGCCGCGTCCGGGGTGGGCGCGGCCTCGTCTCCCCCGAGCCGTGCGGTCGCCGAGTTTGCGAGGGCCTGGCGGATCTTGCCGGCCGACTCCTGGACACGCGTCCGGTCGCGCTCCCAGGCGTGGCGGACCGCCGCGAGCACCTCGCGGAAGGAGGGCATCCCCTGCCGGCGCTCGGGCGGAAAATAGGTGCCCCCGTAGAAGGGTACGCCCTCAGGCGTGAGGAAGACGGTGAGCGGCCATCCGCCATGCCCGGTCATCGCTTGGACCGCGCGCATGTAGACCTGGTCCACGTCCGGGCGCTCCTCGCGATCCACCTTCACCGGCACGAAGCCGGTGTTCAACACAGCCGCTGTGAGCGGATCCGCGAACGACTCGCGCTCCATCACGTGGCACCAATGACAGGCGGAGTAGCCGATCGAGAGGAGCAGCGGGCGATCGGTTTCGCGCGCCAGGGCGAATGCCTCCTCGCCCCAGGCGTACCAGTCGACCGGGTTGTCGGCGTGTTGGAGGAGGTACGGGCTGCTCTCGCGGGCGAGGCGGTTCACCGCACTCCGTCAGGCCGCAATCGTCGGACCCGGATCGCCGGCCCGCTCGGCGGGCTTAGGGTCGACGAGGGGCTCAAGCTCGTCCTCGTGCAGCTCCAGCTGCTCGGTCTCGCCGTAGAGCACGACCCCGTAGCGGTGCGGCCGGTACTCGTCGTTCTCCACGATGAGTCCGGTGCGGCCGATCAGACTTGGGTCCAGCGGACAACGGCCCCGCCGCACCCGCATGCGGGTGCCCTGCGCGTAGAGACACGTCCGGATCATGCGCTCACCTTCCCACCAGATCTGGGATCTGGACTCCCCGGGCGATCTGACGGATCACGTGGCGTGCCAGCAGGTCCGGCGAGCTCTGCGGCTCTTCCCCGAGCACGCGCGCGACCGTGACGCGCCGCCCATCGGCGCACACCAGACTGACGAAGGCGGCCGATCTCCGCTCGAGCTGCCCACGCAGCTCGCCGGACGACTCGACCCATATTCCCGCCACGGCGACCCGGGGGTCCCCCTCCTGGAGGGAGACCACGAGCTTGTCCACCGCCGCCTCCGGCACCCGGTGTGCAGCCAGGAAGGATGGCATTCCGGCGATCAGGAGCGCGAGGAGCAGCTCGGCTTCTCCCTCGGGAATTCCTGACTTGCCGTCGGTCGCGACGGTGAGGAGGACTGGGTAGGGAGGAGTGACAAAGGCGTTGATCCGAGGCATGAGGGAGAGTCTCGCTTCGGGCGCGGGGCTGACGCAAGCGTTGTGAAGACATTGTATCCGGCGTCATCTGTTCCTACCTTTTAGAACAAGAGAAGTTGTTGGAAATGTGGACGTTCGACACCTCGTACATGCGTCTGCTGGGACGACGGAGGGCACGGACGCTGTGGCTTCGCCCGCCTGGACCGTGGTCCGCGCCGCCCTGGCGCGGCCCGCGATGATTCCGGATCTGCTCTCCTCGGCCTGGGCGTTCCGGAGGCGGGAGTGGTACCGCCATCCGCCGTTCCTGCCCCTGCCGTCCCCCCGATACCTGAGGTGGCGGATGGAGACCGCGTACGGGGACCCCGAGGCCGTGCCGTCCCCCGAGGAGCTGCGCCGGTTCCTTCGCTGGGCGCGCCGGACGCGGCAAGGGGTCTCGCTCTCGAGAGAAGAGGGTCGATGGGAAAGCTGATTCTCATTTTGATCGTCGGGTTGGCGGCGGCCATGTACTTCCCCGATACTCGCGCTGTCCTCCTCGAGAAGGGCGAGCCCGTGCTCCGTCCCGTGTTCGTCTGGTCGGCGCAGCGCGAGATCGAGGAGATCATCCATGGGGTCCAGCAGACGGAGAACTCCGAGCGGAGGCTTCCGGAGCGGCGCGAGTGGGTGAGGTGGGTGGAGTCGCGCTATGCGGGGAACGCCTCGCGGGATCCGTGGGGGAACCTGTACCAGTTTGAGGTCCAGGACGACTCCTTCGCGGTGAGCTCTTATGGTCCCGACCGCGAGATGAAGACGGAAGACGACATCCGCGACGTGCGCGTACGCAACTGGCGCGCGAAGCCACGGTCCTGACGGGGACGGAAGAAGTCCGCGCTTGCCCACGGCCACAATCTTTCTGGACCTGGTCGCGGTCCACGGGCCGTGGCTTCTCTTCCTGCTCGCGTTCCTCGAGACGTGCTTCATCACGGGCCTGGTCGTACCGAGTGGCCTCGCCACGTTGGTGGCGACCGCGGTCGCGCTGGAAGAGGGGGTGAGCGTGGTGCCGGTGGCGGCAGCCGCGATCGCGGGCGGCGCCATCGGGGACAGCGTGGGCTTCTGGATCGGCCGCAAGGGCCGGCAGCGCTGGGCGGACGGACCCGGCCGGATGGCGGAGCGGGTGCGCGGGGTGCTTGCGGACGCCACCCGCATCTTCGGGCGTCACCCCCTGATCTCGGTCACCCTCGCGCGGCTGATCTCGTTCGTCCGCACCGTGATGCCGATGGCGGCGGGAACCAGCCACCTGCCCTACCCGCGCTACCTGCCGTACGAGCTCGCGGGCGTGGCGATCTGGTGCATCCTCTACATGCTGATGGGAGCGGCGGCGGAAGAAGGATGGGACGTCGCTGCGCGCGCGTTCGGGGTGGGTGGGGCGCTGCTCCTCGTCGCCCTGCTGGTCGTACTCGGGTGGATCGCTCGCGAGCGGGTGCGCGCGGGCGCCCGGAGCGTTTGAGCAGTGCGCTCGGTCGCGCTCACCGGAAGCGTGGGGGCTGGCAAGTCCGAGGTGGCACGCGCCTGGGCAGAGGCGGGCATCCCGGTGGTGAGCGCGGACGACCTGGCGCGTCGCGCGGTCGAGCCGGGTTCCAGCGGGCTCGCCGAGGTGCGGCGCACCTTCGGTGAGCGCGTGATGGCCCCCGACGGCACGCTCGACCGGAGAGCGCTCCGCGCGCACATCTTCCGGGACGAGACCGCCCGCCGCCGGCTCGAGGCGATTCTGCACCCGCGGGTCGCGGGGATGCGGGAGGAGTGGATGAGCGAGCGGCGCGCGGAGGGGCACGAGCTGGTCGTGGCCGAGATCCCGCTCCTCTTCGAGACCGGGCTCGACCGCGAGTTCGACGTCACCGTCGTCGTGGACGCCCCGGTGGAGGCGCGACTCCGCCGGCTCGCTGAGAGGAGCGGGCTCGGCGAGGAAGAGGCCCGCCGCATCATGACGGCGCAGATGGACCCGGCCGAGAAGTGCCGCCGCGCCCATCACGTGCTCGACAACGACGGCTCTCTGGAGCAACTCCGCGCGCGGGCGGCCACGCTGCTGGAGACGATCCGCGGCGAGACCGACTCTCTCCCGAAGCCTGCCGCGCTCCTCCGCATCGACTTCCACATGCACAGCTGGGGCTCGCACGACTGCCTCTCGCATCCCGAGGCGGTGCTCGAGGCCGCACGGCACCGGGGGGTCGGGCGGATCGCGCTCACCGACCACGACCGCCTGGACGTCTCGCTCGCGATGGCCGAGTGCCATCCGGATGCGGTCATCCCCGCCGAGGAGGTACGCACCGCCGAGGGGATCGACGTGATCGGTCTGTACCTGCGCACCGAGATTCCGAAGGGGACGCCCGCGCGCGCGGCGTGCGACCGGATCCGCGACCAGGGTGGGCTCGTCTACCTCCCCCACCCGTACGCGGGAGGGAAGGGGGGCGGAGGGAGGCTCGCCGACCCCCTCGCGCCGCACGTGGATATCGTCGAGGTGTTCAACGGCCGACTGCACGACCCGAGGCAGAACAAGCTTGCCGCGGCGCTGGCCGAACGCCACGGGCTCCGTCGGGGTGCCGGCTCCGACGCACACACGCTTGGGGAGGTGGGGCGGAGCTGGGTGGAACTGCCTCCGCACGCCAACCGGCCGGCGGATCTGATGCAGGCGCTCCTCCGCGGGTGCATCCACGGCACAACCTCCGCGCGATGGGTACACCTGGCGTCCACGTGGGCGAAGGTGCGCCACCGCTTGCCGGGTGCACCGCGCCCCGGGCGGCGCCCGGGGCCGCTAAAAGAGCCCGACGTAGAACCAGCGTAGAAAGGAACTAGGTTGGGCGACACGCAGCGCCACGCCACGACTCGGGAGCAGTCACCGCCGCTCCGCTACCGCACCCCGGAGCACCGCCGCCGCGCCGTCCGGGAGACACTGGACGCGCTGCGCGGCTCGCGGCGTGCGATCCTCACCACCCACCTGAACGCGGACGGAGACGGCGCCGGGTGTGAGGTCGCGCTGGCGGCGTGGATGCGCGCACTCGGCGGCCGCGCCTGGATCGTGAATCCGACCCCCTTCCCCGAGATGTTCCGCTTCCTCGTCCCCGAGGAGGAATGGGTGCTGGACGCCGGATCGGCCGAGGCGCGGGACGCGTGCGCGCAGGCCGACCTGGCGGTCGTGCTCGACACGGGCGAGGTCCCGCGTATCGGCCGCTTGAGGGCGATGATCGAGGGGGTGCCCACGGTCGTGATCGACCACCATCAGCCGGGGAAGCAGCCGATCGGCGGGGTGTCGCTCCGCGACGCGGACGCGTGCGCGACCGGCGAGCTGATTCACGACGTCGTGCTGAGCAGCGGCGGCCCGTGGCCGCGGGCGACGCTGGAGGGGATCTACGTCGCGATCCTGACCGACACCGGTTCCTTCCGCTTCAGTAACTCGACCACGCACGCGCACTGGATCGCCGCGGACCTGATCGCCGACGGGGTGGATCCGGAGGACCTGCACCGCCGCATCTACGGGGCCGCCCCGCTCCGGCGGCTCCGGCTGCTCGCGCGCGCCCTCGCCACGCTCGAGATGGACGCGGAGGCCGGTGTGGCCTGGATGGAACTGCCGAGCGAGATCGACGGGGTGGATCCGACCGCCGAAGACGTGGAGGGGATCGTGGACTACCCCCGCTCCGTGTCGGGCGTGGAGGTGGGGCTCCTCTTCCGGAAGACGGCGAGTGGCGGCACCAAGATCTCGTTCCGCGCCAACGGCGCAGTGGATGTGAACGCGCTGGCGCGCGAATTTGGCGGAGGTGGGCACATCAAGGCGTCGGGTGCGCTGGTCGAGCGCCCTCCCGCCGAGGTGATCCCGCGCGTGGTCGAGGCCACGCGGCGCGCGGTGCGCGCCGCCGGCCTCCGCCCGCTCGGCGGCGCCCCTCACCATCACTGATCGAACCCCGAGCGAACCCCGATCGCAGTGCGCGGAGGACAGGAGACGTGACGAAGGAAGCCGGGCCGGGCGTGCCCGAGGCGCTGCCGCGCACCCTGCGCATGCTCAGCGAGCGGGTGGGGATCGCCACGATCGACCGGCTGTGGATCTTTCCACCCCTGGTCCGGGGTCGTAAGGAGTGGGGACTGGTCGCCGCGAGCGCGTACACGGTCGAGGAGGAGCGGCGGCGCCTGCTCTGTGCGCCCTACTTAGCCGAGCGGACCGGGCAGGGACTCTCGGTCGTGCACGACCTGGAGGAGCACGGGGAGGCTCCCTCCGACCGCCTACCGCGCGTCATGGACGGGGTGGTGCGCCGCGCCGGCGACGAGCTGGGGGAGCCGCGCGAGGTCGTGTTGGAGGGGAAGCCCGAGGTGTTCGAGGAGCTGATGAGGGAGTTCGATCCGACGCTGCTGGAATCCGGGGATCCGACCATGGATCCGGCCGCGCGGGCGGGTTTGGGCCGGGCGGCGAGCTCGTGATTACGCATCCCTTCGTCCGGCTCTTCTCGCGCTATCTGCGCGAGAAGGGACTGCCGATCACGCAGCAGCGCGAGGTGGTCGCGCAGATCGTGTTCTCGTCCTCCGGACATCTCTCGGTGGAGGACATCGCGCAGCGGCTGCGCCAGGAGGACGAGCGGATCGGCAAGGCGACTATCTACCGGACGCTCGACCTGCTGGTGAAGAGCAAGCTGGTCGAAGAGCACGACTTCGGTGAAGGCTTCAAGCGCTATGAGCACCGGCTGTCGCGGCAGCCCGTGCACGAGCACCTGATCTGCGTCGAGTGCGGCACCGTGATCGAGTTCCGGAGCGACGAGGTGCAGCGCATCGAGGAGCGGATGCTCCAGGATCACGGCTTCACGCCCGCGCGCCACCGGCTGGAGATCTACGGGCTTTGCCAGGAGTGTCGGAACTCCGGTGTCGAGCTGCCGGTGAGCGGCCTCAGTTGTCCGATCGAAACGGTATGACCGCTGCCGAGGCTGCCAGCAACGAGCCCTCCGTCGGGTCGGCGCCGGCATCGCCGTGGC
>CAUZJY010000054.1:0-13546 GCA_963580305.1 Gemmatimonadales bacterium UBA6960
TGGGCAACATCGAGGGTCGCGAGATCATCCGCGGTCACTGTGACGTGCTCGTCTGCGACGGGTTCTGCGGCAACGTGCTGCTCAAGTTCTACGAATCGGTCGCCCAATACTTCATGACCATGCTCCATCGCCGGCTCGCGGGGCTGGGCGATCGGCCCGAGCTGCAGGAGACTTTCCGGGCGCTCGACTACTCCGAGTACGGCGGGGCGCCCTTGCTCGGAGTGAATGGAGTCTCGATCATCTGCCACGGCGGATCGTCCCCCAAGGCCATCCGGAACGCGATCCGCGTGGCTGCCCAGTCGGTCCGGTCGTCGATGGTCGAGCACATCGCCCGTGACCTCAGCTCGAAGGAGCCGGTCTGAAGAAGCCCGATCCCCTGGTCGAGATCGTCGCCACGGGACGGTACCTCCCCGAGCGCGTCCTCACCAATGCCGACCTGGAGCGCATGGTCGAGACCAGCGACTCTTGGATCACCGACCGCACCGGAATTCGCGAGCGGCGCATTGCTCCGGACGAGATGGGAGCCGCCGAGATGGGGGCGCGCGCGGCGCGCTGCGCCATGAAGCGCGCAGCTGTCGAGCCGGGCGAGCTCGACCTGATCGTGGTCTCCACCGCCACCCCCGACCGCTGGCTTCCCTCCACCGCGTGCGACCTCCAGGCTCTGCTGGGGGCCGACAACGCGGTCGCCTTCGACGTGAGCGCCGCGTGCACGGGATGGCTCTACGGGCTCACCGTGGCCGAGGGCTACATCACCGCCCGGCGCGCCGAGATCGCGCTCGTGATCGCGTCGGAGAAGATGAGCGCGATCGTGGACTGGAAGGACCGGCAGACCTGCGTGCTCTTCGGCGACGGCGCGGGGGCGGCAGTGCTGCGCCGGGCCTCGGGAGGACGGGGGATCCTCTCCAGCTATCAGCGCTCGGACGGGAAGCTGGGCGATCTCCTCTATCGCCCGGCCGGCGGGGCCGCTGTTCCGATGACGACGGAGGTGCTGCAGCGCGGCGACCACCTGGTCCGCATGGCGGGCCGCGAGGTCTTCAAGAACGCGGTGCGCTCGATGTCGGAGGCGACCGACTTCGCGCTCCAGCACGCGGGGCTGCGCGCGGAGGACGTCGACATCCTCATCCCGCATCAGGCGAACATTCGGATCATCGAAGCCACGGCCAAGTACGCGAACATCCCGATGGAGAAGGTATTCGTGAACGTGGACCGCTTCGGCAATATGAGCTCGGCGACGATCCCGGTCGCGATGGACGAGGCGCTCGAGCAGGGACGCCTGCGCCCCGGGATGAACCTGCTCACGGTTGCGTTCGGCGCCGGCTTCACCTGGGGCGCCACCGCGATGCGCTGGTAGGCGACCCCTGACGCTCGCGCTTATCTTTCCCGGGCAGGGTTCTCAGCACGTGGGCATGGGCCGGGAGCTGGCCCAGGCTCTTCCGCCCGCGCGACGCGTCTTCGAGGAGGCGGACGACGTGCTGGGCGCGCCGCTCAGCCGGCTCATGTGGGAGGGGCCGGAGGAAGAGCTGACGCTGACACGCGACGCGCAGCCGGCCATCCTGGTCCACTCGATGGCCGCACATGCGGTGCTCCGGGAACGACTCGGGCCGGTCGCGTTCGCGGCCGGGCACTCGCTCGGCGAGTTCAGCGCCCATGTGGCTGCGGGAACGCTCTCCTTTCCGGACGCGCTGCGCGCGGTGCGGCTGCGCGGCGAGCTGATGTTCGAGGCGGGGGTGCGCCGCCCCGGCACCATGGCGGCCGTGCTCGGCCTCTCGGACGACGCGGTGCGGGAGGTGTGCGCTGCGGTGACCGAGGGGATCTGCGTGCCCGCCAACTTCAACAGCGACGGGCAGGTGGTCATCAGCGGCGATCGCGCCGGGGTGGAGGCCGGGATGGTGCGTGCCCGTGAGGCCGGTGCCAAACGCGCGGTGGAGCTCAACGTCTCGGGGGCGTTTCACTCCCCGCTCATGCAACCGGCCCAGGAGGGGCTCGCGGCGCACCTGGCCGTGATCGCGTTCGCGGATCCCGCCTTTCCCGTCCTCAGCAACGTGACCGCGGCCCCGGTTCGCACCGGAGCGGAGGCGCGCATGCTGCTCTTCCGGCAGCTCACCGCTCCGGTGCTCTGGTCCGCGTCGATCGCGGCCATGCGGGCGGCCGGGGCCGACCGCTTCCTGGAGCTGGGACCCGGCAACGTCCTGTGTGGGCTGAACAAGCGGAACGCCCTGGGAGCCTCCTGCGCGTCCGTGGGTAGTCCGGCCGACGTCGAGCGATGGACCTCGTGAGCCGCGCTGGGGAGAGCCGGGGCGGAGGAGGTGTTCCGATGAGCGAAGTGAACGCCCGCAGGGAGCAGGACCGCGCGCCGGTCGGCGTGTCCGGCGCCGAGCTGGAGGGTCAGGCGGCCCTGGTCACCGGAGGCGCGCGCGGGATCGGGCGCGCGATCGCCGAGGCGCTCGCCGCCGGGGGCGCTCGGGTCGCGGTGGTCGACATCGACGGGGCACGCGCGGTGGAGGCCGCGGCTGCGCTGCCGGGCTCCGGGCACGCCGGATTCGGCTGCGACGTGGGCGATCCCACAGCTGCTGGCGAGGTCGTCAAGGCGGTAGAGGGCGGGGTAGGGGAGCTCTCGATTCTGGTCAACAACGCGGGGATCACCCGCGACAACATCCTGCTCCGCCTCAAGGACGAGGACTGGGACGAGGTGCTTCGGGTCAACCTGAAGGGGGCGTTCAACCTGACACGGGCGGTTGCGCGCGGCATGATGAAGCGCCGGGACGGGGTGATCCTGAACGTCACCTCCGTGGTGGGCTTGATAGGGAACGCCGGGCAGGCCAACTATGCCGCCTCCAAAGCCGGCCTGATCGGGCTCACCAAGAGCGTGGCCCGCGAGCTGGCCTCGCGAAACGTGCGCTGCAACGCGATCGCGCCGGGCTTCATCCGCACCGACATGACGGCTGAGCTCGGGGCGGCCGTGCTGCAGGAGCTGGCCGCCAAGATTCCGCTCGAGCGGCTCGGGGAGCCCGCGGACGTGGCTGGGGTAGCTCGCTTTCTGGCCGGACCCGGGGCACAGTACATTACCGGCCAAGTCATCGCGGTCGACGGGGGCATGGCGATGTAGCGTCGGCGGCGAGATGGCGGGAGGCCAGCGTACGACACGGCGTGATCGGATCAAACCCAGGGAGAAAAGGGGAACTTACAATGGCGGAAGTGACCGAGGCTAGGGTTAAGGAGATCATCATCAACGAGTTGGGGGTGGAACCCGAAAAGGTTATGGACCACGCCTCCTTCGTGGAGGACCTGGGCGCCGATTCGCTGGACACGGTCGAGCTTGTGATGGCCTTCGAGGAGGAGTTCGGCATCGACATCCCCGACGAGGATGCCGAGCAGATGCGGACCGTGGGGGATGCCATCACATACATGAAGAAGCAGAGCCAGGCCGGCTGAGCTCGATCCGGAGGGGGCGCAGTACGGTGGTTCGGCGGGTCGTGGTGACGGGTCTGGGGGTCGTGTCCCCGGTCGGTAACGACGTGCCCTGCACGTGGGACGCCCTGCTGGCCGGCAAGAGCGGCGGCGCGACCATCTCGCTGTTCGAGCACAACCAGGACTTCCCGACGCGCATCGCCGCGGAGGTGAAGGGGTTCGACCCCGGGCTCTACCTCGATCCCAAGGAAGCCCGGCGTTATGACCGATTCTCGCAATTTGCGCTCGCTGCGGCCGAGCAAGCGATGCGCGACGCTGGGCTGAGCGAGTGGGTTACCGATGTCGCGCCGGAGCGCTTCGGGGTCGTGTTCGGGAGCGGCATCGGTGGGATCTCGACGCTCGAGGAGAACGCCCGCATTCTCGCGACCAAGGGGCCCAGGCGGGTGAGCCCCTTCTTCATCCCCATGTTCATTCCGGACATCGCGGCGGGGCTGATCTCGATCCGCTACAACGCGCAGGGCCCGAACTACGCCACCGTTTCGGCGTGCGCGTCCAGCGCACACGCGATCGGCAATGCGCTGCGCTACCTCCAGCGCGGGGAGGTGGACCTGATGATCGCGGGCGGCTCGGAGTCCACAATCACGCCGCTCACGGTGGCGGGATTCGCGGCCATGAAGGCGATGACGACCCGTAACGACGACCCGGCGGGCGCCAGCCGGCCCTTCGACGCGACCCGCGATGGCTTCCTGATCGGCGAGGGCGCGGGCGCACTCGTACTCGAGACGCTGGAGCGCGCGCAGGCGCGGGCCGCCACCATCCATGCCGAGCTGGTGGGGTACGGTCTGTCGGCGGACGCCTACCACATCACGTCTCCCGCTCCGGAAGGCGTGGGCGCGCAGCACGCGATGCGCCAGGCGCTCACGGACGCCGCGGCGAGTGCGGACGAGGTGGACTACGTGAACGCGCACGGCACCTCCACGCCGATGAACGACACCAACGAGACGGCCGCTATCAAGGCCGTCTTTGGCGACGCAGCCTACCGCTGCGTGGTCGGCTCCACCAAGTCGATGACCGGTCACTTGCTCGGGGCCGCGGGCGGGCTGGAGGCGTTGATCTGTACGCTCGTGTGCAAGCACGGCAAGATTCCGCCGACCATCAACTTTAGCGAGCCGGATCCGACCTGCGACCTCGACTACGCGCACAACGAGATGCGCGAGCGACCGGTGCAGCTCGCGCTCAGCAACTCGTTCGGCTTCGGGGGCCATAACGTGTGCCTGGCGCTCCGCCGCTGGGACGGGGCCTGACCGGCGGACCTGCTGAGCGGAACCGCCTCGTCATGCGTGTCGGCATCGGATACGATTCGCACCGGTTCGCCCCGGGCCGGCCCCTGGTGCTGGGCGGCGTCACCATCCCCGGCCATCCGGGTCTGGCCGGGCACTCCGACGGGGACGCGGTCACGCACGCGATCCTCGACGCGCTGCTGGGCGCCGCCGGGGCGGGCGACATCGGCTCCCATTTTCCTCCCTCCGACGAGCGCTGGAAGGATGCCGACTCGATGGACCTGCTGCGGAGGGCGCTCGGCCTGTTGGAGGGGCGCAATTACCAGGTGGTCAACGTTGACGTCACCGTGATCTGTGAGAGTCCGCGCATCGGACCCTACGTAGGCGCGATGCGCGATCGCCTCGGCGAGCTGCTGGGGATCGGCCCCGACTTCGTGTCGATCAAGGGGAAGACGAACGAGGGGATGGGGTGGATCGGCGTGGGCGAGGGGCTGGCCGTCCACGCGATCGCGCTGGTGGACACGATCCGCGAGCCCACCGGGCTCGCCGGCGGCGGCGGCGGGGCGCTCCCGCTCTGAGGCGGCCGGCCCACCCTCCAGGTGCCGGAGCGGGCGTGTCCTTCCGGCTGGAGCAGTTCGCGGACTTCCTCGCCTTCGAGTGCGGCCTCTCCGAGCGCACCGTGACCGCCTACCAGCGTGACCTGCGCGGGCTAGTGGAGTTCCTGACCGGGCGCGGGATCGGCGCCCCGGAGGGGGTCGGCCCTGGGGACCTGCGCGCGTACGTCTTCCATCTCAAGGACCGGGGGCAGGCTCCGACCTCCATCCGCCGCGCCCGGTCCACGCTCCGCACCTACTGGGGCTTTTTGCTCGGCGAGGGCGTGGTGGAGCGCGACCCCACCGAGCGGCTGGAGGCGCCGCGGGTCTGGCGCCGTCTGCCCGGCGTGCTCGCGCGCGCGGAGGTCGAGCGGCTGGTGGAGGCTCCCGATCCCGATCACCCGCTGCACTGGCGCGACCGCGCGGTCCTCGAGCTGCTCTACGCGACCGGCATGCGCGTCTCCGAGCTGGCCGAGCTGCCGCTGGGCGCGATCGACCTCGAGCAGCGGGTCTGCCTCGTCTTCGGGAAGGGATCGAAGGAGCGGATCGTGCCGATGGGAGGCCCTGCGGCCCGCGCACTCGACCAGTACCTGCGGGACGTGCGTCCCCGGCTGGAGCGCGCGGCGTCCAAGCCCCAGGCCAGGGGCCGGGTATTCTTGAACGCGCGGGGGGGGGCGGTCTCCCGGCAGGCGGTCTGGACGATCGTGCGCACCGCGTGCCGGCGCACCGGGCTCGAGAAGCGCCGGGTCTCCCCCCACACGCTCCGCCACAGCTTTGCTACGCACCTGCTCGAGGGAGGGGCGGACCTGGTGGCGGTGCAGGAGCTGCTGGGGCACGCAGACATCTCGACCACCCAGATCTACACGCACCTCGACCGCAAGCACCTGCGCGATGTTCATCGCCGGTATCATCCACGCGCGTGACCAGGGGCGCTCAGCGCTCCTGGTCACGCGCATGCAGCGGGGGCGGGGGACCGTGCCGACCCGCCGCCCCCCCGGCTGCTCGGCTGCGAGCGCCCGCGCTTAGCGCGCGCCGATCGTGCTCGGGGTGTCTGAGGTCGCCTTCGCCCGCTCCGCTGCTGCAAACAGCTCGGACTGCGAAGCGGCTCCGTTCAGCAGGTCCAGGGCGCGCCGCAGGACGGAATCGCGCTCCATGCGTGCCACCGTGGCCGCACCGAAGTCGTCCATCCGCTCGGCGACGTTCACGCCCAGTCGCCAGCGCAGGTACCCGCGGACCTCCTCGCGGCTCACCAGCTCGTCCAGCCCGGCCTCCGCGAGCGACTGGACGTACGCCTCGAAGGTGGCGTCGTCCACGCTCGGCTCCTGGTCGGCCTCGCGCAGCTCGCGCGCCCGCGCCAAGGCAGTCTCCTGCTCGCGCACGCCGAGCTGGATCTGCTTCTCCTGGGCGACCGCGAGCAGCTCACGCTCGACCGCGCTCAGCGAGTCCGCGGCCACGTCGAGGTCCGGGAAGATCCCGCCCCCGCCCCGAATCGTGCGTCCCCCAGGCGTCTGGATGGGGGCGCCCGCGTCGAGATTCTCGGCCAGCGGAGTGCCCTCCATGTCACGCTCGCGATGAAGCGAGCGGCCGAGCGGCGTGTGCCAGCTGCCGGTCGTGATGCGCAGCTTGTGACCGTACGGCAGGTCCACAACCGATTGCACCACGCCCTTCCCGAAGGTTCGCTCTCCCAGCACGAGCGCGCGATCGTGGTCCTGGAGCGCGCCGGTCACGATCTCGGCGGCCGACGCGGTGTAGCGGTCCACCAGGATTACGATCGGCTTGTCCGGGACCCGAGGCTGCATGCGCCCGCGATAGGACTCCTCGCTGATGTCCGCGCGCGGCGTGTTGGAGGTACGGTTGCGCGTGGTCGCGAGCACCGCACCCCGCCCCAGGAACGCATCCGCCATCGTCAGCGACTCGTCCAGGTACCCACCAGGATTGCGGCGTAGGTCGAGCACGATTCCTCGCCGGTCCGACAGGGAATCGAGCGCGGCCATCAACTCTTCCGCGGAGCGCCGCGCGACCCGGTCGAGGGCGATGTAGCCGATGTCGCCGGGCAGCACGTCCCAGTGGACGGCAGAGACGTGCACTGAGTCGCGCGCGAGGCTGAACGAGAGCGGCTGCCGGATCCCGTCGCGGCGGACGACCACTTCCACGGACGACCCCGCCGGCCCTCTAATGCTGTCGGACGCCGTCTCGGTGGTCCACGCGGTGGCGTCGGTTCCGTTCACACCGATGATCACGTCCCCGACCTCGAGGCCGGCGGAGGCTGCGGGCGCGCCGCGGAACACCCCGGTGATGGTGACCGCGTTGTTCAGCTGCACGATGGAGACGCCGATGCCGGCATAGTTGCCGGTCGTCTGTTCCTCGAACTTCCGCACCTCGGAGGGGGTGAAGACCGAGGCGTAAGGGTCGCCCAGGTTTTCGATCAGCCCGTCCAGCGCGCGCGTCCAGAGCGCGGAGTCGTTGTAGACCGAGAGGTGCATGCGCCCGATCAATTCCAGCGCGCACAGAAACACCTGGGCCTCGACCTCGGCCTGGTCGTTCCGGCATTCACGCGGCCGGCTCTGGGCATGCGCGGACGCGGGCAGGATCAGGGCGACCGCTGTCGCGAGGATGAGGAGGAGTCTATGAGACATGCGGGTTTCCCCTGGGCACGAGATATGGCGTCCCGGTTAAGACACCGGGCTGGGGATTGCGTTCTCCTCGCGACCGGGCACCTCCATGCGGGGGAACGGGTTATACGTTACCGCACCAGGGGCGCCTCCGCGACTCCGGACGGCCATCCGCCGCCCCCTCCATCCCCCGATCCGAGCCCATGAGCCCGAGCGAAGCACGCCCTCCCCTGCGGCTCGGCCTGGTGCAGCTCAAGCCGGTCAAGGGGGACGTCGGGGCGAACCTGGAGCAGGTGCGCGTCCGGATCGCCGACGCGGCCGGGAGGCACGACCTGCTCGTCTTCCCGGAAGCGTGCCTCTCCGGATACTTCCTGGAGGGGGGCGTGGCGGAGGCCGCCCTCTCCACCGACCAACTGTGCGTGCGGCTGGGCACCCCACCGGCGGAAGCCCCGGACGTGGCGCTCGGCTTCTTCGAGCGCTGGCGCCGCCGTATCTACGCGGGGGTGGCGTATCTCACGCCACAGGCTAGCCGGTGGCAGGTGGTGCACGTGCACCGGAAGATGTTCCTGCCGACGTACGGGGTCTTCGACGAGGCGCGCTTCGTGGAGCCCGGAACCGAGCTGCGCGCTTTCGACACGCGCTTCGGCCGGATCGGGATGCTGGTGTGCGAGGAGATGTGGCACTCCCTCCCCGCGACCGTGCTGGCGCTCTGGGGCGCGGAGCTGATCCTGGTCGTGAGCGCCTCGCCGGCGCGCGATTTCTCACCCCATGCCGGCGGGCGCCCGGGAAACCTGGAGCGCTGGGATACACTCGCCCCGTCGGCAGCGGCGGAGCACAGAGTCTTCGTCGCGGTGGCGCAGCTGGTCGGATCCGAAGGGGGGAAGCTCTTTCCCGGCGGGTCGGTGGCGGTGGGGCCGGATGGAACCGTGCTCGCGCGCGGTCCCCTGTACGAGGAGGCGGTTGTGGGCGCGCTGCTCGACGGGCGCGACCGCGAGCGCGCGCACCTGGCCGCCCCGCTGCTTGCCGACCTGGAGCAGATGCTTCCCCACCTCCAGCGTGCGCTCGACGAAGCGGGGGGCTGGGCCCATAAGCGCGAGGCGGGGCAGCGTCGCGCTGGTGCCCGCGGCCGCTCCCCCGAGCCGAGCGGGAGCGCGGAGTACGAGTGGGTCGAGGAGCCGCCGCCCGCTGCGCTGCCGCTCCAGGGGGCGGGCGGGGTCCGCCACGCGCCCCCGCAGCCGGATCCGTACGATCCCGTGCTCCTGGAGCTGGATCTCGAGCTGGTCGAGCGCACGTTGGTCGAATTCATCCGTGAGGAGGTGGGACGCCGACGCGGCTTCGAGCGCGCCGTGGTCGCGGTGTCGGGCGGCGTCGACTCGGCCGTCACCCTCCTTCTGGCGGCGCGCGCGCTCGGTCCGGGGAACGTACGCGGCTTCCGGATGCCGTACGCGACCTCGAGCCCGGACAGCCTGGAGCATGCGCAGCTCGCCCTCGACGCCGCGGGCGTGGAGGGACGCACGATCGAGATCACCGGCCCCATCGACGCGTACGTGAGCAGGTACGAGCCGGACATCTCGCCGACCCGGAAGGGCAACCTGATGGCCCGGCTGCGCGCGGTGGTCCTGTTCGACCAATCCGCGCACTGGCACGCGCTGCCCCTCGGCACCGGCAACAAGAGCGAGCGGCTGCTCGGCTACTTCACCTGGCACGCGGACGACTCGCCCCCCATCAACCCACTGGGCGACCTGTTCAAGACCCAGGTGTGGGCGCTCGCGCGCCATCTCGGGGTGCCGGACCCGATCGTGGGCAAGGCCCCGACGGCCGATCTGGTGGTGGGCGTCACCGACGAGAGCGAGATCGGGATTGGCTACCGGCGCGCCGACCCGATCCTGCACTGGCTGATTCTGGGCCTCCCTCCCGAGGAGCTGGTGGGCCGCGGCTTCGACGAACGTGAGGTGGAGCTCGTTCGGAGCCGGCTCAACTCCACGCACTGGAAGCGCGAGCTGCCGACGGTGGCGATCCTGTCCTCGAGCGCGATCGGAGAATTCTACCTGCGGCCTGTGGACTACTGAGCGCCGCCGAGCGAAAATTGGGGCGCGAGCGCACCGTGCCACCCCTGACTGAGCCAGGGAGGACGCTTCCGGCCCGGCCGTGGAGGGAGGACCCCATGCCGCCGTACGCGTATTCCTGTCAGAACTGCGGCCACGCCTTCGAGCGTTTCGAGCACATGGACGAGCACGCCGAAGCCGCTCCCGTGTGCCCCTTCTGCAAGAGCGCGAAGGTGGAGCGCGTGCTCACGAACGTGTTCGTGAAGGCGACCAAGAAGAGCTGACGGTCCGGCGTCCCGAAGACGTGCTCGGCGTCAGAACTCCTCGAGGATCTTCTTCGCCTTCTTCGGGTTGTCGGACACGACGGCGATCTCGACGAGATCGTCGAGCACTCCGGTGACGTAGAGCGCCTCCAGGTTGACGCCGACCTGACCGAGCCGGGTCGTGAGCGCGGCCAGCTGGCCCGCCCGGTTCTCGAGCAGGACGACGTGCACCTCGCTCTCGACGAACCGGATGTGGGAGCCCTCGAGGGCGCGCCGCGCTTCCCGTGGCCCGGTCCTGCTCAGCGCCTCCGGATCCGCCCCGCCACCACCGCTGCGAAGAAGAGCGCCGCCGAGAGGAGCACGATCGAGGCTCCCGAGGGCAGGTCCCACAGCCAGGACAGCCAGAGTCCTCCGGCAACCGACGCGAGCGCGCAGCCGATCGCGACCGCGAGCATGCCCCGCATCGAGGCGGCCACCGCCTGGCCCGTGGCTGCGGGGACGACCAGAAAGGCCGATACCAGGACGATCCCGACCAGCTTGATCGAGGCCACGATCGTGACGGCGAGCACGGTGAGGAGCAGGTAGCGGAGCGGCTCCGCGGGCACGCCGGCCGCGCGCGCCGCCTCCTCGTCCACCCCGAGGAAGAGAAACTCCTTAAAGAACGCGGCCAGGATGCCGAGCGAGACCGTGGCGAGCCCCGCCAGGATCCAGACGTCCACGGCGCGCACCGAGAGGATGTTCCCGAACAGGTAGCCGACCAGGTCCTGGCGGTAGGTGGGCGAGAGGCTGATGAGCGCGACGCCGAGCGCCATCGCGGTCGGGAAGAACACGCCGATCGTGGTGTCCTCCGAGATCTCTCCGCGCCCGGAGATCCAGCCGATCACCCACGCCACGCCGACCGAGAACGCCATCGCGGCGAGCAGGGGAGAGACGCCGAGCACCACGCCGATCGCCACTCCCCCGAGCGCCGCGTGCGAGATGCCCACGCCGATGAATGCCATGCGCCGGAGCACGACGAAGAATGCGAGGACGGCGCAGGAGAGGCCGAGCAGCACGCCGGTCGCGAGCGCACGCTGCGCGAAGCCGTACGCGAGGAACTCGCTCACGCGCCGTCCGCTCCGTGGTCGTGCGGAGCAGGGAACGTGTACGCCTGCGCCAGCGCCGAGCTCGCCAGCACCTCGCGCGGGGCGCCCGCAGCTCGCACCTCGCGGTCGAGCAGCACTAGCCGGTCCACGTGCTCGGAGACGACCTCCACGTCGTGGGAGGCGCACAGCACGGTGAGTCCCTGAGCGTGCTGGAGGTCGCAGACCAGCGCGTAGAAGCGCGCGCGGGCTGCCGGATCGAGCCCGGCGGTGGGCTCGTCCAGCAGCAGCAAGCGGGGTTCCCCCGCGAGCGCGCGTGCGATGAGCACGCGCTGCTGCTGGCCCCCCGAGAGGTCGCTGAAGCGCCGGCGCGCGTGCTCCGCCATGCCGACGCGCGCCAGCGCGTCCGCTGCCCGCGCCCGGTCCAGCGCTCCCGGTGCGTGGAAGAGCCCGAGCCTGCCGTAGCGACCCATCAGCGCCACCTCGGCTACCGAGATCGGGAAGCCTGAGGGGAGCCGGACCCGCTGGGCGACGTAGCCGATCGGATGGCTGCCGCCCGCGGCTCTGCTGCGGTGCCCGCCGGGCGGGCTGCCGAAGATCTCGACGCGTCCGCGCTCGGGCTTGAGCAGCCCGAGCAGGATGCGGAGCAGCGTGCTCTTGCCGGCCCCGTTGGGCCCGATCAGCGCCGTGAAGGATCCCGGGGCGACCTCGAAGCTGGCGCCGCGCAGCACCGGCTCATGCTCATACGTGAACCAGACGTCCTCGACCCGGACGGCGGTCACCGGAGCCCTCTGCCGAGGGCGATCACCGGTTGCTGCCCAGCGCGCGCGCGATCTGGTCGCCGTTGAAGCGCAGCAGTACAAGATAGCCGTCCCGCCCCGGGACCCCAGGGCCGCCTAGTGGATCCAGCACGTACACCGGCACCTCCAACTCGGCGGCGAGCGCCTGCGCGCCGGTCTCCCCGAGCTGCGGCTCGGTGAATACGGCGTGTACGCCAGCAGCGCGCGCGGCGTCCACCAGCTCCGCGAGCGCGCGCGCCGAGGGCTCGCGCCCGGGGCTCCGGTGCACTGCGCCCAGCTCGCGCACGCCGTAGCGCGCCGCGAAGTACCCCCAGGCCGAGTGCGTGGCGACGAACGCCTGCCCGCGCACGGGAAGGAGCCGCTCGGCGAGCCAGTGGTCCAGCGCGGTGAGGGAGTCGGCGAGCGCGCGCGCCCGCGCCTCGATGCGCGGGCGCGCGTCCGGGCGCGCCGCGCTCAGGGCACGCTCGATCTGGGGCAGCCAGACGTCGCGCACGAGCACCGGATCCAGCCAGGTGTGCGGATCGCCCGTCCCCTCGCCCTCTCCCCCTGCGCGCAGCTGGATCCCTCCGTTCATGCGCACCTCCGGGACGCCCGCGAGCGCGCCCGGCACGGAGCGGAGCCACTCGTCCAACCCGCCTCCGACCATGAGGTAGGCGCGCGCGCCCGCGACTCCTGCGACCTGGCGCGGGGAGGGCTCGAAGGTGGAGGGATCGGCGCGGGATGGAACCAGCACCTCGACACGCAGCTCGTCGCCGGCCACGAACGCGGCGAGGTCCCCGAGGGGGAAGATCGTGGCGATCGCGCGCGGGGTCTCGTCCCGTGGCGCCTCGTCGGTGGAGCAGCCCGCTCCCACCGCCAGAAGGACCGCGGCCCACGGCGCCGAGGTCCCGCGGCCGCGGGGAGGGCGGCGTGGCGTTCGGATCATCGTTGTCCGGCCATCCGGCGGCGGAGCTGCTCGAACAGGGGGACCGAGGTCAGCTCCCCGACCACGATTACGGCCAGCTCCTCCTCATGCTTCCAGGTTGCCTCCAGCTCGGCCAGCTCGAGCTCTAGGAGCCGCTGCTCGGCGTGCTCGTTGGCCGCGATCTCGAGCCCGAGCGCCCCGGTCCTCTGGATCTCCCCGAACCTCCGCCCGTTGCGCACCACCAGCCGCGCGAGCTTGAGGGGGGAGCCGGCCTCCTCGATCAGCCCGGTGGCCGAGCGCACCTCGCCCTCCGAGGCTCCCGCGTGGTGGCGGTGGGCGAGCACCCGGCGGAGGACCCGCTCTCCCTCGCGGCCGCTCAGCCTGAGTCCGGAGTCCCGGTCATGGCCGCGCGCGGGACAGCGGATCACGATGTCGAGCGCGTCGTGCGCGCCCGGCAGCAGGCGGAGTCCGTGCGCCTGGCGGAACCGCAGTTCCCGGAACGCGTGCCCGCACGCGGCGCAGTGGCCGCTCCCACGCCAGGCGGTTCCGCCGAAGCGGA
>CAUZJY010000055.1:0-13501 GCA_963580305.1 Gemmatimonadales bacterium UBA6960
CGCCCAGTGCGCGGCACGGATCGGCTGGCCCTGCTGGAGGTGCGTGTAGCCGGGCAGGATCACGTCCAGGCCGTGGCGCGCGAGGGCGAGGAGGGCCCGGCAGACGTCCGCCGTCGCGTGCTCCAGGTCGCGGCCCGCGCCCATCCCCCAGAGCCGGAAATCGGTCGCCACCTGGTCGTTGCGCGAGCGTCCGGTGTGGAGCTTCCCGGCCAGATCGCCCACCTCCTCGTGGAGCAGCCGCTCGACCAGGGAGTGGATGTCCTCGTCGGGCGCGGAGGCGACGATCGAGCCCTCCAGCCGTGCGGCCACGCGCGCGAGCCCCTCGTCCAAACGGCGCGTCTCCTCCTCGGTGAGCACCCCGGCACCCGCCAGGGCACGCACCCAGGCGCGGCTCCCCCGCACGTCCTCGCGCCAGAGCCTCCGGTCCACGTCGAGGCTCAGGTTGAGCGCACGCATCTCGGGGGCGAGCTCGCCCGCGAAGCGCCCGCCCCAGAGGGCCTGCGCCGCTCGCTGCTCCGGCGGGGGCGCGGTCTCAGGCTTCTCGGGGCTGGTCACGGCGATCGGACTCTCCGAATGGGGATCGCTGGGCGACGTGGAAGATGGATGCAGATGGGGCCGCCACCAGCATGACGGCCCCGCTCCGGTCCGCTCCCTCCTCCCCCGGGATGCTCCCCTGGGACGGTCGCATCACTTCTTCGCGTGGGCCTTGCTCGCCTGCCCCTGCGCCACCTCGTCCAGCAGCCTGGCGAGCGCGCTCTCGCGCTCTCCTTCCGCGTCGCGGGCGGCGGCGGCGGCCATCGGTAGCCCGAACAGCTTGATGAAGCCGGCCGCATCCGCATGGTCGTAGCTCGTGCACGCACCGAAGGTGGCCAGGTCCTCCCGATAGAGCGAGCGCTCGCTCGTCCGTGAAACGGCCCACGTGCTGCCCTTGAAGAGCTTCATCTTCACGGACCCGGTCGCGTCCTGGAGCAGCACGTTCACCATCGCGTCGAGCGCTTCGCGCTCGGGCGTCCACCAACGGCCCTCGTAAACCAGGTCCGCGTAGCGCGGCGCGAGCTGATCCTTGAGCGCGAGCGAGCGGCGGTCGAGGGTCAGTGCTTCGAGCTCGCGCAGCGCCCCGTAGAGGATCGTGCCACCCGGGGTCTCGTAGACGCCGCGCGACTTCATCCCCACCAGGCGATCCTCGATCACGTCCGCGCGGCCCACGCCATGGCGCGATCCGAGCGCGTTCAGCCGCTGGAGCAGCGTCACCGCGTCCAGCGGCTCCCCATCGAGCGCGACCGGAGTCCCCTTCGCGAAGCGAATCTCGACTAACTCGGCCTCGTCCGGAGCGGCCTCCGCGGAGACCGTCCACTGGAACATGGCCTCCTCGGGCTCGTTCGTGGGATCCTCGAGCGGGCCACCCTCGTGCGAGATGTGCCAGAGATTCTCGTCACGCGAGTAGAGCTTGCTGGTGTCCACGTTGAGCGGGATGTCGCGGGCGCGCGCATAGGCCAGCGCGTCCTCGCGTGAGTGAATGTCCCACTCGCGCCAGGGCGCGATCACCCGGAGGTCGGGGGCGAGCGCCGCGAAGGTCAGCTCGAAGCGCACCTGGTCGTTCCCCTTCCCCGTGCAGCCGTGTGCGAGCGTGTCCGCGCCGAGCCGGCGAGCGATCTCGACCTGCCGCTTGGCGATCAGTGGGCGCGCCATCGAGGTCCCGAGCAGGTAGCGGCGACTGTACACTGCGCCGGCGCGGAGGCAGGGCCAAGCGAAGTCTTCGACGAACTCCTTGCGCAGATCCTCCACCAGGAGCTGCAAGGCGCCCGTCCGCTCGGCCTTGGCGCGCAGCGTGGAGAGATCCTCGGCCTGGCCCACGTCGGCAACCATGCAGATCACGTCCGCCTGATAGTTCTCCTTCAGCCAGGGGACGATGATCGAGGTATCGAGCCCCCCTGAATATCCAAGCACGACCTTCATGTCGGTCTCCTCTTCCCGGGGGAGGAGCGGCGTGGGTCGCCTACGGTCGCTGGGATCAATACTTACGCGTCCAGACCAGGGAACGCCCGCGGCCGGCGGCTGAGGCATAAGTATGCACAAAATCTGCATATCCTGCAAGCATGACGTTCGCCCGGCGGCGGCCGGCCGCAGGGGTCTCATCCCCGAGCCTCCCGCGGCCCGGGAGTGGCCCTCAGTCGAGCGCCTCCCCCAGCAACTCGACCCCGCGATCGAGCAGCTCATCGGGGGCGTTCAGAGGGGGGAGCAGCCGCACCACGTCGGGACCGGCCGCCACCACCAGTAGACCCAGCTCGCGCGCCCGAGTCACGACCGCCGCCACGTCCCCCTCCAAGCGCACGCCGCGGATGAGTCCGAGCCCGCGGAGCTCCCTCACCACGGGCGAGCGGGCCGCCAGCGCGCGCAATCCGGCGTCGAGCCGGACCGCGCGCTGGCGCACCTCCTCGAGGAACGCGGGCGCGCCGATCGTGCGCAGCACCGTGCGCGCGACGTGCGCCACCAGCGGACCACCGCCGAACGTGGTGCCGTGCTCGCCGGGTTGGATCGCGTCCGCCACGTGCGGCGCGGCCAGGATCGCTCCCATCGGCAGGCCACCGGCGAGCGGCTTCGCGACCATCAGTAGGTCCGGCTGGATCCCCGCGTACTCGTGCGCGAACAGCCGGCCAGTGCGGCCCATTCCGCACTGGATTTCGTCCAGGATGAACGCCACCCGCCGCTCGTCGCAGAGCGCTCTGACCTCGCGGAGAAACTCGAAGGGCACCGCCCGGATCCCGCCCTCACCCTGGATCGGCTCGAGGATCACGGCCGCGGTCGTATCCTCCCGCACCAGCGCGGAGAGTCCGTCGAGATCACCCACCTCCGCGAAGTCGACCCCCGGCATGAGCGGCTCGAAGGGCTCGCGGTAGGCGGCCCGGTCGGTCGCGGCGAGGGTCCCGAAGAGGCGGCCATGGAAGGACCCGTGGAAAGCGACGATCCGGTGCTTGGCGGGACCGCCGACGCCGCGCGCCCACCGCCGCGCCAGCTTGAACGCTCCCTCCCCCGCCTCCGCGCCGGAGTTGCAGAAGAAGACGCGCGCGGGGAAGGTCGTGGCCACGAGCTCCTCGGCCAGACGCTCGGCGGGCTCGGTGCGGAAGAGGTTCGAGGTGTGGATCAGCCCGGTCTCGAGCGCTTCCCGGATCGCGGCCGCCACCTCTGGGGCGCCGTGGCCAAGCGCATTGACCCCGATCCCGGCGGTGAAGTCGAGATAGCGCCGCCCGTCCTCGGTGATCAGCCAGCTGCCCTCGCCCGCGACGAAGAGGATGTCGGGCTTCTTGTAGACGCCGAGCAGCGCGGTCGCAGGGTGGATTGAGGTCCGGCTCTCCGTCACCGAACAGCCTCGGCAGCGCGGTCCGGCACCACCCGCGTGCCCGCCTGCGCGTCGCGAATCAGGCTGCCGTCCCCGATCCGGACCTCCACGCCCGCGCGCGCGGCGTCGAGCGCCTGCCGCACCTTGACCGCCATCCCTCCCTGCACGACCTCCCGCTCGAGCAGGTCGGCCGCGCCGGCGGCGGTGATGCGAGAGATCGGCGCGCCGTCCACGAGCACGCCCGGCACGTCCGAGACGAGGAGCAGGCGGTCGGCCTCGAGGGCAACGGTGAGTGCGATGGCGGCTTCGTCGGCGTTCACGTTCAGGGGAAGGCCGCCAGGTCCCCGGGACACGGGCGAGACGACCGGAAGCATCCCGCCCTCGAGCAGTGCGCGCACGGGGCGCGGATCCACGCCGGCGATCTCCCCCACCTCCCCCAGGGCGCCTCCCTCGCGCCGGAGCGCCCGGAGCAGTCCTCCGTCCTCCCCGGAGAGGCCCACCGCGGCCTCGCCCGCGTCGATGAGAGCGGCCACCACCCGCTTGTTCACCCATCCGGAGAGCACCATCGCCGTGACCTTCATGGCTTCCGGCGTGGTCACGCGAAGCCCGTCCTTCCACTCGACGGGGAGGCCGAGACGCTGCTGCCAGGTGGTGATCTCAGGTCCACCGCCGTGCACGATGACGCGCGCTCCCGGGAGGGCCGCGACCGCGGAGGCCAGCGCCGCCAGCTCGGTGGGCGCGCCCACGACGGCGCCGCCCACCTTGACGACGGTCAGCACCGCACACCCCGCAGCGCGTCGAAGCCGAGCATCAGGTTCATGTTCTGCACCGCCTGCCCCGCCGCACCCTTCCCCAGATTGTCGAGCGCGGCGACGACAGTCACGGTGGGCGCGCGCAGCCCCGCGTTGTCGAACGCGGAGAGCTCGAGCAGGTCCGTGTCGGCAACGTCCGCGAGCGCCGGCGCCAGGTCGCTCACGCGGATGGCTCCACACTCGCCGTACGTCTCCCGCCAAAGCGCCTTGATCTGCGCGGCGTCTACGCCGGGGCGCACCGGGAGCGCGATCGTCTCGACGATCCCGCGCGCGACCGGAAGGAGGTGCGGTACGAAGATGAGCTGCAGCTCGGGGAGCGTGGCGCGCATCTCCTTGAGGTGCAGGTGCTCGTTGCCCAGCCCGTAGGGCCGGAAGTCGCCGAACACCTCGCCGAAGAGCAGCTCGCGCTTGGGAGCACGCCCGGCGCCCGTCACGCCGGACGCCGCGCTCACCGCGACCGGACGCTCGCGGTCGACCATTCCCGCGCGGTCAAGCGGAGCGAGCGCCAGGATCACTCCGGTGGGATAGCACCCCGGGTTGGCAATCAGCCGGGCGCCCGCGACCTCCTGCGGGTTGAGCTCAGGAAACCCGTAGACCGCTCTGGCCTCGCGCCCGGATCCGGGACGGTGGTCGGCGGTCAGGTCGACGATGCGCGCCTCCCCTCCGCCGTGCCGCTCCACCCAGCTCGCGGCCTCCCCGTGCGGCAGGCAGAGAAAGACCAGCTCCACGTCCCCGACGGGCGCCTCTGCGACCGGAACGAAGGAGAGTCCGGGAACGGGGGTGGGCCGGCCTGCCTCCCTGTCCGAGGTGGCGAAGCGCACCGCCACGCCGTCGTGGCCACGCAGGATGCGCAGCAGCTCGAGCCCGGTGTATCCGTTTCCGCCGAAGACCCCGACAGATTTTCTATGCGCACTCATGGCAAAATTATGCGTCTCCGCAGAGACGTGATCAACCCTCGGCGATCTCCTCGATGCGGCGCTGCACATCGGGAACCTGTACGGGCTCGCGGCAGATGATCAGGATCGTGTCGTCCCCGGCGATCGTGCCGAGCACCTCCGGCCACTCCTCCCAGTCGATCGCCAGGGCCACCGCTTGAGCGCCCCCCGTCATCGTGCGCACGACCAGCAGGTTGCCCGCCCCCTCGGCGGAGGCGTACAGCGTGGGGAGCAGGCTCTGGAGCGGCGGGGTGCTCTCCCACTCGTCGGGGAGGGTGTAGGCGGCGCTCCCCTCCGCGCCCGGTACCTTGACCAGCCGGAGCTCGCGGATGTCGCGCGAGACGGTGGTCTGCGTGACCACGAAGCCCGCGTCCTCGAGCAGCTCGCGGAGCTTCTCCTGGCTGGTCACGCGCCGCGAACGGATCGCCTCGAGAATGGCCTCCTGGCGCGCGTGCTTCGAGATCTCGCCGGTCCGTCCCGCCCGGGGCACGGTCAGGCCACCCCCGCCACGAGCGCCCGCAGCCGCTCGGGTTCGTAGCCCACGCTGCGCCCGGCCTCTTGGCCGTCCTTGAACAGGCTGAGGGTAGGAATGCCGCGGATCTGATAGCGCAGCGAGACCTCCTGCGCGCGATCCGTGTCGACCTTGGCGAAGAGCACGCGCCCGGTATGCTCCCGCGCCAATTCGTCGACCAGGGGCGCCACGATCTTGCAGGGGGCGCACCAGTCGGCGTAGAAGTCGACCAGCACCGGCACGGCCGCCTGAAGCACGGTCTGATCGAAGTCCTCCTCCACCACCTTCACCGGCCGGTCGAGCAGGATCGGCTTCTGGCACTCCCCGCACTTCGGACGGTCTGCTGCCCGGCCGAGGTCCACCTTGTTCAGGGTGAAGCAGAACGGGCAGCGGACAGTCACCAATACCTCTTTCTTCTCCGACGTCGTCACGTCCCTCTCCTCGGTCACGGCTGCGACGCTTCGCGGCTCACGATACCCGCACCCCATACGGACGTTCACCGAAAAAACGCAGGGCCCGCGACGGCGTCGCGGCAGATCCTAGAATTCGTACTTGAGCTGCAGCAGCGCCAGGCGGCCGCTGTTCGGCACGCCGACAAAGTTGCGGTAGGCCTTGTTGAACAGGTTCAAGACATAGAGCGACACCGTGGCCCCGGTGTTCGGAACGCGGTAGCCGCGGGACAGTTCTATCAGCCCACCACGATCGGGGCGCGCACCAGCGTGCTCTTCGTCATCACGCGCGCGCCGCTGGGAGACTGGGTGCGGAGCGTCCACTACTGGGCTGCCGGCGGGCTCGCGGTCACACTGACTGCGCATCTCGCCTATGTCTTCTGGAGGCGCTCCTACCGGACGGCCGCGGGAGCTGACCTGGTGGGCGGGAGTCGGGCTCGCCGGTCTCGTGTTCCTACTGACCGTCACCGGGACGGTGCTGCGCGCGGACCAGGAGGGATTCGAGGCGCTCACCCATTTCACGGCCGGCGGCGAGCTGCTGAACCGGGGTGGGCGGCGTATTCTTCACGCAAGGGTTCACCCCGAGCACGACGTTGCTCGCGCGCATGTACACGCTGCACACGAGCCTGCTGCCGCTGCTCGCGCTGGGGCTCATCGGGATCCACTTCTGGCTGATCCGCCACCTCGGCATCCACGCGAACGGCGGCGGCGCGAGCACGTTCCGGGTGCACGCAGTCCGGTTGGCGGGGGCGGCGCTGCTCGTCTACGCCCTGGTCGGAGCGCTCGCGGTGCTCGTCCCGGAAGACCTCGGGTATTCATACGTTCCAGGCTTCGAGGTGACCAAGCCTTTCTGGCCCGTGCTCTGGGTGTACGGACTCGAGAACCTGCTCGGCGTGTGGGGGATGGTCGTCGGCCCCGCCGTCCTGGCGGCATACTTGCTCGCGCTGCCCCTGCTCGACCGCGCCGCCGACGATCGCCCGGGGGTCCGTCACTCGGCCCGCTGGGCGGGGGTGGCGCTCGGGGCCGCGTTGGTCGGCCTTTGGCTGTACGGCTGGCTGGGCGAGGCGCGGCCGCACATCATGTGACGTTCCTCACGGCGACGATCCCGGTCGAGGCGGGCGAGGGGATCTACCGGCTCGAGGTCGTTGCGGAGGACGGCGACGTGTCGGCCTCGCTCGAGCTCACCGTGACCGCATGGCCCGCGGCCGCGGGTGCGGATCCCTCGGGGGCGACGCCAGACATGGATCACATGGCGGGCATGCCGAGCATACCGACGGCGCGCGCGGACGACGTGACGATCGAGCGCAGCGGGAGCGGCGCGGGGTGGGCCCTGATCGGAGGGCTCATCGGCATGGCCGCGGGGCTCGGCATCGGACTGCTGTCTCGGCGTCCCCCCGAGGTCTTGGGGCCGTGAGGGGATCTGCGGCTCACCACGACTCCACCCGCACCTCCGGCAGCAGCTCCATCACCGCCTCGGCGGCCGCCAGGCTCGTCCCGGTGGAGGCCGCGGTGGCGGCAACCACCACCAGGCGAGAGTTGAGCTTGACGCCCCCGCCTGCGGAAGCTCGCGCTGACCCCGCACGTTACCTGCTCGGTCGGATGGCTCGGCGCGGCCGTGTCCTACCTGGTGCTGGCCATCTCGGCGCTGCGGCGCGGGGATTCCGAAAGTGCCAGAACCTCCAACCCGAGGAGTGAGGCGGCCGAACGTCCCCGGACGACCATCGGTCTGGGGCCTGGGGGCTGCGGATACCGGCGCCCGCTACCGGTGTATAGCCTCCGACCGACTGCCCGATCCTCACGCGGAGACGAACCCCCCGATGCCCAGGAAGGCCCGAGCCTTGATCCCACTCCTCGTCCTCGGGGCCGCGTGCGCTCCGGCGAGCGAGGAGCCCGAGGTCGCAATGCTGGTGGACGAGCTGCCGGCGCCGCAGGCGGCGTCCACCCCCGCTCCGAGCGGCGAGAAACCTCTCATCCACGTCTGGAAGTCGCCCACCTGAGGCTGCTGCGCCGCCTGGGTCGAGCACCTGGAGGCGGCTGGCTACCCCGTGCGGGTAGAGAACGTACCGGACGTGATGGCGATCAAGCGGGCGCACGGGATCCCAGGGGAGGCCTACGGCTGCCATACGGCCGAGGTCGACGGCTACCTCGTGGAGGGACACGTCCCGGCCGACGCGATCGATCGCCTGCTGGCAGAGCGCCCCGACCTGGCGGGGGTCGCCGTGCCGGGGATGCCGCCCGGCTCGCCGGGGATGGCACCGGGAAGACGAGACCTGGGCGGTTACGAGATCCTCGGGTTCACCGCGAGGGGCGAGACGCGGATCCTCGAACGCAGATGAATGAGTAGGGTCGCCCCACAACGGATCGGGCGGAGGGCCGGCGGTGACCCCGCCGGCCTCTTCGTTTTTCGGGCGTGAGGCCCTGCCCCTGCCGCATCCGGCACGACGCCAGGCGCGTGGTCCTGACCGGGGGACCGGGCTGGGCCGCGCAGCGTGCGATCTACCACGTCCAGGTCGAGCTCGAGGCCTCTCTGGAGGAGGCAAACCCCGCGGTCGTCCTCTGTGACCAGGGCACGGTGGACGGCCTCGCCTACTGGCCCGGACCGAGGGAACTCTGGGCGGGGGTCGGCACCACGCACGATGAGCAGCTCGCGCGCTACGATCTGGTCGTCCATCTGCGCACGCCGCCGCTCGAGGGCTGGTACGATGAGCGCAACCCGCTCCGGATCGAGAGCGCGCGGCGGCTTCGGAGTCGGAAACGTGAAAATGACCGAGCCCGAGCAGCACGAGCACGCCCCCCACGACCATCACGCCGGCAACGACCAGCATGCTCGGCACGACGCGCACGCCGGCCACGACAAGCACGCCGGCCACAGCGTCGTGATGTTCCGCAATCTCTTCTGGCTAAGCCTCGCGCTCACCATTCCGACGCTGATCTGGGGCGACCTGCTCCAGGATCGGCTGGGCTACACGGCTACACGGCGCCGCGCTTCCCCGGCTCGGACTGGATCCCGGCCGTGTTCGGCACCGCGGTCTTCCTCTACGGCAGGCGTGTCTTCCTAATCGGCGCTTGGCGCGAGATCCAGGACCGGCTCCCCGGCATGATGATCCTGATCGCGCTCGCGATCACGGTCGCATTCGGGTACAGCGCAGCGGTTGCGCTCGGCTGGGAGGGGATGCCGCTGTGGTGGGAGCTCGCTACGCTCATGACCATCATGCTGCTCGGGCACTGGATCGAGATGCGCTCCATCCAGTAGGCGCAGGGTGCCCTCAAGGAGCTGGCCAAGCTCCTGCCCGATGTGGCCGGTCCGGGTGGTGGGGGACCGCATGGAGGAGGTCCCCGTCAGCGAGCTCCGCGAGGGCGACATCGTGCTCGTGCGGCCGGGTGCCGGCGTTCCAGCCGACGGGGTCGTGCGCGAAGGGAAGAGCGCGCTCGACGAGTCGATGATCACCGGCGAGTCGCGCCCCGTGACCAAGGGCCCGGACGATACCGTGATCGCCGGCACCGTGAACGCGCAGGGCTCGCTCTGGGTCGAGGTGACCCGTACCGGCGAGCGGACGGCGCTGGCGGGGATCATGCGCCTGGTAGAGCAGGCGCAGACCTCGCGCTCGCGTGCCCAGGCGCTCGCCGACCGCGCCGCATCCCTCCTCACCTGGGTCGCCATCGGCGCCGGATCTCTCACGCTGATCGTCTGGCTGGCGCTCGACGCGGAGTGGGGCTTCGCGATCGAGCGCACCGTGACCGTGCTGGTGATCGCGTGCCCGCACGCCCTCGGGCTGGCCGTGCCGCTGGTGGTCGCGATCTCCACTACGCTGGCTGCGCGCGGCGGACTGCTCGTGCGCGACCGCCGTGGGCTCGAGGAGGCGCGCAACCTGGATGCGGTGGTCTTCGACAAGACCGGCACGCTCACGCTCGCCGAGCACCGGGTGGTGGACCAGGCGGTCACGGACGGGATCGATCCCGATCAGGCGCTCGCCTGGGCCGCCGCGGTCGAGCGCGACTCGGAGCACCCGGTGGGGCAGGCGGTCGTGGAGAGCGCGCGCGACCGTGGACTGGCGGACGTCCCCGCGTGCGACTTCGCGGCCATTTCGGGGCACGGCGCACGCGCGGTGGTGGATGGGCGGGAACTCCAGGTGGGCGGCCCGAACCTGATCGACCGCCTTGGCCTCGAGCGGCCGGCCGACCTCTCCGCCGCAACCGAGCAGGCCGCGGAGCGCGGGCAGGGCACGGTCTACCTGATCGAGGGAGAGCGTGTGCTCGCCGCCTTCGCGATCGCGGACGCGGTCCGGCCGGAGTCGGCCGAGGCGGTGCGCCGCCTGGACGAGATCGGCATCGAAGTCATGATGCTCACCGGCGACGCCGAGCCCGTCGCGCGCACGGTGGCCGAGCAGCTCGGGATCGACACGGTGCTCGCGCAGGTGCTCCCCAACCAGAAGACCGATCGCGTGCGGGAGCTGCAGCGGCAGGGAAAGTCCGTTGCGATGGTGGGCGATGGGGTGAACGACGCCCCCGCCCTGGTCACCGCGGACGTCGGCATCGCGATCGGCGCCGGCACCGACGTGGCGGTCGAGGCGGGCGACGTGGTGCTGGTGCGCAGCGATCCTCGCGACGTGGCGCGCATCATCGATGCTGAGCAAGGCCACGTACCGGAGGATGGTCCAGAACCTGTGGTGGGCGGCCGGCTACAACATCGTCGCGATCCCGCTCGCAGCCGGCGTCCTCCAGCCCTGGGGGATCGTGCTCGGCCCCGCGTTCGGCGCCGTGCTCATGTCGCGCTCAGCACCGTGATCGTCGCCGTGAACGCGCAGCTGCTACGGCGGCAGGAGCGCGACCTGGCTACGATACGCCATTAACACCTTTTATTCCAACGTTTTACGCCTCTCTGCCCACATCTCCAGACGCCAAAGTGAGCCAAATACTGTTGCAAAATTCGCGCGGGGGGGTATCCTTGTTTCCATGAACCGGGCAGCCCGCCGTCGCCCTGCTAGCACCGACCCGAAGGCGACCGGAGAGTAGAAATGGGCGAGCGAAAACCACCGAAGCGGGGGCGCCCCAAGGTGGAGCGCGGCGCGCATATCTTCTGGCGTAACGGCCGCGCGTATGGCGATTTCCGCGCGTACGCTGACGTCGGCGGCACGAAGTCATCCCTCGCGGAATCCGGTAAGACGTGGGGCACGAACGACCCAGCGTTAGCGGATGCGCTGTTCGCGGCTGAGCTCACCAGGCTACAAGAGAAGCGGCGCACGGAAGCAGGGGCCCAGCAGGGCCGGAACACGACGCTGAACGTGCTGGTGCGCGACCACCTCATCAAGAAACGCAAGGCGAACAAGACCTCCCTCTCCCACCTGAACGACCTGGACCAGCGGCTCCGCGTGGCTATCGAGTTCTTCGGCACGAAACGTGACCCGCGCACGATCGAACCCGATGACGTGCGCCGCTGGACTGAGGATCTCGCCAAGGATGGAAAGCGCAAGCCCGGCACCGTCCGGCATTTCCTGAACGCGCTGAGCGGGCTCTACGGCCGCGCGCAGGAGGGGCTGTACGTGGAGAAGAAGTACAACCCAGTGAGTGAACTCCAAGAGAAGCCGACCGGCTGGAGCGGGCGTTCCGAGGCGACGTCATTCGAGGTCCACGAGGCTGCGCTGATCCTGGAGGCCGCGCGCATCGTGGAGAAGCGTAACAGAATGAACGCTACCCCCGGGCTACACACACTCATTGGAATGTTCCTATTGACGGGCGGGAGGGCGAGCGAGGTCCTCGGCCTCGACGTTGACGACGTGAGCTTCGACCGCGGGCGCGTGTACTTCCGGCCGAACGAACACCGCGGCCTAAAGACCCGCACGAGCAGGCGGGATGTTCCGCTATGGCCACAGGCCCGCGAGCTCCTCCAACAATGGATGTTTGGCGGCGCGAACGGCCCGCGAACTTCGGGGTTGCTGTTCCCGAGCAACACCGGGGGGGTGATCCGCGACATCCGCCGGAGCCTGGACGCTGTCGGACGTCTATGTGGGATGCGCCCCGGCGAGGTCCGCACGAAAGCGTTTCGGCACACCTACGCATCTGCGAGGCTCGCCACCGTTGAGACGTTCCTAAAGCCTGGCCACAAGCCCACGGAACCCGACGCCTGGGGGTTTGTAGAGGTCGCGCAGGACAAAGTTTCGCGTGAGCTGGGTCACGGCGGTTTCGGGTTAGTCAAGTATGTCTATGGGCACATGAGCCGCACGACGTACAGGTCAACTGACGTCGAGTACCGTATCGAGCAGCACACGAACGTCCTAGGGCAGCGGCTGGCTACCGTCCTTCCCACCGCAGGGAGGGACTAATTGAGAAAAAGAAAACGAAAAACTTCAACCACGAATTCATATCTTTCCAGTTTTAAACTTTATGCATCTGGCACCCTCAGAAAGTGTTGATTCAGTATACGGCACTCATCGGACGAGCAGAACAGTGCTGGATAGCTAGGTGTGGCTGGATGCCACGGAGGGACTACTCGCTGTCACTCGCGAAAACCGCCACCACGAACACAACAGCCGCACCTACATACAGACCAAAAGCCGCTCCGATAGTACGCAGCAAACTGAACCCGTGAACCTCTAGGCGGAGGATGTTCGCCAAGGGCACTGAGACACCATCCGCACCCACGAGTTGATCGCCTTCGACCGATGGCGACACTACTTCCAACGCAAGTACGCCCCCCCCGGTCACGCGGACACGGTCAGGGCGGTCTTCTTCAATCAACTGGGCCGGGCTTATGGCATCCAACGAGACGGATTGCCAAGACGTGCAAGCAGTCAGGTGTAGCACTAGGAACAGCATTAGGACGGCGCAGGGGCGGTAGCGTGTCATGCCTTCATTCTGCCCTGCACCACTCAGGTCCGCAACTCAGATGGGACTCGCGCAGGGGTCAATCCAACCAGAGCCGACAGACTCATCCCTAAAGGGCTATATCTTGCGCCAAATGGCAGGGCTTCGGTATCCTTTCGGGTATGCCGCGAGCCTCATCGAAGCCCCAGAAAACAGCGAAGAAAACAGCGAAGTCTGCGTTGGTCCCACAGCCCAACGGTAAGGGCGCGCTGATGTCTGGTGGCAAGGTCGGCAACAGGGGTGGCACCGGTCGGCCTCCGAACGCGCTCTGTAACTCGATGCGAGAGATCCTGGAGGAAGGCTTGCCGCATCTCCGGGAGTTCGCGATCGGTGAGAACGACATCAGCACAACCGATCAACTACGGGCGATCGAGTTGGCCGGGAGGTTTGGGCTACCCAAGGAAGCTTACGACAAAGACTTAGTCGACGAGCTTTGGAACGCTACCGAGGGGGCGTTGCTAGATCATCCGGAATTGATCGAGACCGTCAAAGTGGTCTGGCTACCCGTGCTTGCCCAGAGGCTGATGGCCGGGGGATGATCGATCACGCTGCCGTCTGCTTCGCCGTCTGCTTCCCCTGAGTCGTGCAGCAGCTTG
>CAUZJY010000056.1:0-13478 GCA_963580305.1 Gemmatimonadales bacterium UBA6960
TGGGTCTAACATAGGAAGTGGTACCGTACCTGGGGGCACGTCAGTCCTGCGACCGATGCGCACAGGAGCCGCGTATGAGGGGAGACGATAAACCCGATCAACTCACTCCAACACGCGGAGTGGCGGTGTATCGGAATGGCTGACGAAAATGGCTGACGAAATGGGCATCAGCCGGCGGCACGCGCTCCGGCTGGCGTTCGGGCAGGGAGGCGCGATCTCGCGTGAGCAGGACTGCATTGCGCTGGAGCTCGATCAGGCGGCGGCGCTGGAGGGAGCGCAGAACCCGCCCCAGCGGAGCGGCGGCACGGAAACACAGCCGGCTCCGATCAAGCTGGACACAGAGTAGAGGCGAGGGCGCGGTCGAAGATCGCGGACATCCTCGCCCGTGCGAGGTTGAGTGCCGAGTCGAGCGTTTCGATGCGCCACACGGGCAGGCGCTCCTTTTCCGCGGTGCCGAGAACGATGTGGATCCGTGCGGGCATCCTGGGTCCACGGGTCAATCTCGGGGGGTTGAGTCCCGGCGGGTCGAGCCACACTCCCTCAGCTGGGCTCCTCGATCGTGCTGTCTCGCACCGTTCCGTGCGCGACCCAGAGTGGGCGGACTGTCGCCCCCATGACGCGGTTGCGTCGCACCAGCAGCTGCTCCTGCTGAAGCACGCGCAGCCCGTACTGCATGCGGGCGGCGCCGGCGGTGCGGCGCTCCAGCACCTCGTTGTCCTCGACCAGGAGGTCGGAGCCGGGCGTGCGCGGCGATCCCGAAAGGACCAGTCCCGCGACCTCGGACGCGGCCGTGTCCGGCCAGGGCACGATCGAGCCCGTGTCGAGCACCCGGTTCCGGCGCATGCCGCCGCCCGCCACCCCGACCAGGCCGAGCCCATGACACACGGAGGCGTGCACGCGATTGCCCTCGAACCGGATGTCGACTCCGGGACGGCGCGACTGGTTGAACTCGGCCCAGGCTCCGCGCACGCAGCGCTCGAAGGTGCAGTCGATCACGCGCACCCGCCGCGACGTGAGGGACGGCGACGCTCCCGAGATGGACACGCCCTGGCCTTCGAGGCCCCCGAGCCCGTCGTCGATGTCGCTGAACCAGGCTCCCGCGGCAAGCGCGTCGTCCGTGTCGCGCTCTGGCGCGTCCCCCCGGAAGCCGTCCTGCGCCGGAGCGTGGATCTGCACGCCGTTGTTGACCAGGTGCTCGAAGCGTCCCCGCTCGACGCGTAGGCGGCGTGGCGTGTAGAGCTTGAGCCCTTCCTCGACCCCGTCGTGGACCGTCACGTCGACGAAGGCCGCGTCGTCGATGCGCACGAGGAAGAAGGCGGAGACAGTGTCGCCGCGCCGGAAGGACGCGGGGGACAGCTCGTAGGTACCGCCGATCACGGTGAGCCCGTGGGAGCGCCCGGCCTCGTCGCGGAAGAGGTGGCCGACCGTGCGCGGTGACTTGATCAGCCGGGCGCCGGTCGCCAGCAGGGTGACACCCTGCCGGCCGCCGCGGGCGAGATCGACGGAATCGAACAGCCACGGTCCGGCGGGCGGGATCACCAGCGTGCCGCCCTCACGGGGCATGTCGGCGAGCGCCTGGAGCAGTGGCTGATCGTTCAGCGTGGTGCCCGTCGCCAACGCCCCCCGTAGGCCGGATCGTCCAGCCGGGCGGACCATCGTCCGCGGCGGTGCAGCGCGGCGATTAATCCGTTCGGATCCGGTGCCCCGGGAGCCACCGAGCGCGCAAGCCCGCCCGAGATCCAGCCCCCGAAGACGGCGCGCACGAACGCGCGCCGGTCGAGGTCGTGCCGGATCACGTCGGGTCGGATCACTACCGCAGCGCGTCCTCCAGCGCGGTCGCCGCGTCGGTCGACGAATCGCGGTATTTCACGATCACGGGTGCGTACAGCTGGAGCCCGTGCGTTTTGGCGAACCCGCCGCGGGCCAGCCGCGCTCCGGGGACGACCACGGCGCCTTCGGGGACGGTGAGCGGCCGTTCCGGGGTCGCGCGATAGACCTCCTCCCGCAGCAGGTCATAGACCGCGGTGGAGCGGGTGAGCTGCACGCCGGGCGCCAGCACACACCGTCGCTCCACCAGCGTCCCCTCGAAGATCCCGACGTTGCCGCCCACCATTACGTCGTCCTCGACGATCACGGGACGCGCGCCCACGGGCTCGAGCACGCCGCCGATCTGCGCGCCCGCGGACAGGTGGACCCGCTTCCCGATCTGTGCACACGAACCCACCAGGGCGTGCGAGTCCACCATCGTCCCCTCGTCCACCCAGGCGCCCACGTTCACGAACGCGGGAGGCATCACGATCACGTTGGGCGCGAGATAGGCGCCCTCCCGCACGGAAGTGCCTCCGGGGACGATGCGGATGTTCTGCTCTTCGCCCCGCGTGACCCGCAGCGGGAGCGTGTCTCGGTCGAAGAACAGGAAGGTGGAGCCCCCGAAGTCGGGGTTGGGTGCGGTCGGGTGCGGCTGGAACTGGCGGGTCACGCCCACCTTGAAGGCGAGCAGGATCCCGCGCTTCACCCACTCGACCGTGCGCCAGCCGGTCTCGCTTCGCTCGGCCGCGCGCGCCTGCCCCGCGCCAAGCGCGCGCAGGAAACGGCTCACGACCTCACGCACGCGGCCGGGATCGGGCTGCGCGGGACCCGCCGTAAGCGCCTCGATCTCGGCCCGGAGGGCGGGCAGATCCTCCGGCGCGGGCACGCCCCACAGCTGGTCGGGGGTGAGCGCGGATTCGGGGGGGATGCTCACCGGAGGCAGCTCACCGCGCGGCCCTGAGCGGCGCCCCGCCCCGTGCACCCTCGGCGGTTTCGCTCACCACGATGCCTGCCTCCTCCAGTGCCTTCCGGAGCGTCTCCCGGTTCTCCGTCGCCATCTCGCAGAGCGGCGCCCGGAAGTACGCGGGACCGCGCCCCATCATCTCGAGCGCCGTTTTCACCGGGATCGGGTTGGTCTCCACGAAGTTGGCGCGCATCAGCGGCAGCAGTCGGTAATGGATCGCGCGCGCGGCCCTCCAGTCGTCGGCGAGCGCGGCCTCGACCATCTCGCTCACCGATGCCGGTACCTGGTTGGCGATCACGCTCACCGCGCCGTCACCACCGAGCGCCATGAGGGGGAAGGCCAGGTGGTCCTCTCCCGAGAGCACGAGGAAGCCCTGCGGTCGCTCCTTCAGGATCGTCATGACCTGCTGCAGGTCTCCCGATGCCTCCTTGACGCCCGCGATCAGCTCGTGGTCGCGCGCCAGTCTGAGCAGGGTGGCGGCGGCGACATTGCATCCGGTGCGTCCGGGCACATTGTAGACGAAGACGGGCACGCCGGCCGCGTCAGCCACCGCGGCGTAGTGGCGGTACAATCCTTCCTGGGTGGGCTTGTTGTAGTACGGCGTGACCGAGAGGATTGCGTCCGCCCCCGCGCGCACCGCCGCCCGTGCCCGCTCGCACGCCTCGTGCGTGCTGTTGGTGCCCGCCCCCGCCATCACAGGCACCTTGCCGTCGGCGGCCTCGACGCAGCGCTCGATCACGCGGAGCTGCTCGTCGGCGGAGAGGGTCGCGCTCTCGCCCGTGGTGCCGCACGGGATCAGGAAGTGCACGCCCCCGGCCATGCAGAAGCGCGCATGCTCGGCGACCGCGTCGAGGTCTACCGATCCGTCGCGCCGCATCGGCGTGACCAGCGCGGGTCCCATCCCCCGGAATCGGCTCGGCTCCATTACCATCGCTCTCTCCCACCGCCCTCGGGCGGTTCCCGTGCGCTGTCGCGGGGCGCCCGAAGCCGGCTTCAGACCGGGCCGAGCCGCTCCGCCAGCATCTCGTCCATGCCGAAGAACCCCGTGCGCCCGCGCACCCACTCCGCGCCCGCGACCGCGCCGCGCGCGAACCCCTCCCGGCCGCGCGCGGTATGGCGCAGCACGATCCCGTCCGCCGGCCCCTCCAGCCCGACCTCGTGGGTCCCCGGGATCTCCCCTGCGCGGGTCGAGCTCACCCACAATACGCTCGGATCCAGTGGCTCTGCGCCCCCCTGGTCGGGCGGCCCTTCCCGCCACTCGCGCTTCCGTCCCAGACTGGCCACCAGCAGCTCGGCCAGCTTGACCGCCGTGCCGCTCGGGTGATCGAGCTTGTGCCGGTGGTGCGCCTCGTGAACGTACGCGTCGTACTCCTCGAGCGCGTCGGCCAGCTGCCCGGCCACGGCGGCGAGTCGGAAGAAGAGCTGCACCCCGAGGGAGAAGTTGGGCGACCAGAGGCAGCCGGTCCCGGCCGCGGTCACCGCGCCCCGCACGTCCTCGATGCGGTCGTGCCACCCGGTCGTTCCGATCACCAGGTCGAGCCCCGCCTGCGCTACCCGGCGCGCGTTCTCCACCACCGCGCCGGGGAAGGTGAAGTCGATCGCGACTTCCGCGCCTGCCAGGCTCGTCCGGTCGAGCTCGTCCCCCTGGTCCAGCCGGGCCACCACCTCGTGCCCGCGCGCCGCAGCCGCGGCCTCGACCGCGTGCCCCATCCGGCCGTAGCCGATCAGCGCGACCTTCATCGCGGAGCCTTCGCCGGGCGCGCGCCTGCCGGAGTTGTGGAGGGCGCGGAGCCCCGCGGCGCGCGCGCTCCACTCTCCGCCTCCGCCGGCAGCTCGACCAGCGCGGTGTGTAGGCGGCGCACCAAATCTGCGGCGCTCTCCTCGCCCACCAAGAACGAGAGGCTCACGTCGGATGCCTGGCTGATCAGGTACACGGGGGTACGGCGCACCTCCCAGAAGACGAGCTCGTCGGTTCCCGGCTCCTCCATGAGGCCGTGCCCCACCACCGTCACGGTGGCGAGCCCCTCGTAGACCTCCACGTCGGCGAACTCCGACAGCTCCTCTACGACGGTGCCCAGCTCTTCCTTGCGGTCGATGGTGAACGCCGTGGAGGAGTGGCTGGTCGCGACCAGGTCCACCGGCAGCGCGTGGCGCGCGAGCACGCCGAAGACGCGCGCCAGGAAGCCATAGGGGAGCGCGGACGGGAGGGAGCTGACCTTGAAGAGCACTGTCCCAGGCTTGTGCGCCACCGCGGCGATCTCGGCGGTGCCCCGCCGGTCGGCCAGGATCATGGTGCCGCGCGCCTCCGGGCGAAAGCTGTTGCGGATGCGGAGCGGCACGCCCAGCGCCACCGCGTGCTTGGCGGCGCCCGGATGGACCACCTTGGCGCCGAAGTACGCCAGCTCGACGGCTTCCTCGTAGCCGATCTCGGTGAGGATGCGGGGGTGGTCCACCGCGCGCGGATCGCCGCTCATGATGCCGTCCACGTCGGTCCAGATGTGGACCTCATCGGCGTCGATCGCGGCACCCAGGATCGCCGCCGAGTAGTCGGAGCCGCCGCGGCCGAGCGTCGTCGTGCGCCCGTCCGCGGTGGCGCCCACGAATCCCTGGATCACCGGCACGATCCCCTGGGCGAGCAGCGGGAGGAGGTGGACCTCCGCGAGGCGGGCGATCTCCGCGTTCTCCGGGTGGGCGCGCCCGAACCGCTCGTCGGTCCGAACGATCTCGCGCGTGTCCACGAACTGAGCCGGGACGCCGGCGGCCAGGAGCGCGTGCGTGGCGAGTCGGGCCGAGAGGTCTTCTCCGAGGGACACCACGTGATCTCGGAGCTCGCTCCCGCGCTCTCCCTCCAGGAGGCGGCGGCCGCAGCCTCGACGCGCGCCGTGAGTGCGGTCAGCTCGGCTTCCAGCTCGGCGCGCGGGGTGGGGTCGCCGGATCGACTCAGAGTGCGCGCGGCCTCCGGGGCGGTCCGGGTGAGCGCTCACCCGCGTCTCCCGCACGGCCGGCCGCAGCTCACCGCGCGGCCGGCGCGTCCGCGAGCCGGGCGGTGAAGCCCCGCGCATGGCAGAGCTCGGCGTTGAGGAGCGCGGCACCCGCGGCCCCGCGCACCAGGTTGTGCGCCAGCACGAACATCTTGATATGGTGCACCTCGCATGCTCGGATCCGCCCCACCGTGACGGTCATCCCACCGCCGACATCGCGGTCCAGACGGGGCTGGGGCCGGTTGCTGCCGGGCAGCACCTGGATCGGACGGACGGGCGCCAAGGGCAGGCGGTCCTTTACCACGTTCCCGGTGAAGCCGTTCAGCAGCTCCGCCACCTCCTCGACACGGGGCTGCCTGCGGAAGCCGAGGGAGACGGATGCCAGGTGCCCGTGGGCCACCCCCACGCGCGTGCAGCTCGCGCTCACGCGCATCCCGGCCTCTTGAAAGCCGTCCCCGGTGGCCTTCCCGAGAATCTTGCGGATCTCCGCACCGATCTTGTCCTCCTCGCCGGCGATGAAGGGGAGGACGTTGTCGAGTAAGTCCCCCGCTGAGGGGCCTGGCTTCCCCGCGCCGGAGATCGCCTGGAACGTGGTGACCACGGCGGTCTCGAGCTCGAACGCCTCGTGCAGGGGGTGCAGCGCCATCACGACCCCCGCCACCACGCAGTTCGGGTTGGTCACGATCGCCCCGCCCCAGCGCTCGACCTGGCGGCGCGCGACCCCCAGGTGGTCGGGGTTGATCTCGGGGATGACGAGCGGGACGTCCGGGCCCATCCGGTGGCTGGAGGCGTTGCTCACCACCAGATGGCCGGCCTGCGCGAGCTTGGGCTCGAGCTCCTTCGCGACCGTGCTCGGAAGCGCGGACAGCAGGAGGGCCGAGCCGTACTCGTCGTCGACCGACTTGACCACCACCTCGGCGGCCTCGCTCCACAGCGGGCCCCCGTCGTCGTCGGCGACCAGGTGACCGAGCGGCTTGCCCCTGGACCGGTCCGAGGCCCCGACCTCGCGCAGGCGGAACCAGGGATGGTTTTCGAGCAGCCGCACCAGCCTCACCCCCACCATCCCGGTCGCACCCAGCACGCCGACGTCGATGCGCTCCATCCGACCTGCTCTTCTCTCGGTTTCGGGTCTCGAACCGCCCTCTACCCCCCGGCTCCGTGGGACGGTCCGGGACGCTGTCGGTCGACGTGCAAAACCGGCATCACACGGTGTCAGAGCGGCAGCTACTCAGCCCCCAAGCGGTTGAGACGGTATAACTTGACAGAGCCTGTGTAGGGCACGGGTCCTGCTCTCCGAGAAGATGGAACGACGCGGGTACGCGGGCGCGGCGGGAGCTGGTCCCCGGACATGGTTTCGACCCGCCTTCGAGTCCGAGTCAGGATGGAGTCATGGCGATCGCGCGCTTCAACTACCGGAGCCCGTGGCAGGAGTTGGATCAGTTCACCGGCCGGTTCGGATACCGCAGCCCTTGGCAGGAGCTCGATCGGCTGACCAGCCGGCTCGGGCACCTGTTCGACGACGCGCCGTCGATCAGCGGAGGGAGCTGGGTCCCGGCCGTCAACATCGAGGAGAGCGGGGACGAGTTGGTTCTCACCGCAGAGGTCCCCGGGATGACCCGCGCCGACCTGGAGATCGAGGTGGAGAACAGCCGCCTCACCATCCGCGGCGAGAAGTCCGTCGAGCGGAAGGAGGGCGAGGACAGCAAGAAGTACCACGTCTGGGAGCGGCGCTCCGGCAGCTTCGAGCGGAGCTTCACGCTCCCGCGCACCGTGCGCGCCGAGGCGATCGCGGCCGACTACCGCGACGGCGTTCTGACGGTCCGGATGCCCAAGGCGAAGAGCCGCAAGGTCCAGATCGGTGCGCCCGAGGGTGCCGTGCATCTGGGTGCGACGACGACGTACGCATCGCCCGGCTGCCGGCGGGCCCGTGCGCGAAGCGCGGGGAGGGGGTGGGGGAGCGGGCTTCCCCCCGCCCCCGTTTCCGTTTTCAGCTTCGCTCCACGAGCTGCCGGAGCTGCTCGGCCAGGCCCGGGTTTGCGGCCGCCAGTACCGATCCCGGCTCCAGTCCGACCGGCGAGCCGTCCACGCGGCTCACTACCCCTCCCGCCTTGTGGATCAGCAGCACCCCGGCCATGTAGTCCCAGGGGAAAAGGTCCAGCTCCCAGAACGCATCCAGCTGGCCCGACGCCAGGTAGGCGAGATCGAGCGCCGCTGAGCCGGCCCGGGCCGCCGCGCTCCCCTGGATCACGCGCCCGAGCTGGCCGAGGTAGTCTGGCAGCAGGTGGATCGCCTTGAAGGGGAAACCGGTTCCGATCAACGCCGTCCGGATACCGGTGGCGGCGGAGACGCGGATGCGCCGGCCGTTCTTGAAGGCGCCGCCGCCCTGGATCGCCCACCAGCGCTCGAGGTCGCGGGGGCGATCACCACCGCGGCGGCGGGAGAGCCGTCCTCGAGCACGGCCACCGAGATGGCGTACATCGGGTGGCCGTGCAGGAAATTCGTGGTACCGTCGATGGGATCGATCACCCAGAGCGCACCGGCGGTGGGGCGCGTGTGCGCGGCCTCCCCCTCCTCATGCCAGCACCGCGTGGTCCGGGTGGTGCCGCCGGATCACCTCCAGCGCGGCTTGCTGGGCCTCGAGGTCCGCTCGGGAGACGAAGTCGCGCGCCCCCTTCTCGCTCGCCTGCGCCGCGTCCACGCGGCCGCGGCCAGGGCGGTCGTGAGAAGCGGCCGGCTCACAGCTGACGCCTGCGCGACGGAGGAGGCTGAACGGCCCATGGACGGAGCGGGCCCGCGGGACAGGCGAAGCCGCCGCAGACGGGTGCGCAGCGGGCGGAGCTCACGCGGGTCTCGTTTCCGGGCGGCGGGCGATGGTGGGCTGTTGGTGGCGCAGCAAGCGCATTCATAAGTTACGCCGTGACAACGCTTCCCCGGGAAGGGGGGCCGTCCTCGAGCTTGATCCCATGAGCCAAGCGAATCACGCGACGCACCGCCGCCTGTTCAGCGGCATGCAGCCGAGCGGTGAAGCGCACATCGGAAACTACCTGGGGGCGCTGCGTCGCTGGGTCGAGTTGCAGGAGCGCTACGACGGCATCTGGTGCATCGTCGACGACCATGCGATCACGGCGGGCGGCGACCCTAAGGAGCTCCCCGGGAACGTGGTCGACCTGGCGATCAGCTTCCTCGCCGTCGGGCTCGATCCGGAGCAGGGAATCATCTTCGTGCAGTCGGACGTGCCCGAGCATACCGAGCTCGCCTGGCTCTTCAACAGCATCACGCCGGTGGGCGAGCTGGAGCGCATGACGCAGTACAAGGACAAGGCGCAGCGCTTCGAGTCGGTGCCGGCCGGGATCCTGAACTATCCGGTGCTCCAGGCCGCCGACATCCTGCTCTACCGGGCGGACGCCGTGCCCGTGGGCGAGGACCAGCGTCAGCACCTCGAGCTCACGCGCGAGATCGCGCGCAAGTGGAACGCGGCGTACGGACCGTTCTTCCCGGAGCCCGAGGCGCTGATCGGGGAAGAGGGACGCATCCTGGGGCTCGACGGCGAGGGCAAGATGAGCAAGTCGCTGGGAAATACGGTGCCGATCACCTCCTCTCCGGAGGAGGTGTGGGCGCGCGTGCGGACCGCCGTGACGGACCCGCAGCGCGTGCGCAGACAGGATCCCGGCCGCCCCCAGGTGTGCAACGTGTACACGCTGCACCGCTACTTCTCCGCCCCCGACGTGACCGACGACGTCGCGCACAGCTGCCGCAACGCCCTGCGCGGGTGCGTGGAGTGCAAGCACATTCTGGCCGATTCGATCAGCGCGACCTTCGCCCCGATGCGCGAGCGGGCGGCCGAGCTCAAGGCCCAGCCGCACCGCGTCCGCGAGATCCTCGAGGACGGTGCCGCGCGCGCGCGCGTGATCGCGCGGGAGACCATGGCGGAGGTGCGGGAGCGGATGGGTCTCCATTGGCGCAGCGCCGCGCGTTAGCGCTGGCGCCCGATCCGGGAGCGGAATGTGGATGCGATCGTGGTGGAGGTCCTCCGGCTGGATCTGCTGGGTAAGCTCGCGCTCGCCACGTTCCTGGGCGGCGTCATCGGATGGGAGCGCGAGGCGAGCGGCAAGGCCGCGGGTCTGCGCACCAACATTCTGATCTGCGTGGGGGCGGCTCTCCTCACGGAGCTGTCGATCCACTTCAGCACGATCCCGGACGGCGTGCCGCGCTGAGATCCCGCTCGCATCTCCGCACAGATCGTCTCCGGGATCGGCTTTCTTGGCGCGGGCACGATCCTGCAGTCCAAGGGCACGGTGACGGGACTCACCACCGCGGCTACGCTCTGGGTGGTCGCAGCGATCGGGATGAGCGCCGGTGCCGGCGCGTTCGTCGAGGCCACCGGGACCACGCTGCTCGTGCTCCTCTGGCCGCTCGGCTGGGTGGAGGATCGCATCGAGGGCGCATCGTGAAAGTGGTGCTGGAGGAGGGGACCGGCTGCGTCGACCAGCTCCAGAGGCTGCTCGATCAGGCGGGGCTGGTGGTCACCCTCGAGTCGGTCGCCAAAGCGCGGGAGGGCGAGGTGCAGGTGGTCTTCGCCGTGCGCGGCAGCTCGAACGCGTTCCGCGCGGCCCGCGCCGAACGCGTGGATCTGCCATTCGTACGCGGAGTGTTCCGCGGCTGAGCTCCCCGAGACGCGGAGAGGCGTGAAGCCTGCTCGGCTCCACGCCTCTCATGGTCCTGCGCGCGGTCTTCAGAAGATGAGCGCCAGCACGAAGGCGATCAAGAAGACCACGAAGATGATCTTGGCGATTCCCGCTGCCGCGCCGGCAACCCCACCGAACCCGAGCAGGGCGGCGATCAGCGCGATGACGAGAAACGCGATGGCCCATCCTAGCATAGCATCTCCTCCTTCCTTGATCCTCGCTCCGTCTGCCCTCGGGCGGACGGCTTCCGATCTCTGCCGATCTTTTCTCTGACGATCTATTGTCCACGGGCCGGGACCGCGCTCCCTCCCGATTTCGCAGTTCCCGCGACCGCGGGCTCCCGGCGCGGAGACGAGCCCGGGGCTCCCGCCTTAGAAGAGCAGCGCCACGACGAAGAGAACCAGAAACACGAAGAACAGCAGCTGGGCGAAGCCCGTCGCCATCCCGGCCAAGCCGCGGAAGCCGAACGCCCCGGTGATCAGGGCGATCACCAGAAACAGCAGAGCCCATCTGAGCATTGTGGCCGCCGCCGGAACGCGTTGTCCCCCTGGTGGTTCGGGCGTCCCCTCCGCTCTCGTGGAGCCGCCTTCTCCCCTCGCAGAAGCAGGCAAGGTGCGTGCCATATACAGGTGGTGAAGGAGCGCGGCCGCGGGCTATGTTTCAGGTTTCGAGTTGCCTCGCCGCGCGTCGCTCCAGCGGCCGCGCGCTCCCCGGAGAACCCGCCCATAGTCGAAATCTTCAAGGCCGCGATCGAGCGCGGCGCCAGCGATATCCACATCAAGTCGGGCGACAACGTCCGTGCCCGGATCCACGGGAGCCTGGTCCCGATCACGCAGCAGAAGCTGTCCGGCGATCAGGTAAGGGCGCTCGCGCAGAAGCTGATGCCGCACGAAAAGGACCGCGCCCGCATCGACGACCTGCTCGACTACGATTGCTCCTGGGGGGTGCCGGGGCTGGGGCGGTTCCGGGTGAACATCCTCCGGCAGCGGGGCTCGTTCATGATCGTGATGCGGGTCATCCCGATCGAGATTCTTAGCTTCGAGGACCTGAAGCTGCCGTCCGTGCTCGAGAAGATCTCCGACCACGAGCGCGGGCTGGTCCTGGTGACCGGTGTGACGGGATCGGGAAAGAGCTCGACCATGGCCGCCATGATCAACTGGATCAATCACCACAAACCCGCGCACATCGTCACGCTGGAGAATCCGATCGAGTTCCTCCATCGGGACCTGAAGTCGTCCATCACGCAGCGTGACATCGGCACGGACACCCCGAGCTTCATGGCCGGGCTGCGCGCTGCGCTCCGGCAGGATCCCGACGTGCTCCTGATCGGCGAGATGCGCGACAAGGAGACGATCGACACCGCGCTCAGAGCGGCGGAGACCGGGCATCTAGTAATCTCGACCGTGCACACCAAGAACGCTGTGCAGACCCTCTCGCGCCTGATCGCCGTGTTCGAGCCCGCAGAGCAGGAGATGATCCGGGTCCGGCTCTCCGAGCAGCTCCAGGCGGTCATCAGCCAGCGGCTGCTCCCGACCAAGGACGGCAAGGGACGGGTGGCCGCCTGCGAGATCATGCCCGTGACCGGCACGATCCGCGACTGCATCCGCGACCCGAAGCGGATCGAGGATATCTACGACCTGATCGAGGAGGGCGAGCAGACGTACGGCTCGCAGAGCTTCGACCAGCACCTGATGGCGGTGGTGCGGTCGGGCGAGGTCGACTTTCGGGTCGCCATGGCCGCCGCCAACAACCCGACCGACTTCGACCTCAAGATGAACACGTTCGCGCCGAGCGGCGCGACAGCCGGCGCCGGCGCGCCCCAAAGGGGTATACCGACGAGATGTCGAGGCTCTTCGGGTCGAGCTGAGTTGGGGCGCTCGAGCCTGGTAACGGTGACCCTTGCTTCTTCAGCGACCTGCTAGATCTCTCCGGGGTCCACGTCCCGCTCGTCACCCCCTTCGACGCAACCACCGGCGAGCTTGATCCGGTCGCGCTGCGCGCCAACATCCGCTCGCTCCTCGAGCACGGCGTGCGCGGTGTCCTGGTGGCCGGCTCGACCGGCGAGGCGGTCTACCTGGACGAGAGGGAACGCCGCCTGCTGATCGAGGGCGCCCGCTCGGTCGTGACGGGAGACCGGCTACTCCTCGCCGGAGTCGGCGCCGAGTCCACCCGTGCCACGCTGCGCCTGGCGCGCGCCGCGGCCGCTGCCGGCGCCGACGCCGTGCTGGTGATGCCGCCCGCATTCTACTGCGCGGCGATGACGCCCGAGGCGCTGCGCCTGCACTACACGGCGGTGGCGGACGCCACCCCGGTGCCGGTCGTGATCTACCAGGTACCGTCACAGCTCGCGACGATCGAGCTCCAGGCCGGTCTGATTGCGGAGCTCGCGCGGCACGGGAACGTCATCGGCATCAAGGACTCGCGTGGCTCGCTTGCGCAGGTGGGCGAGCTGCTGGGCGCGTGCCCGGCGCACTTCCAGCTCCTGGTCGGGAGCGGGGCACTCCTCTACGGCGCGCTGGAGATGGGCGCACGCGGCGGAATCATGGCCAGCGCGCATCTGGCTCCGGGCGCGAGCGTCGTGCTCGAACGGGCCTTCCGCGCCGGGCGCGCGGCAGAGGCCGGGCGCATGCAGGAGCGCGTGGGACCTCTCCATACCGAGATCGTGGCGCGGCTGGGTGTCCCCGGGATCAAGCTCGCCCTTGATCTGCTCGGACTCCGCGGCGGGCCTCCCCGCCCACCGATGCGGCCCCTCGCCGCGAAACACCGCGAGCTGGTGCGGGCCACTCTGGTGCGGGCCGGTCTGCTCGCGCCGGAGGGTGAGGAGCGCGCGGCGGCGCGCGGTCCGAGCGGCAGGCCGGGCTCCGATTGACCGTCCCGAGCGCCCCGGATAGCTTTTCCTAAAGGATCCATCGGCCAGCGGCCCATCCCCGTCGCATGGTGGGCCTTTTTTCGTGAGCATGAGAGGTGGCGTGATCGTGAGGTCGGCGTGACGTCGCGGAACGGGCGGTGCACGGTCGTCGTCGGCTGCCAGTGGGGCGA
>CAUZJY010000057.1:0-13228 GCA_963580305.1 Gemmatimonadales bacterium UBA6960
CCACGCGTCGCTCGAGAGGGCGACCAGCGCGCGCGCTCCGCCGCGCACCAGCCGCCGCGCGTCCTCGGCGAACGCGACCTCGTAGCAGAGGAGCACCCCGGCACGCAGGCGCCCAGCTCTGAGCACCGGCCAGCCGCGCCCCGGCTCGTATCCGGCCCCGGGGGCGAGCCACGGAGGCGCCGCGGCGATCCCGCGCTCCGCTCCTGGGACAAGCCGCCGCTTGTCGGCGCGGAAGGGCGCGCCGCCCACCAGCAGCGCGGAGTTGTACTCTGCTCCCGCACGCACGATGAGGGCACCCACCAGAATCGGCGCACCCAGTCGGCGCGATTCGCCGCGCACCCGCGCGAGTGCGGCGCGTCCCGCGGACGAGGCGGCCTCGAGGGGGAGCGCCATCTCGGGAAGGGCGATCAGCTCGGGGGGTCGCGCGCGGGCGGGCACTCGCTCGAGCGCCGTGAGCGCGGCCGCCGCGCGGAGCTCCGGCGGCGCATCCGCCGGAACGTCCAGCGCGAGCACGGCGACCTCCCCCGCGGCCACGGTCGCGAGCGTGCGTGCGCGGTGGAGCCCCCAGGCCACGGGGACGAGCGCGACAAGGAGGGCCCCGGCCAGGACGGGGAGCGTCGCGTGCGGCCGCGGGGTGCCTTCCCGGAGCCGGCCCACGAGCGCGGACGCCACGAGCCCGTTCACCACCGCCATCCACGTGGTGAGGCCGTTCACGCCGACCCACTCCGCGATCCCCACCGCAGCCGGCCAGCGCGCGAGCCCGAGTCCGAGGGGCGCCCAGGGGAAGGCGAGCCCGAAGGGGAGATGGGCCAGCGTCCAGTCGAGCGCCGTCCAGGCGAGCGCGAGGGCCGCGGCCAGGGGAACCCGGGCACGGAGCAGCCGCCACGCGCTCCAGGCGGCGGCGCCTCCGAAAGCCGAGAGGGTAAGGAGCACCGCCAGGGAGGCGGCCCCCCCGACCGCCGGTCCCGCGATCGCGGTGAGCGTGCCGGGGAGCCAGCGGAGCCCCCAGCCGTGCTGAACCGCCGCGGCCAGCGCCCCGGCCTCGACGGCCAGCACACCCCCTCGCGCGGGGAGACGCGCGAGGTGCGCCGCGAGGGGGACGAGCGCGAGGAATGGGAGCACCGGGGAGAGCGCCGGCGGGGTCGCCGCCGCGAGCAGGGCTCCGGAGAGGAGGCCGGGCGCGAGGCGCCGCCCCAGCGCTCGGACCGGAAGCGCGCGGGCGGAGGCGGCGGACTGGTGCACCTGGCTTCGTCAGGCCGCGGGCGCGACCTCGCTCCGCACCGCGAGCCGCACCAGCGCCACCGCCAGGCCGAGATGGATCGGAACGGTCAGCGCGAGGATCTCGCCGTTCCTCTGCTCGATGCCGGGCACCAGGTGCACGAGCAGCCCGAGCAGGGAGAGCACTCCGATCGCGGCCGCGAGCCCCACCGCGGACGCGCCGGGGCGCCGCCGCACGAGCAGGGGCAGGAGCAGAATCACGAGCACGACCGAGAGCGGATTCAGCTGGAGCAGATTCCAGTTTGGATACCAGAATGCGTGGTCGGTGAAGAGCCATGCCCCGAGCAGTACGGCCCCACCGACCCCGGCCGCCATGCTCCACCCGGCGCCCAGCAGCGCAAGCGCGACGCGCGACGGGGCGTCCGCGCGGGCGAGCGCGACCACTGCGGCGCCCAGCGCGAGGCCGCCGGCGAGGTACCAGAGAAGGCCGCTCGGAGGGACCGGCGGCTCCGTCACCTCCCTCGAGCGATAGAGCTCGCGCTCTTCGCGCACCAGAGGCCGCTCGACGCCCGCCTCGTCGATTACTCGCAAGTCGCGCAGCGCCTCCATCAGCTCGATCGGCAGGAACGCCTCCTCCCACCGGTCGATCGGACGGTCGGCCTTGCCCGAGAGGACCAGTTGGCTGCCGGTGTACATCGCGGGCATGTGCCGGAGCAGCCGGCGCGTGTGCCAGCGATGAGTCGTCCCGGTCGCAATGCCGGCCAGCGCGGTACGCAGCCGACCGTCCAGCACCCGGTCGAGCGCGTCGCGCACGCGCGTCGAACAGTTGTCGCGGTAATAGTCGTACCGGTAGAAGCGGTTCTCGGGGAGCGCATTGAGGGCGAGCAGAGCGCGCAGCTCCTCCCTCTGCACGCGGGTGAGCGCGAGCTCCTGGACCCACACCGAGCGATCCGCGGCCGCGTACGCGGACACCATGCCCTCGGTCTCGAAGGGAGCCATCCAGTAGAGCATCGTGCCCCGGAGCAGCCGCCCGAGGAAGCCGGGCTGGTCGAAGCTGAACATCCCCCAGTTGTAGGAGAGGTCAAGGCCGCTCACCGGATCGCTGATGCGAATCGCATTGTGCCCGAAGCGCTCCCACACCTGCTCGCCCGGCCCGATGGTGACGAGGTGGACCCGGAGGCCGGCGGTATCGGCCCGGGCGACCGACGCCTCCGGGGATTGGGCGCGCGCCGGCCAGGCAAGCGCGACCGCCAGGGCCGTTCCGAGCAGGAGGCCGACAGCTGGGTACGGCACGCGCGCCGGCCGCCGGTCTAGCGGGTCGCTGAAGAATTGGGGGGCACCGCGCGCAGGGGGCTCGCGCGGTTCAGACCGGGAGCGACTCAGGGCCCCCACGGAACGGAGTTCCGTGGGGAAAGGGCGGCGGATCAACCGCGCGACCCCCCTGTGCCCGACAAGATCGTTGACATGCTCCTCAGAGCTCGACCGCCCGTCCCCATGCGGCGGAGCGATAGGCGGCCTCGATCACCGCCATCAGGGGGCGCTGCTCCTCGGGGAGTGGTGCCTCGCGCTCCCCCGCCATCGCGCGCACGTAGCATGTCCAGCTCGCGCCGGTACGTCGCGTGATAGGGGTTTTCCGGGGCGCGCGGGACGGGCTGGCGTGGCGTCACGTCGAGGGGGCGACCGCCGAGCTGCTTGAACACCTGGAGCGGGGGAAGCGAGCCCGACCCCTCCGTCCCCATCACGCGGAAGAACTGCCGGTCCTCGCTGCCGAAAAAGCTCCAGCTCACCTCCACGGTGATCGCGCTCCCCTCGTCGGTCGCCATCATCACGACCGCCGCGTCCTCGACTTCGTAGTCTCCGCGGAAGGTCACCGCGCTCACCCGCGTGACCTTCGGGTAGCCGATCATGTGCAGGCACAGGTCGATCGCGGGGACGCCGAGATCCATGAGCGCGCCCCGCCGGACAGCTCGTGACTCTGCCGCCGGGTCGGACGGGTCAGGTGCAGCTTCCGGTTGAGCCAGCTGCCGCGCACGTGGTAGACCTGCCCGAGCTCGCCGCCCGCGACGAACGAGGCGAGCACGGCTGCGTCCGGACGGTAGCGGTGGCTCATCCCGACCATCAGTACCTTGCCGCTCTTGCCCGCAGCCCTGAGCAGCCGGTCCACCCCACGCTCCGTGAACGCGAGCAGCCGCTCGACCAGCACGTGCTTGCCGGCCTTGAGCGCGGCCATCGCCTCTCGTGCAGATGGTTCGGCGTGGAGATCACCACTCCGTCCACCAGATCGCCCTCGAGCAGCGCCTCGTCGCTCACCATGCGGGCCACGCCGAAGCGTCCGGCGATCGCGCGCGCCTTGGGCTGATCAGCGTCCGAGACGGCAACGACCTCAACGTCGGGGCGATCGGTGAGAATCGGCATGTGCACGATCTGGCTGACGGCACCGGTGCCGAGCACTCCGATCCGGACCGGTCGCCGCGCCGCACTCATCGGGCTCTTTCCTCTCCCGGCACCACGCCCCCGAAGTGGAGCTGCACCCCACCCCGGAGCGCGGCGTAGCGAAGGTCTTCGAGCAACTCGAGCCGGCCGGCGCCGTAGAGGCGCACGCCGGTGGCGACGGGGAGCTCTACTCCAGCGTGGAGCGCGAACCCCGGCGAGACCGAATCGAGCAGATCCTCGACGAAGGTGCCGGCGATCGCATCCCCCGCGCCATTCAGGAAATGGACCGAGGCCCCCGCACCGGCGAAGGTGAGGAATCCGTACGGCACGCGCCACACCACGTGGGCATCCAGCGCGAGCGCGAGGTCGGACCAGTCGATCGGGCCGAGGCTCACCGGAGCCACGGGGCCGGGATGGGTCTGCGCGATCATGTGGTGCAGCCGATCCTCCAGCTCCCGCACCTCGCGCGCCTTGATGCGCGAGGACCAGTAGGTGATCGAGGGAGTGACGCGCACCCCAGGCCCCAGGTAGCCCAGGTCCATGCGCACTCCGTACGACGCGGTGGGCTCGACCTTGTCGGGCCACAGGTAGCCCACCTCCAGGCCGAAGCCGCGGAAGGCGAGATTCTCGTAGTCGAAGTCGGCGAGCTCCTGCGCGCACGCTGAGCGCGCGGTGGACATCGCCACCGCGATCGCCACCCCGAGGGGCAGGATGCCCGCACCGCGTCGCACTCTCGCTCCTCCCTTCCGTTCGGGTTCAGCCACCCACGGGCGCTTCGGCGACGTCGCGCGCCGCCTCCCGCGCCGCGGCCAGCGTCAACTCCACCTCCGCGTCCCCGTGCACCGTCGAGACAAACCCCGCCTCGAAGGCGGAGGGCGCGAGGAAGACTCCTCGCTCGAGCAACGCGCGGTGGAAGCGCGCGAATGCGCCCGCGTCGGAGGTCTTCGCCTCCTCGTAGGAGCGGGGGGCTGCGGCCCGGAAGAATACCCCGAACATCGAGCCGATCGCTCTGCCGACCGCAGGCACCCCGGCCGCCTGCACCGCATCCGCGATGCCATGCGCCACACGGCGCGCGACCCGCTCCAGCCCCACGAACGGATCGTTCGCTTCGAGCCAGGCAAGCTGTGCATTCCCCGCGGCGGTGGCGAGTGGGTTCCCCGAGAGCGTCCCCGCCTGGTACACGGAGCCGGCCGGTGCAACGCGCTCCATCAGGTCGCGCCGGCCGCCGTAGGCTCCCACCGGCAGCCCGCCCCCGATCACCTTGCCGAGCGTGGTCAGATCGGGCCGGACGCCGAAGCGCGCCTGCGCGCCTCCCAGGGCGACCCGGAAGCCGGTCATGACCTCGTCGAAGACGAGCAGCGCGCCGTACCGCTCGGTGAGCTCGCGCAGCCCCGCGAGGAACCCGGGCAGCGGTTCGATCAGACCCGCGTTGCCGATCACCGGCTCGACGAACACCGCCGCGATGGTGTCGCCACTGCGCCGGAAGACGTCCCGCACCGCGTCCAGATCGTTGAACGGGATCACCACTGTGTCCCGCGCCGCCCCGCGCGCCACGCCGGGGGAATCCGGCAGACCCAGCGTCGCGACACCGCTACCCGCAGCCACCAGGAAGGGATCGCCATGGCCGTGATAGCAGCCGGTGAACTTGAGCAGCCCGTCGCGCCCAGTCGCGGCGCGCGCCACACGCAGTGCGCTCATCGTGGCCTCGGTGCCGCTGTTCACGAGCCGTACCATCTCCACCGCGGGCATGAGCCTGGTAATCCGCTCCGCGAGCTCGACCTCGGCCTCGGTGGGCGCACCGTAGCTGGTCCCGCGCTCGAGCTGCGCGCGCAGCGCCTCGAGCACGATCGCGGGCGCGTGTCCGAGGATGAGCGGTCCCCACGAGAGCACGTAGTCGATGTAGCGGCGCCCCTCGCTGTCCCAGAGGTACGGGCCCTCGCCACGCGTGACGAAGAAGGGGCTCGCGCCCACCGAGCGGAAGGAGCGGACGGGGGAATTCACCCCGCCCGGGATCACCGCCTGCGCCCGCCGCCACAGCTCGGCGCGCCCGGGAGGGCTCATGCCACCACCCGCGCGGTCAGGTCGTGTTCGCCCGCGTCCACGATCTCGACCTGCGCGAACTCACCGGGAAGCACGTCCTCCGCGCCTTCGCACAGGAGCCAGGTGACGCCGTCCACGTCTACCGCCTGCCCCTCGACGCGCGCGAGCCCCGCATGGTCGGGATCGTCGTCGTCGTCCACGAGGCGATCCACGAGCGCGGTGCGCACCGAGCCCACGAGCTCGAGGTTTTTCTCGAGCGAGATCGTACGCTGGAGATCGAGCAGCGCCTCGAGCCGCTCACGGCGCACGTACTCCGGAACCTGATCGGGCATCGTGGCGGCGGGCGTGTCCTCCTCCGGGGAGTACGCGAACGCGCCCACCCGGTCGAAGCGCAGCTCCTCGAGCAGCTCGCGGAAGTCGCGCTCCGTCTCGCCGGGAAAACCCACGATCAGCGTGGTGCGGAGGGTGAGCCTCGGGATCGCCGAGCGGAGCCAGGCGACCCGCTCGCGGATCGTGGCGGGCCGCTCGGACCGCCGCATCGCGGCCAGGATCCGGTCGCTCCCGTGCTGGATGGGCACGTCGAGATAGGGAAGCACACGCGGGCCCACAGGCGGAGCCTGGGGAGGCGCTCGCCTCGCCGAGCAGCTCGACCAGCGCGGGGGTGATGCCGGACGGATACATATAGAAGAGCCGGTACCAGTCCACCTCGGTGCGCTCAAGCAGCGCGCGCAGCAGATCGGGGAGCAGCGGAGCGGCGGGATCCCGCCGGCGCAGGTCGCGGCCGTACCAGGTCGTGTCCTGGCTCACGACGTTGATCTCCCGTACCCCCTGACGAGCCAGCGCTGCCGCCTCCGCAACCAGATCATCGAGGGGTGCCGACCGGTGCAGCCCGCGCATCAGCGGGATCGCGCAGAACGCGCACGTATGGTCGCATCCCTCGCTGATCTTGAGGAACGAGGTGTGCGGAGTGTCGCTCGCGAGCACGCGCAGGGGGCGCTCCATGAGCGGGACATCGAGCGCGTCCGGGCCCTCGGGTAGCAGCCCGCGCCTACGCAGCTCGGGGATCAAGCGGGGGAGGTCGGTGAGCCCGAGGTAGAGGTCCACCTCCGGGATCTCGGCCACCAGCTCGGCGCCGTGGCGCTGCACCATGCACCCGACCGCCACGACCGCGCGTATCTGCCCCTCTTCCTTCATCCGGCAGGCGTCGAGGATCGCCTCGATCGTCTCCTCCTTGGCCGCCTGGATGAAGCCGCAGGTGTTGACGATCACCACGTCCGCCCTGGCCGGGTCGCTCGACACCCGCGTGCCCTGTGCGACCAGCGCGGCCATCATCCGCTCGGAGTCGACCGTGTTCTTGTCGCATCCGAGGGTGACCACGGCCACGCGCGGCCCTCCGTACGGTCCCACCGGGTCGATCTCCAGCCGAACCGCTCGGACGTCCTGGGGCACGCCCGGCCGCACCGGCTCGGGCGCGAGCGGAAAGACGGGGAGATCCCGCCGCCTGACGGTCGTCACAGGGTCCGGAGCAGAGGGTGCCGAGGAGGAAGGGACCGTGGGATCAACCGTAAGGACGGGTCGAGCGCGCAGCGCGAGACGCAGGTTCCGCAGCTCACCGCGTGACGACCTGCGCGCCGGCGGGGGGCGTGAAGCGGAAAGTGTCGCCGGAGAGCGTCGGATTCACCTGGATCCCGCCGAGCGTGATCGTGCGCACCGATCCGTTCTCCTCGCGGATCACGACCTTGCGCACGTGGTGGTCGCCCGCGTCGATCCACAGCTCGGCGGTTCGGTAGGGCGCCGCCTGGAGCGGCGTGAGCACCAAGTGGTCGCCAGTCCGGCCGGCCAGCGTCTCGCGCCCGCGATACTCCGCCCGGTACTTGCTCCGCGGCGCGTCCAGGAACTCCGCGTAGAAGTCGATCCCGCGCGGGCCGCCCGCGAGCGCGGCGCGCAGAACCTGCTTCGGGTCCGAGCTAGGCTGGTACACCCAGAGCCAGCTGCCATCCGCGACCACGACGTCGCCTGCCGGCTGCGTGAACCGCATCGAGAACCTGTTGGGTTGCTGGCTGCACAACCGCCCCTGCCCGGTGCGGTCCTCCCCGAGGAGCGGCACCGAGAGCGTCTGCCGGAAGTCCGCGCACACGGCGCTCGCCGCGCGGTACACGCGCCCGGCCGCCTCGAGCACGGCGAAGGGGTCGGGAGCGCTCTGCGCGCCGATCGCGGTTGAGGAGGCGCTCAGCACGAGCGCCACGGCGAGGACGGCGATGCGCACGGTTCAACGGGGTTGAGGACCAAGGTCTCGGTACACTGTCGTACCCTGCGCGCGGGAGCTCAGGTCCCCGGGAACATCGCGTCCAGCTCGCTCATGCTCACCAGCACCTCGCGCGGCTTGGAGCCCTCCGGCTGACTGAGCACGCCGGCCTCGTGCAGTTGGTCCACGATCCGCGCGGCCCGGCCGTAGCCGATCTTGAGCCGACGCTGGAGCAGCGAGGTCGAGCCCTGGTCGTGCTGGATGCACACCTCGGCCGCCTGGCGGAAGAGCTCGTCCCAGTCGCCCGAGATCTCCTCAACGTCGGCCACCTCGAGCTGCTCGCTCGCTCGCACCTCCTCGAGGATGTCCGCCTCGGCCCGCTCCGCGGGCCCGGACGCACGGGCGAAGCCCGGCTCAACCGCCTCGGCCTCCATGGCGTCGCGCTGCGCGCGGTACCAGCCGAGCAGCCGCTCCGTCTCGTCGGTCGCGATGAAGGCGCCCTGGATGCGCGCCAGCTCGCTCTTCCCGGGAGGGAGGAAGAGCATGTCCCCGTTGCCGAGCAGCGCCTCGGCGCCGTTTTGGTCGAGAATCGTGCGGCTGTCGGTCTTGGAGGCAACTCGGAACGCGATTCGGGTCGAGAAGTTCGCCTTGATCAGACCGGTGATGACGTTCACCGACGGACGCTGGGTGGCGACGATCAGATGGATCCCGATGGCGCGCGCCTTCTGCGCGAGCTGGGCCAGCGGCTTCTCAATCTCGCTCTGCACGGTCATCATCAGGTCGGCCAGCTCGTCGACGACCACGACGATGTAGGGGATTGGGCCGTCCTTCCAGATCGAGCGGTCCTCGTCCCCCTCGGAATCGGACGGGTGCAGGCACCTGAGCACGGCCCCGTCCGCGAGCTTCTTGTTGAACTCGGTGACCGAGCGCACGTGATTAGCCGAGAGCAGCTCGTAGCGGTGCTCCATCTCGAGCACTGCCCACTTGAGCACACCCGCCGCGTCGCGTGGATCGGTCACCACGGCGTGGCGGAGGTGCGGAAGGTCGGCGTAGGCCGACAGCTCGACCATCTTGGGATCGATCATGAGCAGCCGGAGCGTCTCCGGCCTGTGGCAGTAGACGAGGCTCGTGATGATGGTGTTGATGCACACCGACTTCCCCGACCCGGTCGCGCCGGCGATCAGCACGTGCGGCATCTTGGCGAGATCCGCCACATAGGGCTGGCCGGTCAGGTCGCGGCCGAGCGCGAGCGGCAGCGCACCGCGCGCGCCCTGGAACTCGCGCGCCTCGAGGATCTCGCGCAACGGCACGACCGAGGCCTCCGGATTCGGGATCTCGACCCCGACGGCACCCTTCCCCGGGATGGGCGCAACGATCCGAATGCTCTCCGCCTTCATCGCGAGCGCGAGGTCGGCGTCCAGGTTCGCGATCCGGTTCACCTTCACCCCCGGCGCCGGGACCACCTCGAACTGCGTGACCACCGGACCGGTGGTGCGTCCACCCACGTGGCTCTCGACGTTGAAGGTCTGGAGCTTCTCGACCAGCACCTCGCCGAGCCGGTCCAACTCCTTCTCCATGTCCGAGCGGTCGAGCCCCTGCCCCGGCGTGAGCAGGTCGATCGGGGGAAGAGCGTCGGCCGCTTCGCCGCGGCGCCCTGGGTGCGCGGCCGCGCCCGAGCCGCCGGTGGGCCCGCGCTCCCGCCGTTTGGGCATGCGCGCCATCACCCGCGCTTGAGCGTCGGGAGACAGGGCGGGCTCGGCCGCGAGGGGCCCACCGGCGGAGCCGGGGGAGGCGCGCCCAGCCTCCCCCTCCGGCTCCTGGCCGGTCTCCCGCTCGAAGGAGGGGAACGGGTCGGGAGCAAGCGTGGGAGCCCCCACGGGGCCCCCGGAGCGGCGTGCGGCCCACCACGCCCGGAGCGCGCGGGCAAGCACGCTCCGTCCCGCGGCGACGCCGTGCCCCGCGCGGCGCACGGGGCGCCAGCCGAGGGTGACCACTGTGAGCGCGGCAAACAGCAGCCCGATCAGGATGAGCGTCCCGAGCCAGCCGAACGCCGCCACGAGGGAGCGCCCGAGCGTGCCTCCGAGCCAGCCGGGTCCGGGACCGGCAGGCACAAGCACGTGCGCGGCCGGCGGGACCAGCAGCAGGAGGCCCACCGTGAACCCCCCCAGCCGGGTCACCCGTCCGCGCGCGAGCCACTCCCCCGCACGGAGCCCGCCCAGGGCGAGCAGTGGGGGCACAAGGACCGCCGCCACTCCGAGCGCGCGCCAGAGCCCCGCGGCGAGCGCGCCTCCCACGGACCCGACGGCGTTCCCTCCGGGGAACATCCGCCGAGCCCCCTCGCCCAACGCGGATATCGGGACCAGCGCCAGCAGGACCACCAGCGCCAGCGCCAGCAGGCCGAGCGCGAGCAGCTCACGCCGGAGCTCGTGGGCGAGGAGCGGCTCCTTCGCCGAGGCGTTCTCGCCGCCGTTCTTCGCAGGACCCCCCATCCTGCCCTTACGCACCACGGTCGCTCCGAATCATCCGGTCGGAGAGCTGCGGGACCAGGTCGAAGGCGTCCACGCGCGCACACCAGTGCACGTCCTCCTCGAGCCCGCTCGCGGCGAGCGCGCGCCCCGCAGTGCTGCGCAGGAGGAACTCGGCATCCGGCGTGAAGCTGCTCGCCAGCGCGAGTGCGGCCCGTCCCGCGTCCTCCAGCTCCAGCGTGCCGCCGATGCGATCGGTCAGCCGGCTGACTAGCATCCCCGCACACAGCGCGTCGTCGATCGAGAAGCGCCGCTCGCGCCCCGCGCACACTACCGTCAGCCGCTCGGCGCCCGCCACCGCCCCGGCGACTGCCGACAGGTTGACGAGGGAGGCGACCAGCACGCGCTCGGCACTTGCGGCGGCGACCAGTGCGCCGGTTCCGTTGGTCGTGCTCATCACGACGCGCTTGCCACCCACGCTGGCGGCCGTGAATTCGCCGGGCGAGTTGCCCAGGTCGAAGCCTTCCACCCGGTGCCCTCTCCGCTCGCCGGCGAGCAGCGTCTCCTTGCGCCCCACCGAGGTCGCCAGTTTCATCGCGTCCTCGATCGAGACAACCGGATAGATCGCCTCGGCGCCGGCGGCGAGCGCCGCCGCCACGGTGCTGGTCGCGCGCAGCACGTCGATGACGACCACGGTGTGGTCCTGGAGGCCGTAACCCTCCACTTCCTGATGCGTGAAAAAGACGGTCGCCTTCACGCCTCGTCCGCCGGCGACCTTACCTTCGCCAACCCCCGCTCAGACATGAATCGCTCCAGGAACCCCGTATCCACGTCGCCCGCGATGAAGCGCGGATCGAGAATCACCTCGGACAGGAACGGGATCGTCGTATGCACGCCCTCGATCACGAACGAGCCGAGCGCGTTGCGCGCGCGAGCGAGCGCCTCGTCGCGGGTGTTGCCGAACACGATCAGCTTGGCGAGCAGGGAATCGTAGTTGGGCGGCACCCGATAGCCCGAGTACGCGTGCGTGTCGAGCCGCACACCCGGACCGCCGGGGGGATGAAACGTCGTAATGAGTCCGGGCGAAGGCACGAAATTGCGCTCCGGATCCTCGGCGTTGACACGGAACTCGATCGCCCACCCGCGGTGCGTGACCTGCTCCCACGGGAAGGAGAGCGGCTCCCCCGCGGCGATGCGGATCTGCTCCTTCACCAGGTCGAGGCTCGTGGTCACCTCGGTGACCGGGTGCTCGACCTGGATGCGCGTGTTCATCTCGATGAAGAAGAAGTCGCCGCCGGGGTTGAGCAAGAACTCCACCGTCCCGGCTCCGACGTAGCCGATCGCCGCAGCGGCCTTCACGGCGGCGTCGCCCATCCGCTTGCGCAGCTCCGGCGTGAGCGCGGGGGAGGGAGCCTCCTCGATCAGCTTCTGGTGGCGCCTCTGCACCGAGCAGTCGCGCTCGCACAGGTGCACGATGCGTCCCTTGAAATCACCGAACACCTGGAACTCGACGTGGCGGGGCCGCTCGATCATGCGCTCCAGGTAGACCCCCGGATCGCCGAACGCCGCCTGCGCCTCGGTCTGCGCCTGCTGGAGCAGCGGGGCGAAGCTCGCGGCATCGCGCGCGATCCGCATCCCCTTCCCGCCTCCGCCAGCCGACGCTTTGATCATGACCGGGAAACCGATCTTCGCGGCAGTGGCCTGCGCCTCTGCAGGATCCTTGACGATGTCCTCGGTGCCGGGAACCGTGGGCACGCCGTGCTTGATCATCGTGCGGCGGGCCGTCGCCTTGTCCCCCATCGCGCGGATCTGCTCGGGGTTGGGACCGATGAAGACAATACCGGAGCGCGCGCAGATCTCGCTGAATTCGGCGTTTTCGGCGAGGAACCCGTAGCCGGGGTGGATCGCCTCGGCACCGGTGACTTCGGCGGCCGCGATGATGCGCGGGATGTTCAGATAGCTCTCGCGCGCGGGCGCGGGCCCGATGCAGACGTCCTCGTCAGCGAAACGCACGTGTAACGACTCGCGGTCGGCCTCCGAGTACACGGCAACGGCACGGATCCCGAGCTCGTGGCAGGCCCGGATGATACGCAGGGCAATCTCGCCCCGGTTCGCGATCAGAACCTTCTTGAACAAGAGGGGCCCTAAGCCATGAGAGCGTTCAAATCGAGGCAGGAGCAGGAGGGCAAGGCGAGCCGACCGAGGAAGGCTCTAAGCCCTCCGCAGCGACCCACGCTCCGCGTGGGTGCCCGCGAGTCGAAGCCCGACGAACTCATGCCTCGAATTCAACGCTCTGGGTCGATGCGGAAGAGGACCTGGCCATACTCGACCGGGACCGCGGTCTCCACGAGGATCTCGACCACCCGGCCGTCGACCTCCGACTCCAGCTCGTTCATCAGCTTCATCGCCTCGATGATGCAAAGCGTGTCGCCCTTGGAGACGCGCGAGCCCCGCTCCACGTAGGGAGGTGCGTCCGGAGCCGCGGAGTGGTAGAACGTGCCGACCATGGGCGATCTCACCTCCACCAGGTTGGCGGGCGCCACGGAGGGAGCCGGCTCGGCCCGCTCCCCCGGGCTCGGCAGGGCCGCCTCGGCCGAGGGCGCACTCGGGGCCGCTCCGGCAGTGGCCGGCGCACCCCCGACGACGGGCGCGGACGGCGGGGTCTTGGACAGGCGGATGCGCGTCCCGCCCCGCTCGATTTCGATGGAGTCGAGCGAGCTCTCGTCGAGGGCGCGGATCAGGCTCTCGAGGAACTCCAGCTCGATCATCCGGTGACCCGGGTCAGGTACTTGTCCTCGCGGCGATCCACCTTGAGGACGTTCCCCTC
>CAUZJY010000058.1:0-12926 GCA_963580305.1 Gemmatimonadales bacterium UBA6960
CCTCGTCCTCTACCACTGGCTCGAGCTCTCTCCACAGGAGGCCGCGCGCGCCGAGGCCGTTCGCTCGGTCCACTGAGGTGGCCGATGCGGTGCGGTCCGGCCACCCTTATCTGGCCGGCGCTCCGCTGCTGGTCGCGCACCGGGGGGGCGCGAGGCTGGCGCCCGAGAACACGCTGGTCGCGTTCCGGCAGGCCATCGACCTCTGGCAGGCCGACGCGCTCGAGCTGGACGTGCACCTGAGCGCGGACGGCGAAGTCGTCGTCATCCATGATGCCACGGTCGACGGTACGACCGACGGCGGCGGGCGGGTCGCCGATCTCCCCTGGGCCGCGCTGCGCGATCTCGACGCCGGGCACCGTTTCCGCGCCCTCGACGGCAGTGCTCCCTTCCGCGGTACGGGTGTCCGCGTGCCTCGCTTCGAGGAGGTGCTCGAGAGCTTCCCCCGCGCGCGCCTGAACGTCGAGTGCAAGGCCGCCGCCGCGGCCGCGCCGCTGGCCCGCGTGATCGAGCACCATGGTGCGACCCACCGCGTGCTGATCGCGGCGTTCCGCGAGCGCGAGCGCGCAGGCGCGCGCGGCTACCGTGGGCCCTGGGGGGCGTCGCGCGGCCAGGTGGTGCTGGTGCGGTGGCTCGGATCTCGGCGCGCTCCACGCGCCGAGCTCCTCCAGGTGCCGGAGCGGTGGAGGGGGATCCGCGTCGTCACGCCGGGCTTCGTGCGCGCGGCGCACCGGCTCAACCTTCCGGTGCAGGTCTGGACGGTGGACGACCCCGGCGACATGCGGCGGCTGCTGGGCTGGGGGGTGGACGGCATCCAGAGCGACCGCCCCGATCTGCTGGCCCAGGTGCTGGTCGAGGTTGCCGGCCGGCCCGCGCCCCCCGGGCTGGCGGGCGCGAACGCGGCGGCCCGGTGAGGGCGGCATGGTGAGCGCGGGTCGCCGGACGCTCGCGGAGCGCGTGGCCGCGCGGCTCTTTGCGGAGCGCCGCGCCGCCCCGGGCGAGCGCGCCCTCGTCGCCGTCTCTGGTGGGCTCGACTCCGTCGTGCTGCTCCACCTGCTGCGCTTTGCGCCGGAGACGGCGGGGCTCGAGCTGGTGGCTGTGCACTTCGACCACCGCATGCGTCCCGGCAGCGACGAGGATGCCCGCTGGATGGAGCGGCTGGCGCGCGCCTGGCGGATCCCCTTCGAGCACGGCGTCGCCGACCGGCCGCCGGCCTCCGAGGCGGCCGCCCGCGAGCTCCGCTACGCCTGGTTCCATCATGTGCAGGTCCGGATGGCCGCGCGCTGGATCCTCACCGCGCACCATGCGGACGACCAGGCCGAGACCGTGCTGTTCCGACTCGCGCGCGGAACCGGCGTGGCTGGGCTGCGCGGGATTCCGGCCCGGCGCGGTCCGCTGCTCCGACCGCTGCTCGGCGTCTGGCGCGAGGAGCTCGCGGACTACGCCCGCGCGCACGGGCTGGACCACCGCGAGGATCCGACCAACGCCGACCTCCGCTTTGCGCGCAACGTGCTCCGCCACGAGGTCCTCCCTGCGCTGGCACGGGCGGCTCCCGGAGCGCGGCGGGCGCTGGTGCGGCTCGCCCGGGTCGCGGCGCGGGAGGAGCGCGCCTGGCGCGCGCTGCTTCCGGGGCTGGTCGAGGAGGTGACCTGCGGGCGCGGGCCGAATCGGATCGTGCTCGACCGGAGCGTACTCCTCCATTGGCCGGAGGGGGTCTCCGCGCGCGTGCTCCGGAGCTGCGCGCGCGAGCTGGGGGGTGCGCTGGACGAGGCTGGAACCCGCGCCCTGATTCAGTTTACCAGGAAGGCAGCGAGCGGGCGCAGTCAGTCGCTTTCCGGAGGCGTCCGGATCGCGCTCGAGTTCGAGCGAATCGTGCTGGACCGCGCTGAGCCCGGAGCCGCGGAGCGGCCGCTCGAGATCCCCACGGCGAGCCCGGGCGAGGGCACCCTGGAGATCGGCGGACGAAGGCTGCGCGCCCGGTGGTCCAATGCCGCGGCCGCCGGTGCCCAGCGTGCGGAGCGCGACGAGGTGTGGTTCCCGCTCGCCCGCCTGGCGTTCCCACTGCACATCCGTGGCTGGCGTCCAGGAGACCGCGTCCGTCTCCTTTACGGGTCCAAGAAGCTGAAAAAGCTGCTCGGTGAAGCCCGGATTCCCGCCGGCGAGCGGAGCCGGATTCCGGTGCTCGTGGACGGCCGCGGGCGGGTGCTCTGGGTCCCCGGGGTGGCCCGGGATGCCGGCATGGACACCGGCATGGACGCCGTGCTGGGTGCCGGGGCGGAGGAGGAGTTCTTGCACGTCGGGATCGCCGATGACGACGGTCCCTAGCCCCGCGCAGTTGGGGGGGCGCTCGCTCGAGCGGGTCGTTTACGCGGAGGAGGAGATCCGGCGGCGGGTGGAGGCGCTGGCCAGGGAAATCACGGAGGCCTACGGCCCCGAAGACGAGCTGCTCGTGGTCGGGCTGCTCAAGGGATCCTTCATCTTCCTGGCCGATCTGGTGCGGAGGATCGAGCTTCCCCTAAAGGTGGACTTCCTGGTGGCCGCCAGCTACGGTGCGGGAATGGTGTCGAGCGGCGAGGTCCGCCTCCTCTACGACCCGGAGGCGCGCCTCACCGGACGCGCGGTCGTGGTGGTCGAGGACATCGTGGATTCCGGGACGACGCTGAACCGCATCCTGCCGCTGCTGGCGGCGCGCGGGCCGAAGAGCCTGGAGCTTTGTGCCCTGCTTCACAAGCGGCGGGTGCGGCTCGATCCGGAGCCACGCTGGGTAGGATTCGAGGCACCCGCCGAGTTCCTGGTCGGCTACGGCCTGGATCACCGGGAGGAGCTGCGGCATCTGCCGTATATTGCAAGCCTGTGAGCCTCGCTCTGGAGCGGGCGTGAGACCCTGACGAATGGCTGAACTGGAGCCGACCCGGAACGAGCCCCCGCGCTGGTCGAAGCACTCGAAGACCGGTGCGCTGTGGGTGATCATGTTGCTGCTCTCCTGGGGAGCATGGGTGACGATGCGTACCCAGGGTGAGCGGCCCGCCACCTTCACCTATACCGAGTTCCGGCAGCAGCTCCAGGCCGAGAACGTCGACAAGGTGACGGTGATCGACCAGCGCCGGGTGGAGGGAGAGCTGCGCACCCCGGTCACCCGCAACAACCAGGAGCTGGTTGCCTTCGAGACCACCCTCCCGGGCGAGCTGTCTACCGAGCTTGAGGAGCGGATGCTCGCACAGGGCGTCGTGATGGAGGGGAAGCGCGACGAGGCGAATTTTTGGACGGTTCTGGTGAGCTTCCTCCCCTGGCTGCTCTTCATCGCGTTCTGGATCTGGATCTTCCGCACCATGCAGAGCGGTGGGAACCGGGCGTTCCAGTTCGGCCGCTCCAAGGCCAAGATGATCAGCCCCGACACTCCGAAGGTGAGCTTCGCCGACGTGGCCGGGGTGGACGAGGCGAAAGAGGAGCTCCAGGAGATCATCGAGTTCCTCAAGGATCCGCAGAAGTTCGCGCGGCTGGGCGGACGCCTCCCCAAGGGCGTGCTGCTCGTGGGCCCTCCGGGCACGGGGAAGACCCTGCTCGCGCGGGCGGTCGCCGGTGAGGCCGGCCGGCCGTTCTTCCAGATGTCCGGCTCCGACTTCGTCGAGATGTTCGTCGGTGTGGGTGCCTCGCGCGTGCGCGATCTCTTCGAGCAGGGGAAGACCCACGCGCCCTGCATCATCTTCATCGACGAGATCGACGCGGTCGGCCGCCACCGCGGGGCGGGGCTGGGCGGCGGCCACGACGAACGCGAGCAGACCCTCAACGCGCTGCTGGTCGAGATGGACGGGTTCGAGCCCAACGAGGGCGTGATCCTGATCGCCGCGACCAACCGCCCGGACGTGCTCGACCCGGCGCTGCTCCGTCCCGGCCGCTTCGACCGCCAGGTCGTGGTGGACGCGCCCGACGTGAGGGGCCGCGAGGCGATCCTGCGGGTGCACGCCAAGAAGCTTCCGCTCGCCGACGACGTCGAGTTGGGCATCGTGGCTCGCGGGACCCCCGGCCTCTCGGGAGCGGACCTCGCCAACATCTGCAACGAGGCGGCGCTGCTGGCCGCGCGGCGGGATGCGGACCGGGTGAACATGGACGACTTCGAGCGCGCCAAGGACAAGATCATGCTCGGCACCGAGCGCCGGAGCATGGTGCTCACCGAGAAGGAGCGGCGCCTCACCGCGTACCACGAGGCCGGCCACGCGGTGATCGGGCTGCGCGTCCCCGGCATGGATCCGCTCCACAAGGTCACGATCGTGCCGCGCGGGCGCGCCCTCGGCATCACGGCCAGCCTACCCGAGGAGGACCGACACTCGTACACGAAGGAGTGGCTCGAGGGGCAGCTCACGATGCTGCACGGAGGGCGGGTGGCCGAGGAGATGATCTTCGGCCCCGAGCGGATCACGACCGGGGCGGGGAACGACATCGAGCGCGCGACCCAGATCGCGCGCCGGATGGTCACCAGCTTCGGAATGAGCGACAAGGTCGGCCTGATGGCGGTGGGCGAGGGCGAGCACGAGGTGTTCCTCGGACGCCAGCTCAGCCAGCGCCGCGACGTGAGCGAGCACACCTCGCAGCTCGTCGATCAGGAGATCAAGCACTTCCTCGACGAGGCGCAGGACCGCGCCCGCGGCCTGATCGAGCACAACCGGGAACTGCTCGAGCGGATCGCGCAGGCCCTGCTCGACCGCGAGACCCTGGGTCGCAAGGAGATCCAGCTGATCGCGGACGGGAAGGAGTTGCCTCCGCTCGAGGTGCCGGAGCCGGAGCCGCTCGCGGCCGCCGCGGATTCCGCGGCGCGCACGCGCGTCGAGGTCGAGCCGCGCCTCGGAACGCGGCCGCTCGCTACGGAGCATTGAGCGACCCGCCAATGGCCGCTCTCCCGCTCTGGCGTCTCGCCGGCGGACGAGCTCTCGACACCTCGCGTCCCCTGGTCATGGGGATCCTGAACGTCACCCCCGATTCTTTCTCTGACGGCGGCGAGCTCGCCGGCGGTCCCGCCCGCGCGCTGGAGCGCGGGCGCGCGATGGTCGAGGCCGGCGCGGCGCTGCTCGACGTGGGCGGCGAGTCGACCCGGCCCGGCGCCGCTCCCGTTTCCGAGGCAGAGGAGCGCGCCCGGGTGATTCCCGTGATCGAGGCGCTCGCGCGCGAGCTGGACGTGCCCGTCTCCGTCGACACCCGCAAGGCCGGCGTCGCCCGTGCCGCGCTCGCGGCCGGGGCAAGGGTCGTCAACGACGTGAGCGGGCTGAACCACGATCCCGCGCTGGCCGATGTGGTTGCGGAGGGCGGGGTCGGGCTCGTGCTCATGCACATGCGCGGCGAGCCGGCCGACATGATGGGGCACGCACGCTACCACGACGTAGTGGCCGAGGTGCGGGACGAGCTGGGCGCCTCGGTGGCGCGCGCCCGGGCGGCGGGCGTGCCGGACACCGCCATCGTAGTGGATCCGGGGCTCGGATTCGCCAAGACCGCGGAGCACAACCTGATCGTGATCCGCCGGCTGGCCGAGCTCGAGGCGCTCGGCCAGCCGATCCTGGTCGGGCCCAGCCGGAAGAGCTTCCTCGGACGGATCCTGGACGTTCCCCCGGCGGAGCGCGTGATCGGCACCGCGGCGGCCTGCGTTGCGGCGTACCTCGCCGGTGCGCGCATCTTCCGCGTGCACGATGTCGCGCCGGTGGCGCAGGCGCTCAAAGTGGCGGAAGCGATCGTGCGAGAAGCCGTGCCCGAGCCGCCCCGGGCCGGAGCCGCCTGCTGATGCAATCGCTCTGGGAGCAATTTCGCTTCCTCCGCCCCGGTTGGGCCGACGTCGTCGAGATCGCGATCGTCTCGATTCTGCTCTACCGGCTGCTCCTGCTGATCCAGCGCACACGGGCGATGCAGATGGTGCTCGGCATCTTGCTGCTCGCCGTGGTCTACCTGATCGCCGATCGACTTGACCTGGTGCTGATCCGCACCCTGCTCGCCTACCTCTTCCAGTACGGCGCGATCGCTGCGCTCGTGGTATTCCAGCCGGAGCTCCGCTCGGCACTCGCCCGCCTGGGTCAGAGCCGCATGTTCCGGCTCTTCACGACGCTCGAGGAGAGCGTAGTGGTGGACGAGCTGGTGCAGGCGGTCGAGCAGCTCCTCCGCTCCAAGATCGGCGCCATCATCGCGATCGAGCACGACGTCGGACTGGACGAGTACGCGAACACGGGGAGCAAGATCGACGCGCGCGTCTCCTCCGAGATGATCACGACCATCTTCACGCCGTACTCCCCGCTGCACGACGGCGCCGTCATCATCCAGGGCGATCACATCAAGGCTGCCGGGGCGATCCTGCCACTCACCCAGTACTCTCCGGCGGACCGGAGCCTGGGCACGCGCCATCGTGCCGCGATCGGGCTCTCGGAGGAGACGGATGCGGTGGTGATCGTGGTGAGCGAGGAGACCGCGCGCGTCTCGGTGGCGCGCGCGGGGCGGCTGGAGCGCGACGTCGATCCGGACCGCCTGCGGGAGGTCCTGACCGGCGCGCTCCCCGAGTCGCGGAGCGCGGTGCCGGTGCCGGCGTGCTGACACGCGTTCCTGGTGCCCCGCCCCCGAACCTTCCCGTGAGCCTCCCCGCGAACCCCATGTCAGAGCCGATCCTGTGGCCCTAGCTTACGCTGAGCGGCTCCGGGTGACGCTGCCCAAGGTTCGCGAGGTGATCGCGGAGGCCGCGCGCGCCGCCGGGCGGGATCCGCGCGCCGTGCGCCTGGTCGCGGTGACCAAGGGGCATCCGCCGGCCGCGCTGGAGGCGGCGCTGGACGCGGGACTCACGGATCTGGGCGAGAACCGCGTCGAGGAGCTGGCCGAGAAGGTGGCGGCGTTGGGCCGCGCGCCACGTGCCGCGCCAGGCGTGCGCTGGCACATGGTGGGCCACGTGCAGAGCCGGAAGGCGAAGACCGCAGTCGAGCTGGCGGACCTGATCCACTCGGTGGACACGCTCCGGCTCGCCGAGCGGCTCGCACGCGCCGCGCTCGAGTCGGGGCGGACGGTGCCGCTGCTCGCGCAGGTGAACAGCTCCGGCGAGGCCGGCAAGTACGGCCTCTCGCTCGCCGAGGCGGAGGACACGGTGCTGGCGATGGTGGCGCTCGAGGGGCTGCGCGTCGAGGGGCTGATGACCATGGCTCCGCTGACGGACGACGGGACGGTGCTGTCGGCGACCTTCGGCCGGCTGCGCGACCTGCTGGGCCGGCTGCGCACGGCGGACGCGCGCGTCGGCCCGGAGCTGTCGATGGGAATGACCAACGACCTCGCGGTGGCGGTCCGCAAGGGGAGCACCATGGTCCGGATCGGGACCGCGCTGTTCGGCGAACGGGGCTAGCTGGGCCTCTCAGGAGACCACCACGATGATCGATTTGACTCCCCTGGATGTTCGGAAGAAGCGCGGCGACTTCAAGAAGTCGATGCGCGGCTACGAGCCCCAGGAGGTCGACATCTTCATCGATCTCGTCGCCGAGCGGATGGAGGAGCTGGTCAAGGAGACGATCGGGCTCCGCGAGCGCGCGGAGCGGCTCCAGGCCCAGGTGGACGCCCAATCCAGCCGCGAACGGGCGATCCAGGACGCGCTGGTGACCGCGCAGGAGCTGCGCGAGGAGATGCGCGAGCAGTCGCGCCGCGAGGCCGAGGTCGCGCGCCGGGAGGCTGAGGTGGAGGTGCGCAAAGTGCTCGCCGAGGCCGATCGCCGCGTCGAGGAGCGGCGCGCCGCGCTCGAGGAGCTGGAGCGCAAGCGCGCGCGCGTTCTGCGCGCCTTCCGCGTACTGCTCGAGCGCGAGCTGGACGTGGTGATGGTGGAGGAGGGGCGGAGCCCGCTCGACGAGCGCCCGGTCGAGCTGGAGCTGTCGGGGGGGCGGTCGGGCCCGGAGGAGAGGGAGGGGGGAGGTGACGGGGGAGGCGATGGAATAGGTACGCAGCCGGCGGAGCCGCGCGGCGGGAGCTCCCCGCGCTCCGGCGAGCCGAAGCCCGGCCCCGCATCGGGCCCGGTATCGGGGAAGGGCCCCGCGGCTCCCGGCGAGCTCTGGCTCTCCGGACGGGGCGATCCGGAGGGCGCCTCCCGCCTCGAAGATTAGCGCGCCCGTCGGCCCGCCGGAGCCGGTCACGATGGAGCGCCTGCGCGCGGGGGTGCAGGCGGTGCGGGTGCGGACCGACCTGATCCCCCGCGTCGCGCTGGCTCTGGACCCGGAGCTCGCACAGCTCGGCGAGGCGATCGAAGACACCGCCGCGCTCGGCGCGCAGGACCTTCCCGCGGTGCTTCCACCCTGGTGTGATCTCCTCCTCGGCCGGCTCGAGGGCGCTGCCGTGGCGGCCTGGACCGTCCCCGCGTCCGATCCGGGGGTGCGTGCGCGTGGGCTCCCTGTGCGCCTCGCCTACCTGCTCGGAGCCGACGTGCTCTTCGCGACCGGCACGGCCGTCGCGCTCACAGATTTAGCCGCGCTCCCCGCTGCCTCCCCTCGCTCCGCGAGTGGGCCCGGGCCCGGCCCCGTCGATCTCACCCTCGTCTCCGATCACCTGAACCTGCTCGGCGACAACCCGCTAGTCGGCCCCAATCTCGAGGCGCTGGGCCCGCGCTTCCCGGATCTGTCGGAGGCGTACGACGGGCCTCTGCGGACGCTCGCCCACGAGATCGCGGCGGCGAGGGGCGTCACCCTCGGCGAGGGTGTGCTCGCGGCCGTTCCAGCCCCGAACCTCGCGACGGCCGAGGAGTACACGGTGTTGCGGGAGCTCGGCACGGAGCTGGCGGGATGCGCCGCGGTGCCCGAGGTGATCGTGGCGCGCCACATGGGAATGCGCGTCCTGGCGCTGCTGGTGGTGCGGGGCGGTGCGCACGCTCGCGCGCACGCGGTGGGCATCCTCCGCGACCTGGCGGCCCGGCTGGACTGAGACGTACTCCCGGAAGCGCTGTCTCGAGTTAAAGATCAGTCGTACGGCTTCGATCCGGCCATCACCGGGGAGCCGACCGGAAGAACGGGCCCAGGCGCCGCAGGCGCGAGGAGCCTCAGTAGAACCGGCGGGCGCGGCCCGAGACAGCCGCACGAACGAGCGGTCCGCGCGCGGCCCGGCCGGGGCGCGCGGACAAACGGGGTGGTACCGCGGAGCGCACGGCGGTCGTGCGCGTCGTCCCCGGGTGGCGCAGCGGCAGAAGTGCCTGCAAGTGCCGCGCGCCCGGACTGCGAGGCGACCTACGAGGAGCGTACCGTGCCGTACCTGAGGGCTCGCTCCGGCGGGCACACCGGTGCCGACCCCATCCCTTCCCAGCCCTCCTTTCCCGCGCTCGAGCGGGACGTCCTCGCCCACTGGGAAGAGGGCCGTACCTTCCAGGCGAGCGTCGAGGCCCGCGACGCCGGGATGAACGGCACCAACGAGTTCGTCTTCTACGATGGCCCTCCCTTCGCGAACGGCCTCCCGCACTACGGCCATCTGCTTACCGGCTACGCGAAGGACGTGATCCCGCGCTATCAGACGATGCGTGGCCGCCGGGTGGAGCGCCGCTTCGGCTGGGATTGCCACGGTCTGCCCGCGGAGTTCGAGGCCGAGAAGCAGCTCGGGATCTCGCACAAGGTCGAGATCGAGGAGATGGGCATCGCGCAGTTCAACGACGCCTGCCACGCCTCCGTGCTCCGCTACACGGACGAGTGGAAGAGTTACGTGACGCGGCAGGCGCGCTGGGTCGACTTCGAGAACGACTACAAGACGCTCGACCTGGACTACATGGAGAGCGTGCTGTGGGCGTTCAAGAGCCTGTGGGACAAGGGGCTCATCTACGAGGGCTTCCGCGTGCTGTGGTACTGCTGGCGCTGCGAGACCCCGCTCTCGAACACCGAAACCAAGATGGACGACGTCTACCGGGACCGTCAGGACCCGGCGATCACCGTCGCCCTGAAGCTGCGGTCCCAGGTCCCGGAGCTCGCCGGGGTGGAGGCGCTGGTCTGGACGACCACCCCGTGGACGCTCCCTTCGAACCTGGCAGCTGCGGTGCACCCGGACGTGACGTACGTGGTCGTCGAGGCGCAGGGCCAGCTCGAGGGCCGGAGGTTCCTGCTCGCGGAGGCCCGCGTTCCGGCCTACGCCCGCGAGCTCGGCGACGCTCCGCCGGTGCTTGCGCGCTTCGCGGGCGCCTCCCTCGTGGATACGCCCTACGAGCCCGTGTTTGACTTCTTCACCGGACGGCAGGAGCAGGCGCACCGCATCCTGGATGCCGACTTCGTCACCACCGAGGACGGGACCGGAATCGTCCACCTCGCACCCGCGTACGGTGAGGAGGACAAGGCGGTCACCGATGCTCATGGCATCGAGCCGGTCACCCCGGTGGACTCGCGCGGCGAGTTCGACGCGCAGGTGCCGCCCTACCAGGGGCTCCAGGTCTTCGATGCGAACAAGGCGATCATCAAGGATCTGAAGTCCACCGGGGCGCTGGTGCGCCACGACACCTACGACCACGCATATCCGCACTGCTGGCGCTGCGACAGCCCGCTCATCCAGCGTGCGGTGAGCTCCTGGTTCGTCGCGGTCACGCGCGTCAAGGACCGCATGGTGGAGCTGAACCAGCAGATCCGTTGGGTGCCCGAGCACATCCGGGACGGCCAGTTCGGCAAGTGGCTGGAGAACGCGCGCGACTGGTCGATCTCGCGGACCCGCTACTGGGGCTCGCCCATCCCGGTGTGGATCTCCGACGATCCCGCCTACCCACGCGTGGACGCGTACGGCTCGCTCGACGAGCTGGAGCGCGACTTCGGGGTGCGGCCGCCGGATCTGCACCGCCCCTACATCGACCAGCTCACGCGCCCCAATCCCGACGATCCGAGCGGGCGCTCGACCATGCGTCGGGTACCCGAGGTGCTCGACTGCTGGTTCGAGTCGGGCTCGATGCCCTTTGCGCAGGTGCACTACCCGTTCGAGAACGCGGAGTGGTTCGAGCACCACTATCCCGGCGACTTCATCGTCGAGTACAACAGTCAGACGCGCGGGTGGTTCTACACGCTGCACGTACTCGCGACCGCCCTCTTCGATCGGCCCGCGTTCCGCACCTGCCTCGCGCACGGGATCGTGCTGGGCAACGACGGGCAGAAGATGTCGAAGTCCCGCCAGAACTATCCGGACGTGGGCGAGGTGTTCGAGCGGGATGGTTCCGACGCCATGCGCTGGTTCCTGATGGCGAGTCCGATCCTGCGCGGGGGCAACCTGATGGTCACCGAGAAGGGGATCCGCGAGGGGGTGCGACAGGTGCTGCTGCCGCTCTGGAACTCGTACTACTTCCTGGCTCTCTACGCGAACGCCGAGGGCATCGAGGGGCGGAGGCGCACCGACTCGCGCCACGTGCTGGACCGCTACGTCCTGGCCAAGACCAACGAGCTGGTCACGGACGTCGAGGCCCAGCTGGACGCCTACGATCTGGCGGGTGCGTGCGGCACGGTGCGCGAGTTCCTCGAGGTGCTCACGAACTGGTACGTGCGGCGCTCGCGCGACCGCTTCTGGGCGGGGGACCGGGACGCGATCGACACCCTGCACACGGTGCTCGAGGTCACGTGCCGGGTGGCCGCGCCGCTGCTTCCCCTGGTCACCGAGACGATCTGGCGGGGACTCACCGGCGGGCGCTCGGTGCACCTCGCGGACTGGCCACTGGTCGACGAGCTCCCCGGCGACCCGGCGCTCGTCGAGAGGATGGACCGCGTTCGAGAAGTGTGCTCGTCCGCGCTCGCCCTGCGCACCGCCAACAAGCTGCGCGTCCGGCTTCCCCTCCCCCGCCTGCGGTTGGCCGCGCCCGATGTCGCGCGCCTGGCCGAGTTCGCCGACATCATCCGGGACGAGGTGAACGTCAAGGAGGTCGAGCTCACGGAGGCCGTGGCCGCACACGGGCGCTTCGAGCTGACCGTCAACGCGCGCCTAGCCGGTCCCCGCCTGGGCAAGGACGTGCAGGCCGTAATCCGGGCGGTGAAGGCAGGGGAGTGGACCACGACCCCGGAGGGGCGGGTCGTGGCGGCTGGAATCGAGCTGCTCGAGGCGGAGTACGAGCGGCGGCTCGTGTCGCGGGACCGGGGCGCGACGGCCGAGTTGCCGGGGAGCTCCGGGCTCGTGCTGCTGGATACGAGCGTGACCCCCGAGCTCGAGGCGGAGGGGATCGCGCGCGATCTGGTGCGCGTGGTCCAGCAGGCGCGCCGGGACGCGGGGTTGGACGTCTCCGACCGCATCCGGCTCACGGTCGAGGCGGGTCGCGAGGTGGTGGCCGCCGCGCGCGCGTACGAGCGCTTCCTCGCCGAGGAGACACTCGCGCACGCGGTCGCGTACGAGCCCGTTTCGGACGGGTTCCCCGGGTCGGTCGGGGATGGTCTCGAGGTGCGGGTCGCGGTGGCGGTGGCGCCCGAGAGCGGGTGACCGCTGATCTCAAGGTCGGCCCCGAAGACGCCGGTGTGCGGCTCGACGTGTTCGTCGCGTCCGCCCTCGGGCTCTCGCGCACGCGCGTGCAGCGGCTGCTCGAGGAGGGCCGGATCCGCCTTGACGGCAGGCCGCCGCGCAAGTCCGAGGTGCTCGCCCGAGGTCAGCGGCTGGTCGTCGAGGTGCCGTCGCCCGCCTCGCTCGCCGCCAAGCCCGAGCCGATCCCCCTCACGATCGTCTTCCAGGACGCGGACCTGGTGGTGGTGGACAAGCCGGCGGGGCTGGTCGTCCACCCCTCGGCCGGGCACGCGCACGGCACCTTGGTGAACGCCCTCCTGTACCACGTGCGCGATCTTTCGGGGATCGGGGGCGCACTCCGTCCCGGAATCGTGCACCGGCTGGATCGGGACACCTCGGGGCTGATGGTGGTGGCCAAGAACGACGCCGCGCACCAGGGGCTCTCCAAGGCGCTCGTGCGGCGGCGCGTCCGGCGGCTGTATCGGGCCGCCACCTGGGGGCACCTGGCTGTG
>CAUZJY010000059.1:0-12830 GCA_963580305.1 Gemmatimonadales bacterium UBA6960
TCACTGAACGAGACGCTGCCGCGCACGATCATGACCAGCCTCTCGACGCTGGGTACATTGCTCGCCCTGCTCATCCTGGGACCGGTCGTGCTCAGGGACTTCTCGCTGATCATGTTCCTGGGGATCATCCTGGGCACCTACTCCTCTTTGTGGATCGCCTCTCCAGCGCTGATCGAGATCCAGAGGCGGTGGGGGCTCGGCACCGAGGCGGAACGCCCCAAGCGCGCGCGCGCCGAGCACGCGACCGCCTGAGCCGCGACCGCCGTGCGAGCCTGCGGCCATGTACTTCGACAGCCACTGCCATCTCACCGATCACGCCTTCGAGCCCGACCGGGGCGAGGCAGTCGCGCGCGCGGTCTCGGCCGGGGTCGGTGGGATGATGACGATCTGCTCGGATGCCGCGGATCTGGCGTCGGTGGTCGGGCTCGTGCGCGCGCACCCGGAGGTGTGGGGCACCGCGGGCATCCATCCGCACGAGGCGCGGCACGGCACGCCGGAAGCGCTCGAGCGGATACGCGCGGCGCTCCGGTCCGAGTCGCGGCTGCGCGCCGTGGGCGAGTGCGGGCTCGACTACCACTACGATCACTCTCCCCGTGAGGCGCAGCGCGCGGTGTTCCGCGCGCAGCTCGAGCTGGCCGCCGAGCTGGACCGGCCGGTCGTGGTCCACGCGCGCGAGGCGGACTCCGACGTCGCGCATTTCATCCGGGAGTACCGGGGGCGCGTGACCGGCGTGCTGCACTGCTTCAGCGGAGGGTGCGAGCTGCTGGAGGTGGGTCTCGAGGCGGGGTGGTACGTCTCCTTCGCGGGCATGGTGACCTTCAAGCGCTTCGACGGCTGCGAGCTGCTGCGCGCGGTTCCGCGTGACCGGCTGCTGATCGAGACGGACTCCCCGTATCTCGCGCCCGTCCCGCACCGCGGCAAGCGCAACGAGCCCGCCTACGTGGTCCGCGTGGCGGAGGCGGTGGCGCAGCTCCGGGGCGAGCCGGTCGAGGAGGTGGCTGCCTACACCTCGGCCAACGCGCGCACCTTCTCCGGGATCTGAGGACGGCGATGGCGCGCACGATCGAGGTGCTTCCCGACCTGGTGGCCAATCAAATCGCGGCCGGCGAGGTGGTGGAGCGTCCGGCGTCGCTGGTGAAGGAGCTGGTCGAGAACGCACTCGACGCGCGCGCGCGCAAGGTCGAGATCGCGATCGAGGGTGGGGGGAAGCGGCTGGTCCGCGTCACCGACGACGGGGTCGGGATGAGCCGCGAGGACGCCGTCGTCTGCCTCGACCGCCACGCGACCAGCAAGATCCGGAGCGCCGATGACCTGAGGCGGGTCGCGAGCTTCGGCTTTCGCGGGGAGGCGCTCCCCTCGATCGCAGCGGTCTCGCGCATGACGCTCGAAACCGCGCTCGAGGGTGGCGCCTCTTCCAGCGCCGCCGGGGAGCCGGGGACGCGCGTGCGCGTCGAGGGCGGACGGGTGACCGCGGTGGAGGACCATCCGAGGCGGCGTGGCACCACGGTCGAGGTGCGCGCGCTCTTCTTCAACGCGCCCGCGCGCGCCCGCTTCCTGCGCTCGGCGAGCGGCGAAGCACGGGCGGTGAGCGAGGCGGTGGCCGCGCTCGCACTGGCGGAGCCGGGCGTCGGCTTCACGCTGACCTCGGACGGCCGGCCGCTGCTGGAGCTGCCCCCCGCCCGCGACCTGGCCGAGCGCATCGGCGGGGTGTGGGGCATGGACTCGGCGGCCACCCTCCTGCCGGTGTCCGTCGCGGCCCAGGGGACCGAGATCCGGGGGCTCGTGCAGCGCCCGGACGCCGCCCGGCCGGGACTCCGGCGTGCGCAGCTGCTCGTGAACGGGCGTCCCTTCCGCGACCCCGCGCTGCTGCGCGCGGCCGACCATGCGTACCGTACCACGGTCGCGCCGGGGGTACGCCCCTGGATCTTCCTCGAGTTCATCGTCCCGGCCGGCTCGGTGGACGTGAACGTGCATCCGGCCAAGGCGGAGGTGCGCTTCCGCGACCGGAGCGCGGTGGAGGCCGAGGTCGAGGCGGCCGTGCGCGAAGTTCTCCGAGGGCTGGTGAGCGCGGCCACCTTCGACCGCGCGCCGGCGCCTCCGCTCCTTGCGGTGCGCGAGCGTCCCGCGCCCCTGGAGGCGCCCCCCGGGATCCAGACGGCGCTCTTCGTGCCGGCACCCAGCGCGGGTCCGGAGAGCGAGGACAGCGAGGCGCCCTTTCCGATGCCCGCTGCGGACGAGCGGCCCCGGCTCTTCCAGTTCCACCACACGTACATCCTCGCCGAGTCGAGGGACAGCGTGCTGATCATCGACCAGCATTCCGCGCACGAGCGCGTGCTCTTCGAGCGGTTGATGAACTCCTTCGCCGACGGCGGGCAGGTCGGGCAGCGGCTCCTCTTTCCCCTCACCGTCCGGCTGTCGCGTTCGGAGTACGAGCAGGTGGAGGCACTGCGCGGAATCCTGGAGCGGGCCGGATTCGAGGTGGAGGGGTTCGGCGGCGACACGGTGATCGTGCATGCGGTGCCCCATCCCCACCCGTGGTTCGACGCCGAACGCTGCTTCCGCGAGATGATCGCCGAGCTGACGCAGGGCTCCGAGCTGGTACGCTCGGCGCGCACGCAGCACGAGCGGATCGGCAAGACCTTCGCGTGCAAGGCGGCGATCAAGGCGGGGCAGCGGCTTTCGGCCGGGGAGATGCTCGAGCTGTTCGACGCGCTGTTCGCCACCGAGCTGCCGTGGCACGACGTGCACGGCCGCCCGACGGTGGTCCGCCTCTCGACTGCAGAGCTGGCGCGGAAATTCGGGCGGTGAGCGACTCCCGCGCCTTCCTCGCGATCGTGGGTCCGACCGCGGCGGGGAAGAGCGAGCTCGCGGTCGAGGTCGCGCTCCGGCTCGAGGGCGAGGTGGTCTCGCTCGATTCGCGCCAGGTCTATCGCCGCATGGACATCGGCACCGCGAAGCTGACGCCGGCCGAGCGCCGGGGAGTCCCGCACCACGGGCTGGACCTGATCGACCCGGACCAGGCGTACTCCGCGGGGCGCTTCGCGCGCGACGCCCGCCGGTGGATTTGCGAGATCCGCGAACGCGGGCGCGTCCCTGTGCTGGTGGGCGGTACGGGGTTCTTCCTACGCGCCCTGACCGCGCCCATCTTCCGGGAGCCGCCCCTCGATCCGGCCCGCCGGCGTGCACTCCGCCGCTGGCTGGGCGCCAGGCCGCGGGCCGAGTTGGAGCGCTGGACCCGCGCGCTCGACCCGGAGCGCGCCGCGTTGGCCGCGGCCGGCGGACCACAGCGGATGCTGCGCGCGCTCGAGGTCGCGCTCCTGAGCGGCCGCCCCCTCACCTGGTGGCACCGGCACGCACCCTCGGAGAACGAGCCGCTCGCGGGCGTCGTCGCGCTGGTCGAGCTACCGCGCGCGGAGCTGGACCGGCGCATCGATGCCCGGGTGGACGCGATGCTCGGCGCGGGTCTCGAGGAGGAGGTGCGCGGGCTGCTCGCGGCCGGCCACGCGCCGGACGACCCCGAGCTGACCGCGGTGGGGTACCGAGAGATGGTCGCCCGGCTGGCCGGTGTGCTCGACCGGGACGAGGCGGCGGCGCGGATCCGGCGCGCGACTCGCGCGTATGCGCGGCGGCAGGCCACCTGGTTCCGGAACCAATTGTCGGGCGAGGTGGTTCGCTTGGACGGCCTGGCTCCGCTGGAGGAGCGGGTGGAGCGGGTGGTGGAGGCCTGGCGTCGCGCGGTCCACGCGGCCGGGTCCGAGTGGGCGGACCCTACGGGACCTGCGAAGGGGCGAGGAGCGCGCGCGTGAAGATCGGAATCACCTGCTACCCCACCTACGGCGGCTCGGGGGCCGTGGCCACCGAGCTGGGGCTCATGCTCGCGGACCGCGGCCACGAGGTCCACTTCATCTCGTACGCGCAGCCCTTCCGGCTCGACCGCTTCCACGAGCGCGTGTTCTTCCACGAAGTCGAGTTGGAGCAGTACCCGCTGTTCGAGCACTCGCCCTACTCGCTGGCGCTCGCCGTCGCGATCCACGAGACGGCAGCCAAGTGCGACCTCGACATCATGCACGTGCACTACGCGATCCCGCATGCGACGTCGGCGTGGATCGCGCGCGAGATGCTGCTGCCGGAGCGCAAGCTGCCGATCGTCACGACCCTGCACGGCACCGACATCACGCTGGTGGGGCTCCACCCCTCCTTCCACACGATTACGCGTTTCTCGATCCTGCGCTCGCAGGGTCTCACCGCCGTCTCGGAGTTCCTGCGCGACGAGACGGTTCGAGACTTCGGCGTTCCGAGCGACCGGATCCGAATGATCCCCAACTTCGTGGACACCGACCGCTACGACCGCGGGCGCGATCCCTGCCACCGCACCACCCTCGCGCCCGGCGGCGAGCGGATCGTCATGCACGTCTCGAACTTCCGGGCGGTCAAGCGCGTGGTCGACGTGGTCGAGATCTTCGCACGGATTGCGCGCACGGTGCGCGCGAGGTTGGTGCTGGTCGGCGACGGGCCGGAGCGGCCGCACGCAATCGAGCGCGCGGAGGAGCTGGGGCTCAAGGACCGGGTGCTCTTCCTGGGCAAGCACGCTTCGGTGGACGAGCTGTTCCGCTGCTGCGACCTGTTCCTGCTGCCCAGCGAGAGCGAGTCCTTCGGGCTCGCGGCGCTGGAGGCGATGGCGTGCGCGTCCCCGGTGGTCGCCACGCGCGTAGGCGGCCTGGTCGAGCTGGTGCCGGACGGGGTGGCCGGGCACCTGCTACCGGTTGGCGACGTGGAGGCGATGGGGGAGGCGGCCACCGCCATCCTGTCGGACCACGGCACCTGGCGGCGGATGAGCACCGCCGCCCGGCAGATCGCGGTCGAGCGCTTCTCGGCAGAGCGCGTGGTGCCCGTGTACGAGTCGTACTACCGCGAGATCCTCGAGGGCCGCGCCGTGGCCGCGCTGGCCGGATGAGCGCCCCTTCCCGAGCGCGCCTGCCGTGCCGCTGAGCGGCTACGTCGTGGCGTCACCTTCTGAGGTCCTGGACCAGCTGGTGCGGCTCGCCCTGGCCGAGGACGTTGGCCCGGCCGACTGGACGACCTCCTGGACCGTGCCGCCGGATGCGCGCGGCCACGCGACCGTGGTCGCGAAGAGCCACCTGGTGGTGGCCGGCGTGGAGGCTGCCGGCGCGGTGTTCGGGGCGGTGGACCCCGCCCTGGCCCTGGCCCTGGGCGTGGTGCACGGCGACGGCGTGCGCGCGGGACCGGGGGACGTCGTGCTCGAGGTTGCCGGGGCAGCCGGCCAAATCCTGACCGCGGAGCGGGTCGCGCTCAACTTCCTCGGCCGGCTCTCGGGCGTCGCGACCCTGACCCGCGAGTTCGTCGAGGCGGTGCGCGGCACGGGCGCTCGCATCATGGATACGCGCAAGACCACGCCCGGATGGCGCCACCTGGAGAAGGCCGCGGTGCGCGCGGGAGGGGGCATGAATCACCGCTTGGGCCTCTTCGACATGGTGATGATCAAGGACAATCACATCGCGGCGGCTGGCGGGATCACCGCCGCGGTGGAGCAGGTGCGCGCGCGCAACCAGGTGCAGCTCCCGATAGAGGTCGAGGTGCGGAGCGGGGAAGAGCTGGAGGAGGCGCTCACGCTCGGCGTCGATCGGATCCTGCTCGACAACATGGACCTGGGCACGCTCGCCCGCGCGGTCGAGCGCGCGCACCGCCTGGGTTCCGACCGGCCGGAGCTCGAGGCGTCGGGCAACGTCACCCTCGAGACCGTGCGGTCGGTCGCGGAGACCGGCGTGGACCTGATCAGCGTGGGCGCGCTCACGCACTCCGCGCCGGTGGCCGACCTGTCGCTCCGCATGGATTGATCTGGCGACCGGGCGTGCTCGACCTGTGGGAGGGGGACACGCCCGCCGCCTGGGGCGTGCGCTGGGGGGTGCCGCGCCTCGAGGTGCACGGGCGCATCGGCTCGACGAACGACCGCGCGCGCGAGCTGGCCGAGGCCGGCGCCGAACCCTTCACCACCGTCATCGCCGAGGAGCAGACCGCCGGCCGGGGGCGGGAGGGGAAGCGCTGGGAGTCCCCTCCGGGAAGCGGGCTCTGGATGAGCGTGGTCGCGCCCCCCATCGACCCCTCCGACCGAGCGCTCGTCCCTCTGCTCGCGGGGCTCGCCGTCTGTCGGGCGGTCGAGCGGTTAGCGCCCGGCGTGTGCGCGGGGCTCAAGTGGCCGAACGACGTGCTGCTCGGCGCGCGCAAGGTGAGCGGGGTCCTGTGCGAGGCCGGGCCCGAGGCGATCGTGATCGGCGTCGGGATCAACGTCTGCTCCGGAGCGCTCGGCCCCGAGCTGGCGGGGAGCACGGTCGCGCTGGACGACGCGGGGGCCGGGCCCGTGGACCGGGCGGCGCTCGCGGAGCGGCTGCTCGCCGAGCTGCGCGAGGTGCTCGTGCGCGGCCGCGTCTCGGACGCGGCGTGGACGCGTGAGCTGGACGGGCGCGACGTGCTGCGCGACCGCCGGGTCGAGGCCGCGGGTGCGGTCGGGATCGCGCGCGGGATCGACCCGGACGGCGCGCTCCGGGTGGAGGTGGGACCCGGTGAGATCCGCCGGGTGGTCGCGGGTGGAGTGCGGGTCCGGGCCTGACCAGGGAGGCAGTCATGCAGCTCGTCGTCGACGTCGGCAACACGGAAACCGTCGTGGGCCTGGTGAACGGGCGGACCGAGCTGCGCGCGCACTGGAGGATCAGCACCGCGGTGCCGCGCACGGTCGACGAGTACCGCCACCTGCTCGCCTCTCTGCTTGCGGAAGCGGGCCCGGGGCGGCCGGACGCCGCGGTGGTGGGCTCGGTCGTGCCCGACGCAACCGCGGTTCTGATGCCGACCCTTGCGAGGCTCATCACCGGCCCGGTCCACCTGGTGCGGCCCGACACGCCCCTTTCGATCCGCCTGGACGTGGAGGAGCCGCGCACGGTCGGGGCCGACCGGATCGTGAACACCCTCGCAGCGCGCGAGCTGTACGGTCGGGACACGATCGCCGTCGATCTCGGCACCGCGACCACCTTCGATCTGATCACCGCGGACGGCACCTTCATGGGCGGCGTGATCGCGCCCGGCGTGTCGGCCGGGCTCGAGTGGCTCGGCCGGCGGACCGCGAAGCTCCCGCGCGTCGAGCTGCTGCCGCCCGAGGCCACGATCGGCCGCCGGACCGAGACGTGCATCCAGAGCGGCGTCTTCTACTCCGTGGTGGACGCCGTGGACGGCATGGTGCGTCGGATCGTCGCCGAGTGGGGACGCCCCGATCCCTACGTGGTCGCCACCGGTGGATTCGCCGAGGTGATCGCGCCGTACTGCACGACGGTCCAGCACATCGAGCCGTTCCTCACCCTCTTCGGGCTCGCGATAGCGGGTGAGGAGCTAGGGGGCCGGGACTGAAGCTCAGTCCCAGCTGCGCACCACGCGCGCCCGCTCGATCCGGTCCAGGTTGGGAAACTTCTCCACCAGGTAGGCCTCGCCGCGCGCCCAGATCGAGTCCTGATGCGGGCCGTCGGGGAGCTCGCGTCCTGCGGGGCCCGAGTACTCCGGGTTGAGCGCGTCGAGCACGGGCAGTCCCTCGACCACGCGCCCGATCGGCGCAAAGCCGAATCCGTCGGTGGTGTCGAGCCTGCGGTTGTCGCCGAGATTGAAGAAGAGCTGCGTGGTCCGCGAATCCTGGCCGCTGCGCGCGAAGGTGAGCGTGCCGCGCACGTTCTCGGCGCCCACGGTGTCGTCGGGGATGGTCCGCTCCCGCCACGCCTCCGCGACCGCCGCGTCGCCGTGCAGCCCGAACTGCGCGACAAAACCGCGGATGACGCGGAAGAACGCTTGTCCGTCGTAGAAGCCGCCCCGTACGAGCGCGTGGAAGCGGTCCGCGCCCCGCGGTGCCCAGTCCCGGCGCACGCGCACTACCAGGGGGCCCTTGGCCGTCCGCAACTCGACGTCGAAGGAATCGGGGGCGGCGACGCTGAAGAACGGATCGCCGGGCAGGGTGAGCGGGGGCGGAGGGGTGGCGCAGGCCGCCGCGACGACGAGACCGGCGGACAGCAGCCGGAGGCATTGCTTCACGGGAGTTCCGTTCCTCACGGAGTTCGGGTTCCTCAGCGGGGTCCCTCACCAGGGTCGCTCACGAAGTCACGAGCACGAACGCGAATCCATCATAGCCTTTGCTCCCCACGGTCTGCAGCACGGTCGCGTCCACACGGGGCTCGCGTGCGACGCGCTCCAGGAAGCTCCGCATTCCCTGCGCGTCGGCGTCGTCCTCCTCCGCCTGAATCAAGGAGCCCTCCCGCACCACGTTGTCCACGACGATCACGCTCCCGGGGCGGGCGAGCCGAAGTGCCATGTCGAAGTAGTGCGGAGTGCTGTGCTTGTCGGCGTCGATGAAGGCCAGATCGAATGGGCCTTCGGAGTCCGCGACCATCCGGGCCAGGGCCTCCGACGCCGCGGCGACGCGGATCTCGACGACGGTGGCGAGGCCGGCGCGCTCGACGTTGCGGCGCGCCACCTCGGCGTACCCAGGTTCCTTCTCGAGCGTGATCAATTTCCCATCCGGTGGGAGCGCGCGGGCCATGCAGATCGCGCTGTAGCCGCCGAGCGTCCCGATCTCCAGCACGGAGCGGGCGTGGAGGAGCCGGGCGACGAGGTTGAGGAACCGTCCCTCGACCGGTGAGACCTGGATCGCGGGGAGCCCCGCCTCATCGCTCGCCTCGAGCGCCGTTCGGAGGACCGGATCGTCCTCGAGGATGCGCGAGGTCAGGTACTGCTCGACGGCGCTCCAGAGCTCCTGCGGCACCTGGCCGCTTTCAGCGGAAAGCGCGGTCATCCGCGAAGGTCGGCTGCAGTGGTCATCGGCAGCAGTCATCTGCGAAGGTGTTCGCGCATGGCCTACGCGGTGGCGCTCAGCCGCCCCACGTACCAGCGGATCCAGCCGTTTGACCATCCCAGCATCCCGGCGGCCCGCACGATCTGCCTCACTTCCGCGCGCGAGATCTTGGTCTCCCGGCGGAAGACGGCCCGGTTCCCGCGGCTGAGCGCGAGCGTGCGCACGGCGAACAGATGGGGGAGAAGGCAGAAGAGCCGGATTCCGCGGCTACGGCGGGGGAGGCGGGCGATGTAATCGGCGGCGGCCGCCAGGTGGCGCTCCGCCTTGGCCACCAGCTCCTCGAGCACGCGCCCCTCGAGCGCCGGGTCCGCTTCGTCCGAGAAGACCCGTGCCGCGCTCCCGTCCCCGCCGGCGAAGGAGCGGGGCACGTAGACCCAACCGCGCCGCCAGTCGGCGTGCAGCCCACGGATCACGTTCACGGTCTGGAGGGCGAGGCCGAAGTCCCGCCCCAGCGCCATCATCGGGTCGCGCTGCGCGGCGACCTCCGGGACGTCCAGCGAGAACAGCTCGGTGAGCAGCCACCCCACCCGTCCCGCGACCTCGTGCATGTAGTCGTCTAGGTCGGCCTCATCCGCCAGGCCCGGCCCGCGGAGCACCCAGCGCGCCATCCCCAGAGTGGAGTCGCGTACGTGCCGGCGGATCACGGCCTGGGCCTGGGGCCGGAGCCGGTCCAGCGCCTCCGCCACCTGCACCACGCTCCGGGCCACCAGGGCGTCCGGGGTCGGGTCGGGCACGGGCCCGAGCGCGCGGGCGAAGCCCTCCACCCCGTCCTCGCGCGCCAGCACCCGCGCCCACCGGTCGAGGAGGCCGGCCTTCTGGTTGGGTTCCATGGACTCGTTGTCCTCGAGGTAGTCCGAGACCCGGAGGAGGAGGTAGGCCGTCTCGACCTCCCTCCGGAGGGGGGAGGGGAGGTGATCGATCCCGACCGCGAAGGTCCGGCTGGCCGCGTGGAGGAGCTCGTTCAGCGTCGGCATGGAGGGGGAATCTACGGCCCTCGGCGGGGGAGGAAACTTCAGCTGCACGGGGCGGATGGGCTGATCGACCAGCTGCCAGGGGTGAGAGGACCGCACCCGCAAGACACTCCCGGGTGGTTCGCAAGTGCTCCGATCGGCTCCGCCGGGTCGTGTTCGGGCTGTGGCGCAATCCACATTATGAAGCCGCCGGGTTTCGGCCGCACCGGGCATCCGTAGTTTTGCAGCGCCCTGGTCTCAGTCAAGTGAGTCATAAGTGTCTTACATTTAGATGGGACCCGCCGTATCTTGGAGCCTTACCCGCTCCAGGAGACGCCCATGGGCCGGCCGCTCGCTGTACTGCACGTTTCCGATTCTGAGCGTGAGGTGCTCGAGCGCTGGACGCGGCGCCAGAAGAGTGCGAACGCGCTGGCTACGCGTGCCCGGATTGTCCTCAAGAGCTCCCAGGGTCAGTCCAACAAGGAGATCGCCGCACAGCTCGGTCTCAGCCAGCCGACGGTCGGGAAGTGGCGGGCCCGATACGTGGCCCGCGGCCTGGACGGTTTGCTCGACGAGCCGCGACCGGGCGCCCCGCGCACGGTGAGCGATAAAGATGTCGACCGTGTGGTAACCCTCACGCTGGAGACGGTGCCGGAGGACGCGACGCACTGGAGCACGCGCGCGCTGGCTAAACGAACGGGTCTAAGTCAGAGCACGATCAGTCGTATCTGGCGCGCCTTCTTGCTGAAGCCGCACCGCAGCGAGACCTTCAAGATCTTCAAGGATCCGCTCTTCATCGATAAGGTGCGTGACATCGTCGGGTTGTATTTGAACCCGCCCGATCGTGCGCTCGTGCTGGCGGTCGATGAGAAGTCGCAGATTCAGGCGCTGGACCGCTCCCAGCCCATTCTCTCCCTGCGCCCGGGCGAGGTGGAACGGCGGACCCATGACTACATCCGCCACGTTCCGACCACGGTGTTCGCCGCGCTCGATGTGAAGAGCGGCCGTGTTATTGGTCAGGTGCACCGTCGCCATCGCGCTCGGGAGTTCCTCAAATTCCTGAAGTGCATCGATGCCAACGTTCCCCCGACCCTCGACCTGCATCTCATCCTCGACAACTACGGTACCCACGAGACGCCCATGATCAAGCGCTGGCTCCTGGGTCACCCGCGCTTTCATATGCACTTCACGCCTATCGGAGCATCGTGGATGAACCTGGTCGAATCCTGGTTCTCCGTTTTCACCCGCAAACGCCTGAAACGCAGCGCTCATCGCAGCCGGTCATCCTTGGAGCAGACGATCCGCCGGTACCTGGACAGCAACAACCGCGACCCGCAGCCCTTCGTCTGGACCAAGACCGCCGATGAAATCTTGGAGAAGCTCGGGATCTTCTGTAAGTCACTTCTGACTCAGTAGGCTGGCCGGACCTTTCTTCATTGCCTGTGCCCTAACGGCACTGTATGCTGCTATCGTGGGGGCACCCTCGTTTCTGAATCCGCCAGGCCCCTGCTGTTTCTCATCTCCACCATATCATTCCGTTCATTCCGTAGGTTTGCTAGCTTACGGATGGAGTTTTCCTTGGCCTCCAGCCCCGGAGGAATCATGCTACGGAAACCGGTATCACCAAGTGCGCTGCTCATCGCCTTTCTGCTGGCTGCGCCGAGTGTCGACGCCCAGACGGTCACGGGCAGAGTGGTACAACAGGGTACCGGACAGCCGGTGATGGGGCTGGCCGCCGCATGGTCGACTTCCGAGCGGGCTACGGGCTCGAGGCCATCGGTCGCCGCCTCCGGGAGCCGGCGACCAGCGACGGGTGAAGTCCCATCGTTTACGGCTGTCAAACAAGGCCGTGGCCCGGACATCGAGCCGGAGGATCTGACGGCGGTGGTTCAGCGGTACTGTGTGGTTTGCCACAACGACCAGATGCGCACCGGCAACCTGTCGTTGGAGGGGTTCGACGTCGCGAACCCGGTGGCGCAGGCGGCGACGGCGGAGAAGATGATCCGGAAGCTGCAGGTGGGGATGATGCCTCCTCCGGGGATGCCACGTCCTGGTGGCGACACGCTGGCCGCGCTGGTCACCGAGCTCGAGACCCGGATCGACCGCGCCGCCGCGGCGAACCCGACTCCGGGCGTCCGGAGCTTCCAGCGGCTCAACCGTCCCGAGTACGAGAACGCGATCCGCGAGCTCCTGGGGCTCGAGATCGACGCGGCCGACTATCTCCTGCCCGACACCAAGAGCAACAACTTCGACAACATCGTCGACGTCCAGTTGATGTCGCCGACGCTGCTCGACTCCTACCTGACCGCCGCGAGCGAGATCAGCCGCGTCGCGATCGGCAATCCGGATGCGACCGCCAGCCAGACCACCTACTTTGTGGAGGAGAAGGCGTCGCAGGGCGAACGCGCTCCGGGCGCGCCGATCGGAACCCGTGGGGGACTCTCCGTCATCCACAACTTCCCCGCAGACGGTCACTACATCTTCAGCGTGTCGGCTCCGGGGGACGACGGAGGGGGAGGGGGAGGGGGAGGGGAAGGATACTCCATGCATGCTGATGTTCGGCCGGAACAGGTCGAGTTCTCGATCGATGGGGAGCGGGTAGCCGTCGTGGACTTCGACTGGTATCTGAACGATGTGGATTACACTAAGACCGAGCCGGTCTTCATCCGCGGGGGTTCGCACCGGATGAGCGCTGCGTTCATCGCGAGATACGAGGGCACGGCCCCCGACGTGGTCAAGCCCAGCGAACTGACGCTGAACGCCGTGAACGCGGATGCCTACGGGCAACAGGTGCTCGCGCACCTGAAAGATGTGGTCATCGTGGGCCCCTTCAACCCTACCGGAGTTTCCGAGAGCCCCGTACGTCAGCGGATCTTCACCTGTCGGCCGACGGTGCCCAGCGAGGTCACGCCGTGTGCGCGCAGTATTCTCACCGATTTTGCCACCCGAGCGTTCCGCCGGCCGGTTCGGCCCGAAGAGAT
>CAUZJY010000060.1:0-12637 GCA_963580305.1 Gemmatimonadales bacterium UBA6960
CGGAAGGGGACATCCACGGGATCGAGGCAGCGCCGGCACTCCTGCGCCAGCGTACCCTCGATCAGCCCGCGAACGATGATCTCTCCGCTCCGAGCCCCGGTCGCCCTCAGCTCCACGCAGAGCGGGTCCTGGAGGCGGATGCTGGTCCCTTCCCAGAGCGGATCGTCCGGCGTGATCTGCCCCTCGACCCGAAGTGTGCCCTCCCGGTCGAGGCGGGCAAGATCGAGCAGGAGCATAGTCGCGGAAGCTAGAGATGACGGATAGGCCTGTCAACGCGAAGGTCAGCGTCCCACAAGGGGGGTTGCGGGCCTCGCCCAGACCGGCGTTCGTACGCTCCGACCCCGCACGGAGCGTGCCCTCCGATGGGCGGCCGCCGCGCTCTCCAGTCCCCGCGGCCCCCCTTCCGCTCAGTGGTTCCCGATCAACTCCCGCTCGGAGAAGAAGAAGGCGATCTCCCGGGCGGCGTTCTCGTCCGAGTCCGAGGCATGGATCGCGTTCCGCTCCTTCGACTCGGCGTAGAGCTTCCGGACGGTCCCCGGGTCGGTCTCGGCCAGGTCGGTCGCGCCGATCACCTCACGCAGCTTCTTCACCGCGTCGGGCGCCTCCAGTGCCATCGGGATCGCCGGCCCCGAGGTCATGAACGCGACCAGCGAGCCGTAAAAGGGGCGCGCGCGGTGCACGGCGTAGAATTCCCCGGCCGCTCCCGCGTCGAGCCGGGTCATGCGCAGGGCGCGCACCCGGAACCCGGCCTGCTCCAGGTGTGATAGGATCTCGCCGGCCCGGCCGGCCTGGACCGCATCGGGCTTGATGATCGCGAGCGTCTGGCTCATCGCATCCTTTTCACGTCGTCCCTCACGTCGTCCCCTGGCTCCGCTCGATCGCTCGAGTCCGTCCGCCCCGCGTCCCCGGGGGGGGTCTCCGCCCCTCCCGGGAAGAGCAGGCGCAGGATGGCGTCGCGGGTCAGAAAGGCGACCAGCTCCCCCTCGCGCACCACCGGAAGCTGATCCACCCCGCGGTTGACCATCCCGGTCGCCGCATCCATCAGGGCCTGATCCTCCGAGACGCAGAGAACGCTCCGCGTCATCACGTCGCGGGCCCGCAGGCTGGCTCCGGAGAGCTCGCCCTCCGCACGCCGCGGCAGCAGCTCCCCGAGGACGTCCCCCACCGTGATCAGCCCCAGCACCTCGTATCGCTCGCCCACGACCGGGACCGCCCGCAGGCTGCGCCGGACCATCAGGTCGACGACCTCCAGCAGGGGCGTGTCCGGGTAGACCCGGTAGCGCACCGGGGTCATGGCGTCGGCCACGAGATGGCGCTCGCGCAGCTCGGCTTCCATCAGCTCGCGCAGCCCCCGCACCTCGACCACTGAGTCGGCTGCCAGCAGGCGCCGACTCCGCTCTTCGTCGCGCAGCACCCGCACGAGCGTCGGGACGACCTCGGACTTGAGCAGCTGAAGGCTCTTCGGCGTGAGCAGCACGAGCAGCGCGCGGGCCGTCCCCGCGACCTCGTCCGGGCCCATGCGGAAGGGTGAGGTGGCGACCCCGAGCGTGACCGAGACGCCCTCCAGCGGCTCGGCCCGGCCGATCACCAGAACGACGTCCGCGTTCACCCGGATCAACTCTCCAGCGCTGCCGTCCGCCAGCCCCTCGGCGAGGCGACCCACATCGTCCGGGTCGCCCAGGCCGGCGCCCCGCAGACGGGAGAGCAGGACGCGGAGCGCCTCCGCGAGATCCGCCGCCTCGAGCGGAATGGCGATCCAGTCGTCAAGGAGCAGATCGGCGAGTTTCATGTCAGGGCCGTGAGATCGGCGCTCCGGGTGGGGGCCCGTGAAATGGGCGCTCCGGTTCGTCGGGCTTCGCGGCTGCTCCCTGCGACGTACTACGAGTCCGTCTCAGTTGCATCCGCTCGTCCTCCTGCCGGATCATCCCATTTGACGGGCCCCAGCGGGAGGACATCGGCATCGCTCCTCAGTGCCTCAATGCCTTTCCGACGAGCTCCGCGATCTCCGCTGGTCGCTTTGCGACCGCGATACCAGCCTCCTCGAAGGCCTGCATCTTCTCGGCTGCCGTGCCCGAGCCGCCGCTGATGATCGCGCCCGCGTGGCCCATGCGGCGCCCGGGTGGGGCGGTCTGTCCCGCGATAAACCCGACCACGGGTACTCGGACGCGCTCCTTGACGATGCGAGCCGCCTCCTGCTCGTCCGTCCCCCCGATCTCGCCGATCATGACGAGGGCCTTCGTCTCGGGATCTCCCACAAACGCTTCCAGGCAGTCGACGAAGCTGGTCCCGATCAGCGGGTCGCCACCGATCCCGACGCAGGTGGTCTGGCCGATCCCGGCGTTGGTGAGATGGAAGACGGCCTCGTACGTCAGTGTCCCGGAGCGCGAGATCACGCCGACCGGGCCGGGCGCGACGATCTGGCCGGGGAGGATCCCCACCTTGCACTTGCCGGGCGAGATCAGCCCGGGGCAGTTGGGTCCCAGGAGGCGCGCACCCTTGTCACGCACAAAGGCGTGCACGCGCGCCATGTCGATCACCGGCACCCCCTCGGTGATCGCCACGATCAGAGGGATCCCGGCGTCCGCCGCCTCCATGATGGCGGCGGACGCGCCGGCCGGCGGGACGTAGATCACGGAGGTGTTCGCCCCCGTCTCCCGTACCGCCTGATCCATACTGTTGAAGATCGGGACCTGCTGCCCGTTCGGTCCGGCGAAGCTCTGGCCCCCCTTGCCGGGGGTCACCCCAGCCACCACCCGGGTGCCGTACTCCATCATCTGGGTGGTGTGGAAGGATCCGTCCCGTCCGGTGATCCCCTGGACCACCAGGCGCGTGTTCTCGTTGATGAAGATCGACATCGCTCATTTTCGTCGTCGGGGTTCGTAGACTAGGCGTCGTGGGCGAGCTCCACGGCCTTCTTCACCACCTCATCCATCGAGGTGTACGCGCTGTAGCCCGCCTCCTTCAGGATCTCGAGCCCGATCTGCTCGTTCGTGCCCGTGAGCCGGATTACGATCGGGATCTCGATCTGGATGCGGCGGGTCGCCTCGACGATGCCTTTCGCCACGTCGTCGCAGCGCGTGATCCCGCCGAAGATGTTGAAGAGGGTCACCTTCACATTGGGATCGGCGGTGATGATCTGGAGCGCGGCCACGACCTTGTCCGGGTTCGAGGAGCCGCCGATGTCGAGGAAGTTGGCGGGCTCGCCTCCGTAGAAGTGCACGAGGTCCATCGTGGCCATGGCGAGACCGGCCCCGTTCACGCAGCAGCCCACGTCGCCGTCGAGCTTCACGTAGGTGAGCTCCGCCTCGCGCGCACGCGTCTCGGCCGGCGGCTCGGCCGAGCTGTCCCGGTATTCGGCCACGTCGGGCCTCCGGAACAGCTCGTTGTCGTCGACGGACACCTTGGCGTCGATCGCCTTCACTTCCCCCCCGGGGGTCACGATCAGCGGGTTGATCTCCGCCATCGAGGCCCCGGCATTCACGAACGCGTGCCAGAGCTGCTCGACGATGCGCGCCGCCTGCTTGATCTGGCCGGGATCGTCGTAGAGGAAGTCCGCCAGCCAGTATGCCTGGTGCGGGAGAAGACCGTAGCGCGGATCGACGTGCAGCTTGCGCAGCTTCTCCGGGGTGGTGCGCGCCACCTCCTCGATGTCGATCCCGCCGGCGGCGGACGCCATGAAGAGCGGCGCCTGCCTCTCCCGGTCCACCAGCACGCCCAGGTACGCCTCGCTGGCGATCTCCTCCGCAGGGGTGACCAGCACCTTCCCTACGGTCAGCCCCTTGATCTCCATCCCCAGGATCTTATCGGCATGCGCGCGGGCTTCCTCGGGCGTCTTGGCGAGCTTGACGCCGCCCGCCTTGCCGCGCCCGCCTGCGTGGACCTGGGCCTTCACGACCACGGTGCCGCCGAGCTTCCGGGCGATCGCTTCCGCTGCGGCCGCCGTCTCCGCCACCTCGCCCGGCGGAACCAGAATTCCGGCCCCGCGGAAAAGCTCCTTCGCCTGGTACTCGTGGATGTCCATCACGCCGCTCGGGTGTAGTCGGATCCCAGGGTTCGCTGGGGGGCCGGAGCGCCGTCGGAGAGACCAGAAGGCGCGCGCAGAGCCCGGGTAAGCTATGCCGCGGGGCTGGTGCGATCAACAGCGCGGGCGCGCCGGAAATGGAACGCGGATCAGCGCTGCGAGGTCCCGGGGATGTCCGGGACTTCGATGGGGATGGCTTCCGAGGGATCCGGAGCGCCTGGGGTGGCGCGGTCGAGCCGCTCCAGCAGGTCCTCGAGCTCCTGCAGCGCGGTCCCGAAGCCCAGCCAGTCCTCCTTCCTGCGGCGCGCCGCGGCGCGCCGCAGGAGGTCGAGCGCCTCGCTGGGCCAGCGTTCTCCCGGGCCGGCGGTGGGGAGCGCCACCGTCGCCGGGTCGGTCACCGTCACCTTCCTCCCGCGGAAGGCGCCCACGGCCTCTTCCAGGGTCGGCTCCATCACCACACCGACCCCATCGCTCACGATGAAGCGGCGGAGCTCCGGGATCGCGTCCGAGGCGGCCGCGAGGTACAGCGCCTCCATGTAAAGGAGGTGCTCCCCGACCGGGACGACGTGGAGGTGGCCGGTCCAGACCTGACTCCCCCCGGTGCGCCAGAGGGAGAGCTGCTGGGAGATCACCGGGTCCTGCTCGACCAGCGCCTCCACCGGGCGCCTGATCCTCGACCGCGATGTTGTGGAGGAACAGCTCGCTTCGTCCGTCCGGCCCGACCCGCCCGTACAGCATGGCGGTCAGGTTCTGCCGCGCCGAGGGCACGAAGACGGTGCTCAGGACGAAGGTGGGGCCGGCCTCACCGGGTAGTCGGAGGAGGCCATACTCCGGCTGATACGGCACCGGCGCGTCGCCCCGGCCCAGCTCGGTGGGGATGTTCCAGGCGTCCGACTGCGTGTGGAACACCTGCGCGCTCTCCTGGTGGTACTGCCGCAGTACCTCCGCCTGGAGAGCCATCAGCCTGCGCGGGTACCGGAGGTGCTCGCGCAGGCCGGCGGGCATGTCGTCGAACGGGCGGAAGACCCCCGGAAACGCCCGGTCGTACGCGGCGAGGAGCGGGTCGTCGCCGGGCATCCGGTAGAACATCACCTCGCCGGTCACCCCGTCCACGACGACCCGAGCGCTGTTGCGGACATACGCGACCGGTCGGTTGGCATCGAGCTGGTGCGGTCGGGACAACGGGAAGTTGCGGGTGACGGTGAAGCCCTCGAGGACCCAGACGATCCGCCCGTCGTGGACCACTGGATACGCAGGCTCGGGGTAGCGGAGCTGCGGAAAGATCTCCCGCACGCGCCGCGTGACCTCCCGGTGGATCACCATCCGGCTCGTGCGCCCGACCTCCGACGCGAACAGCAGATTCGGCTCGCCCAACTCCCATGCGAACGAGAGCGTGCGGAGGGGCGAGAAGAGGAGCACCCCCTCGGGAAAGTGGGCGCCGGGCGTTCCGGGGGTCGAGTCCGGCGCCAGGAAGCTCGTGGCGCTCGGATTCAAGATCGCGTACTGCTGGGGGCGCACGCCGAAGTAGACCGCCGAGTGCTCGAGCCGGAGCCCCTCGGGACCGTTCGAGCGGGCCTCGAAGCGGGGCGGAATGCCGGAGAGGATCGGGATCGGCTGCCCTTCCGGGGTACGTTCGGTCGCGTCGCTGGCCACGGCGCCCATCCCCGCCAGGAACTGCTGCCGCAGGTGGAGGTTCTGCCAGTTCGGATCCTCGATTCCGGTCGGATCGACCTCCCGGACGGCCAGCGCCACCACCCTCGCCCCTCCCGTCGCCGGATAGCGATCGACGACCGGCTCCGCGAAGTCGTAGTAGCGGAACCGGGCCTCCAGCTGACGATAGGCGCTAAGCAATGGCTCACGCGACCAGACGAGCAGCCCCGAGAACTGCGCGGCCGCCGTCTCCCAGTCCACCCCACGGGGGGGCGCGTAGTGGAAGCGCGCGCTCTGCAGCTCGTCCAGCGCGAAGCCCCGGCGGCTGTACTCGATGTTCGTCTCGATGTACGGCGCCTCCCGCGACAGCTCGTTCGGCTCGACCCGAAAGCGCTGCACGAACGACGGGTAGAACTGGACGCCCAGGATCCCGCCGGCCGCAACTGCACCCAACCCGGCCAACACGGGGACCGCCCGGTTGCGCACCGCTCCCCACAGCACCGCTGCCGCGGCACCCAGGGTGACCAGGATAATCATCTAGAGGGCGGGCAGGCGCGCCTCGGCGTCCGCGTAGCCGAAGATCCCCTGCACCTCCGACGTGCCGTTCAGCAGCAGCAGGTAGCGGCCCAGCCAGAACCGGGCGGCGACCAGGGCGAGGAAGGCCGCGACCAGCGAGCCCAGGTGGACGCGGGGGAGGTCGGTCATGACCAGGCTGCCCCGTCCCCAGCGCAGCGCCCCGATGGCTGCGTAGCCGCCGAGGGACACGGTGAACACCATGAAGACCAGGAGCAGGGCGAGCAGCAATCCGGCGCGCAGGAGCGGGAGCTGGAAGACGTAGAAGGTGAGGTCGAGCGCGAACACCGGATCGCGGACGCCCCACGCCGGAGCCGTGAGTGCCAGGAGCGTGTTGATCCCCACGCTCCCCACCACCGACCCCCCGAACCACAGTCCCATCACTCCGGACAGGGCGGCCGCCCCCCAGAGCGCGTACGATCTGGGCAGCTGCTCCGCGATCTCCAGGTCGCCGAAGCGGCGCTTGATTTGGATCGAGCCCAGCGTGTGGACCACCAGGCGCAGGTTGAGGAAGAGCACGACCGCGACCACAGCGGCCACCAGGAACCGCATCCCCCACGCCCAGCCGATCCTGCGCCACAGCAGGTCCTCGTAGCCGATACTCCGGAACCAGAGGACGTTGACGTGGAGCGACACCAGCACGCGGAGCGCCACGAGCAGGAAGCCGAGGACCGCCGCGATCGTGATCGCGAGCTTGCCCCCGCGGAGGGAGCGCAGCCTCCCGAACGAGGAGCGGAGCGAGCGAGCCAATGCGCTAGTGAGCGGCGGCGACCAGATCCACACCCTGGAGGCGCAGGAACTCCTCCATGGCCTGGCGAATCTCGTCGAGCCGCTCCCGGGTGCGCGCCTCGTAGCGGAGCACGAGAACGGGCTGCGTGTTGGAGGCCCGGAGCAGTCCCCACCCATCACCGAACAGGACGCGCACGCCGTCGACGTCCACCACCTCGTGCTCGGCTGCGAAGTACGCGCGCGCAGCCCGCACCACCTTCCACTTCGCTTCCTCTGTCACCTCCACGCGAATCTCTGGGGTGGACACGTAGGGGGGGAACTCCGCAATGCGCGCCGACAAGGACTGGTCGGAGCGCGCGACCAGGTCGATGAGGTAGCAGGCATTGAAGAGTGCGTCGTCGAAGCCGTAGTACAGGTCACCCCCCACGCAGATGTGGCCGGATAACTCACCCGCGAGCGGAGCGCCCGTCGCGCGCATCTTCTCCTTCAGAAGGGAGTGCCCGGTCTTCCACATGATTGGCTCGCCGCCCGCCGCAGCGAACACCTCGGGGAGCACCTGCGAGCACTTGACGTCGAAGACGAGCTTCTGTCCCCGTCTTTTGCGGGCGAGCAGATCCAGCCCAAACAGGAGCAGGACCAGATCCCCGCGCACCACGGAGCCCTGCTCGTCCACGACTCCCAGCCGGTCCGCATCGCCGTCGAACGCCACGCCCAGCGCGCACCCCTCCGCCTGCACCGTGGCGATCAGGTCGACCAGGTTCTCGTCGACCGTCGGATCGGGGTGGTGGTTCGGGAAGGTGCCGTCCGACTGGCAAAAGAGGGGGAGCACGTCCGCGCCAAGTGTGGTGAGCAGGCGCTCGGCCACCAGTGCGCCGCTGCCGTTGCCGCAGTCCACGGCGACTTTGACCGGACGGGCCAACCGGAAGCGGCCGGCGACGTCGGCGATGTAGGCGTCGCTCACGTCCTCTGCTACGTAGCCGCCCGCGCCCGACGCGAGCGGGCCGTCCTCGATCCGATCGCGGAGCGCCCGGATGGTCGCACCGTAGGTCGCGCGGCCCCCCACGGTCATCTTGATCCCGTTCCACTCGGGCGGGTTGTGCGAGCCGGTGATCTGCACTGCTCCATCCAGCCCGCGCGTCGTCTCGGCCCAGTAGACCATCGGGGTCGGGACGGTCCCGATGTCCAGCACGTCCACCCCGGCGGCGCGGATTCCCCGCACGAGCGCCTGCCCCAACTCCGGAGAGCTGGGCCGGTTGTCGCGTCCGACTACAACGCGTGGCCGCTCCTTCCCGGTCTGCTCGCGGATCACCGAGCCATACGCCCGGCCGACCGGCTCGGAGACCTCCGGGCCGAAATCACGACCCACGATGCCGCGGATGTCGTACTCTCGGAAGATGTGGGCTGCCAGCGCCATGCGGGCTCGGAGCTTTCCGTAGCGGGTGGAGCGGGGGTATGACCTCCGGCTACCCGCCGGCTTCCAGCAGGGTTCGCCGCGGCGCTGGCTCCTGCAGGCTCCAAACGGTACGTGAGCCAGCCGCAACCGGGATCGCCGGGCGCTCCGGCAACGTCGTGTTGATTATCGGCACCACCAAGTGGGCTTTCCTGCTGCACTCGGACGCGCGCCGCGCGAGCTGGGAGATGCAAGGGCCCCACTTCACCGGCGAGGAAGTGTACGCGCTCGCGCTCGATCAACGGAGCGGAAGGCGTACGCTCTGGGCGGTGCCCAGCAGCCCCTGTGGGGCGTGACGCTCCGGTGCTCGGACGATCTGGACGCGACCTGGACGGACCACAAGGCGATTCCGCTTCGCTTCCCCGAGGAGTCTGGGCTCGCCCTCAAGCGTGTCTGGCAGATCACGCCCGGGCGGCAGGCGGAGCCGGAGCGCCTCTTCCTCGGGGTCGAGCCGTCCTGCCTGTTCGAGAGCACCGACAGAGGCGGCTCGTGGCGGCCGGTGGAAGGCTACCTCAAGCACGAGCACCGGCAGTTCTGGACTCCCGGAAACGGCGGGCTCTGCCTGCACACGATCCTGCTCGATCCGGCGCACTCCGAGCGCATGCTCGCTGCCCAGTCGACGGGGGGCGTGTACCGCACCGAGGACGGGGGAGCGAGCTGGCAGCCCCGCAACCAGGGGGTGCGGGCGGACTTCCTGCCCGAGAAGTATCCCGAGTACGGGCAGTGCGTGCACAAGGTCGTGCACCACGAGGCCCGTCCCGAGCGCTTCTACCTCGAGAACCACGGAGGGCTCTACCGGAGCGACGACTGGGACGACCGCTGGGAGGACATCGCGGACGGGGTCCCATCGGACTTCGGCTTCGCGATGGCGATCCATCCCGCCGACCCGGAGACGGTCTACATCCTGCCGCTGGACGGGGAGGGCCGCCGGCCGGTGGGCGTGAAGCTCCAGGTGCCCGTACGCGGGATGGGGGCGCGTCCTGGGAGGGGCTGGGGAACGGCCTGCCGCAGGAGGACGCGTACGAGACCACGCTGCGCGACGGCATGGACACGGACACGCTCGATCCCGCCAGGATCTATTTCGGGACCCGCAGCGGCAAGATCTACGGCTCGAGCGATGAGGGCGAGACGTGGACGCTGATCAAGGACGGCCTGCCGCCGGTCGTGTGTATGAAGGCGGCCGTGCTTCCGTGAGACGCCGACGGGGGGGCTCGCACGATCGCGCCCGAGGCGCGACGTGAGCGTCACTCTCATCGTCCCCGCCGCGCTCCGCGACCTCTCCGGCGGTCGCGCCCGCCTGGAGTTGGGCCCCGAAGTGGAGACGGTCGCCGATGCGCTCGGGCGTCTGCGCGAGAGCGCCCCGGGGGTCTACCATCGCATCGTGACCGAAGCTGGGGAGGTCCGCCCGCACGTGAACGTGTTCCTGGGCGCCGACGACATCCGCTGGATGCGCGGCCTCGACCCGTCCGCCCCCGAAGGCGGCGAGCTGTTCATCCTGCCCGCAGTCAGCGGGGGCTAGGCCACCTCCTCGGGTGCCACAAGATCCGCTTCAAGGATGTCGAAGATGAACCAGCCGTCCCCTCCGACGCAGATGCGCTGACGGACCGTAGCATCTGCGGAGGCGTTCTAGATATCTCGCGGTGACGCGCCGCGTGCTCGGGCGAGCCGTGGATATAGACGGGACGAAGGCTACGGCTCCACCCCCGCCACTCCCCCCAGCGCGGCGAGCCCGGCGACGCTCCGCCGGGCGAAATCGAGCACGGGCCCCGGGAAGATGCCGAGCCACAGCACGACCGCTGCCCCTACGACCAGCGCAAGCCACATCGGCAGCGGGACAGACAGCTCCGCACTGCCGCCCTCCCCCTCCGCCGACTCACGCATCCAGGCGTACCACGCCAGCTTCAAGTAGTAAGCGTACGAGATCACGGTCGTGAGCACGAGGATCACGGACAGCCGCCACAGCCCCGCGTCCATGGCTCCGAGCAGGAGCTGGAACTTTGCCATGAACCCACCCGTGCCCGGAAAGCCCGCGAGCGAGAGCAGGAACAGGGTCATCAGGAGCGCCAGCGCGGGCTGGGTACGTCCGAGCCCCGCGTAGTCCTCGAGCTCGAGCCGCTCCTCGCCCTGGTTGGCGACGACGATCACGACCGCGAATACCCCCAGGTTCATGACTGCGTAGACGAGCAGGTAGAAGAGCGCCGCCCCGGCCGCGATCTCGTTCGCGGCCACGATTCCCACGAGCAGGTATCCCGCGTGCGCGATGCTCGAGTAGGCGAGCATCCGCTTCACGTTGGTCTGCACCAGCGCGATCAGATTGGCCACGACCATGGTGATCGCGGCCAGGCACCACATGACCAGGTACCAGCTCGCGTACGCGTCCTGGAAGGAGACCAGGAAGACACGAAAGAACGCGGCGAACGCCGCCGCCTTTACGCCGGCCGACATGAAGGCGGTGACCGGCGTGGGCGCGCCCTCGTACACGTCGGGCGTCCACATGTGGAACGGAACCGCGGAGACCTTGAAGGCGAACCCGACCCCCAGCAGGGCAATTCCGAAGATCAGGAAAGCGCCGCGCGCGCTGCCGTCCGCCACCGCCGCGCCGATCGCGGGCAGGTGCGTGCTTCCGGTGGCCCCGTACACGAGCGCGATCCCGTACAGGAAGAAGCCCGTCGAGAACGCGCCCAGGAGGAAGTACTTGAGCCCGGCCTCTGCCGAGCGGCGATCCCGGCGGTTGAAGGCCGAGAGCGCGTACACCGCGACCGACATCACCTCGAGACCCAGGAAGACCACGATCAGGTCGCGCGCGCCGGCCATAAACATCATTCCGGCCGTGGACAGGAGGACGAGCCCGTAGTACTCGCCCGCCTGGAGCCGCTGCCGCCAGACGTACGCGAGGGAGATCAAGATCCCTAGCGCCGCGGCGACCAGGAAGATCCAGTTCGCGAACAGGCGGAATCCGTCCACGGCGATCATCGCGTCCGTGCCGACCTCACGCACGCCGTAGAGCCATCCGTTGGCGACGGCCGCGAGCGCCACGCCCCCCAGCGCGAGCCAGCCGAGGTCCCAGGCCCGGCTACCGTCATCGATCCCGGGAGACTCGCGGCTACGCTCGTCGCCGTGCCCGGAGACCCCGGCCACGAGCACGATCATCCCCCACACGCACAGGACGATCTCGGGCAGGAGCGCCCACACGTAGTCGATGTTACTGGCGAAGTCGAGGACCATGGGGCTAGTCCCCGACCTGGACCGCGGCCGCCGCGGACACCGCGGGACGCTCTGTCACCGACTCGAGCAGCACCTGCACCGATGGCTCCATGCGCCGCAGGAAGGGGGCGGGCTGTACGCCGATCCAGATCATGAGCACGACCATCGGCACCAGAATGACCAACTCCCGGCGGGAGAGGTCCGGCATCCCCCGGTTCTCCTCGCGCTCAATCCGATTGAAGAACATCCGCTGTACCATGGGCAGCATGTAGTAGGCGGCGAAGATCACGCCCAGAGCCGCGATTCCCGCCGTCCATGGATGGGTCTCGAAGGTCCCGAGGAGGACCAGGAACTCGCCGACGAAGCCGCTCGTACCGGGGAGCCCGATCGAGGCCAGCGCGGTGATCACGAACGCGGTGGCGAGCCATGGTGCGACCGCGGCAATGCCGCCGAAGTCCTCGATCAGGCGCGTGTGGCGCCTCTCGTACAGCATCCCCAACAGGAGGAACAGCGCGCCCGTGGTGATCCCGTGCGAGATCATTACGAGCAGCGCGCCCTGGATGCCGTTCACCGTCAGCGCGAAGATCCCGATCACCACGAATCCCATGTGAGCCACCGACGTGTACGCGACCAGCTTCTTGGCGTCCGTCTGGACGGCGGCCACCAAGGCTGCATACAGGATCCCGATCACGCCGAGCAGCAGCATCAGCCCGACGACGGTCGGATGCTGGGCCGCATCCGGGAAGAGCGGGAGCAGGAAGCGCACGAACCCGTACGTCCCCATCTTCAGCAGAACCGCGGCCAGCATGACCGATCCGGGGGTGGGCGCCTCCACGTGGGCGTCCGGCAGCCAGGTGTGCAGCGGGAAGACGGGCACCTTGATTGCGAACGCGAGCGCGAACGCGGCGAACAGCCAGAGCTGCTCCACCAGCGTCAGCTCCACCTGGAGCAGCTCGGCGAAGGCGAAGCTGCCGAGTCCCGCCCTGAAGTACAGGTACAGGATCGCCACC